>JADFQN010000006.1 GCA_022561755.1 Bacteroidota bacterium
TCCGCGATGGCGTCTAGCTGCTCCATCAGCTTCTCGATGGGGAGGCCGTGGGCCACTTGCAGGCTCCGGCTGTGGTCGCACACGCCGAAATACTCCAGCCCCATCGCCCGCGCCGCGCCGGTCATCTCGCGGAGGGTGTGCGCTCCGTCGCTGTAGGTGGTGTGGTTGTGGAGGGTGCCTTTGAAGTCCTCCAGCGTGAGTAGATCAGGTAGGATGTCCTCTTCGGCGGCGTCCAATTCGCCCAGGCCTTCGCGCAAGGAGGGTGGAATCTCGCGTAGCCCCGCGTTGTCGTAGATGAGCTCCTCGTCGTCGGTGTCTTCCGGTTCGCCGTACCGCTCGGTGAACGCTTCGATGTGCTCCTCCGAACCCGTCGTAGCCCAGAGCGTGGTTCCGAACGTCTCCTCGGGGCAGAGGTAAATGGCGATGGGGAGGCCGAAGGAGGTCTGCCCGCGCAACAGCACATCATTAGCGGCATCCTCCATCACACAGCCGTTCAGCGTAAGCGCGGCTAGCGCTTGGGCCTTGTCTCCCTCAACAACCAGCTCAACCAGATCCACCACTTCAAGCTGACGGCGGAAGCCTCCGGTTGCTTCTACGTTCGCGATGCCGTTCCCACCTTGCAGCGCTTCCACTAGGCCAGTGATGTCGTCGTGGATCTGCCCGTAGTGGACCTTCCCGGCATATTCCTGCAATTTTTCGATCGACGCGAGCACGTTCTCCGCGGTCTTCTTGCCGAAGCCGGGAAGTGAGGCAATGCGTCCCGCCACCGCAGCAGCCTCCAGGTCGTCCAGCGACGTGATGTCGATCTCCTGCCACAGCGCGCGGACCTTTTTCGGGCCGAGGCCCTTCACTTTTAGTACGTCCAGCAAGCCGGGCGGGATGGCAGCGAGCATCTCCGTCACGGAAGCCAGTTCTCCTGTCTCCGCGAGTTCCGCGATGTCGCGCGCGATGCTCTTCCCAATGCCCTGCGCCTCCACCAGCGTGCCGGCTTTTGCGAGATCGGAGGCAGGCTCTTCCAGCTTCTCCACGGCCCTCGCCGCACTCCCAAAGGCTCTCGCCTTGAACGGATTTCCACCAGTCAACTCCACGAGGTTTCCGGCGAGCTTGAGCTGCTGTGCAATGGCCTTATTGGTCATTCCGGATGGGTCATTCGTCTGGCGTGCCGTCTGTTGAAAATAGCACCCTCCGTTGCTCGCGGCACAGCGCCGAGGTGGGGACGTATTAGTGGGATGTGTGTCACACCCTCCGCCTCGCAAGCTCGGCACCTCCCTCGGGGATGGAGGGGTTTTTGAACCGCCCTTTTATAGAGGCTGTCCGCCGCATGGCGGACTGGGGGTTATCAGTAGGCTGGCGGGATGCTTCATGCAGGCGACGGATTAGGCTTCTCGCCGTAGCAGGCCAAACCCTCCGCCCTCGCTACGCTCGGCCAGGGTGATCCTCACGCTTGCCCGCTCAGCGCCGCGATGCGCCGCCCTTGGAGGGAGGACTTCAAAGTCCCCCTTTCAAGAGGGTGCCGCCGTAGGCGGCGGGGGATGTCGGATTGGCTGGGAGCCCCGCGCGCATCCCCCGACCTCGTTCCGGCTCCGCCTCCACTCGGCCAGAAAGCTCCCGTCCTTGGCAAGGGCAACGCAAAGCGTTGCGGCGTGGGCAACGCGAGGCAAAATCGGGCTGGGGGTGGTCGACGACGGAGCCGAACGAACGGCTGGTAGCATACCCTCCGGCCTCGCTGTGCTCGACCCCTCCCCCCGCCATACGGCGGGGTACTCCTCTCAGGGGGAGACTACCCTCCGCCTCGCGAGCTCGGCACCCGCTGGGGAGGGAGGCGTTGCGGAACAGCTTCCACTTCGTGGGGAGGTACAAGAGGTATTATCCTCCCGCCCGCGAACATCCCTAGATTCCCCCCGTAGGCACGAATCAGCCTGTCCCGTCCGCTTTCGACACCACTTTCACTTCCGTGCTCCCCCACTCCACTTCCGACCCCATGAAGCTGCGCCGCTTTCCGTACATGCTCGTTGCCGGGGTGCTCATGCTCGGCATTCTCCTTGGCTTCCAGATTCGCGATGTCGCCTCCGGCAACAGCAACTTTGAGAACTTCCGCAAGATCGAGGAAGCCTACAACTTCATCACTCGCAGCTACGTTGAGCCGGTGGACTCGTCGGAGTTGGCCGAAGACGCGATTGAAGGGATGCTGGCCGGGCTAGACCCGCACACCGTCTATATCAATTCGAGCGAGATGCGGAGCGTCCGCGAGAGCTTTGACGCCTCGTTCGAGGGTATCGGCATCTACTTCGAGTTGATTGAAGGGCCGGACGACACCGACACACTGGCCGTGCTGATGCCCATCGCGGGCGGCCCGAGCGACGAGGCCGGGCTGCACGCCGGCGACCGCATCATTCAGATCAACGACACCACGGCCATCGGGTTTACGAACGAACTGGTTCGGCGGTATCTGAAAGGCCCATCAGGCACGGAGGTGACTGTGCATGTTCTGCGGCCCGGCTACGACGAGACGCTGACCTTCAAGATCACCCGCGACCGCATCCCGCTCGAAACAGTGATTGCGGCCTATATGGCGGACGAGCGTACGGGTTACATTCGGCTCCAACGTTTCGCCCGGACGAGCCATACAGAGCTTCTCGAAGCCATGCGCAACCTGCAAGCGCAGGGAATGGATCGGCTGGTCCTGGACCTGCGCGGCAATGCCGGGGGCTTGCTGGAGCAGGCCTGGCGCATCGCGGACGAATTCCTTTCGGCCGGTGAGATGGTGGTCTACACCGACAGCCGTCACCGCGGCAACAACCGCGAGTACCGCGCAACGGGGGGTGGATTGTTTGAAACACAACCGATTATCGTACTGGTGGACGAGAACTCGGCCTCAGCCTCGGAGATCGTCGCAGGGGCCCTTCAGGATCACGACCGTGCCCTCATTGTTGGGCGGCGCTCGTTCGGCAAAGGCCTCGTTCAGCAGCAGTTCGGCCTCACGGATGGAAGCGTTCTGCAAATGACGGTCTCGCGCTATTTCACGCCATCTGGGCGGCTCATCCAGACGCACTACGAGAACGGCGACGACGACTCGGCCTATTTCGAGGCCAAGCGGGAAGTCCGCGAAATGATGGAAGACGCGGGCAACCAGGGGCTCGTTGATGTATCGCGCTTTGGAGACCTCGTGCCGGATTCGCTCACCTACACGACCGATTCGGGGCGCCTCGTCTTCGGCGGCGGCGGCATTCTGCCCGACTACCTCGTCCGCCTCGACACGGTAGATACCGCGTTGCGCATGGTCATTGGCCGCAGGCTGGATGACGGCTTTGCCCGCACGCGCCTTACCCGGCTGGGCGACAGCTTCCGCCAACAGTGGCAGGGCAAGGAGGATGAGTTCCTCCGCAGCTACTCAATCGACGACGAGACATTCGCCTCGTTCCTTGCCTTCGTCGGGCAGCAGGGGATAGAAGTGGTGGATGTGCGCCCCGCCGAGGAGTCGGACGATCCGGTTCTGGTGCGCTCCGAAGCGATTGCCTCGCAAAGCGACATCGAGACGCGTATCAAGGCGTTCATGGCCCGCCGCCTGTTTGGTGTGGAGGCGTTCTACCCCGTCGTCGGCAGCATCGACAAGACACTCGTCGAGGCGATGAAGCTCTGGGGCCCCGCATCCGATCTGGCCATGGCACGGCCGGGGCAGTAACGGTAGGTTTGGCGTCGGCTGTCCACAAAGGGTAGAATATTTGACATTCACTGGGGCGATGGAAGCAACTTCATCGCCCCTTGTCTGTCAAGGAACAAGGGGTTGGCGGCGGTGCAACGTAGCTCTCTTCAAACTGCGTTGACATTATCAACCCCAGTGGGGATATTGAGGAGCCTCGCGGCACGCCGGGTCCTTACTCGGTGAGGGCTCCGGCTGGTTTCATCCGCTTCGGCGCCTCGGCCCTGCCGCATGGCGGAGCTCTTCCCCTTTCGCCCCATTTTTACGCTCCCTCTGGAGGTTGACTATGAAGCTCTACGCGCTGCTGCTACTGCAGGACGCCGCCGCAAACGAAGGCGGGTTCACCAACATGTTGGTCCAGCGGTTCAACGAAGGCAATGAAGGCGGCTTTATGTGGCCGGTTCTCATCTGTCTTGTAATTGGCCTCGCCATCTCCTTCGAGCGCATTATTTCGCTCAACCGCTCCGATGTCAACACCCGGAAGCTGATGAGAAGCGTCAAGGAGGCGCTCGAGACTGGTGATGGCGGTGTCTCGCAGGCCGAGGAGGTTTGTGCCAACACGCGCGGCCCCGTCGCTTCCGTGGTGCAGGCCGGCCTTCTTCGTTTCGACGAGGGCATGGATGCCGTCGAGAAAGCTGTGGTTGCTTACGGCTCAATCGAAATGAGTTTCCTCGAGCGCGGCCTCGTCTGGCTGAGCCTCTTCATCTCGCTCGCTCCGATGTTTGGCTTCCTCGGTACCGTTTGGGGAATGATCCTCGCCTTCGATGCCATTGAACAAGCGGGCGATATTTCACCTAGCCTCGTGGCCAACGGCATCAAGGTGGCCCTCATCACCACGGTTGCCGGTCTCATCGTCGCCATCATCCTGCAGGTTTTCTACAACTACGCGGTCTCGAAGATCGACCGCATTGTAGCGGAGATGGAGGAGGCCTCCGTCGAGCTTATCGACGCGCTGGCCATGATGACCATGGGCCGTCCCGTCCGCGGCGCGCCCGACGCTTCGAGCGACGAAGGCGCGTGACCCATCGTATCCGCGCGGGCGTGCGGGGCCCGGCTAATCCCGGCCTCTACCGCCGCGCTTCTGACTCTGTTGGACCCTTTCTCCCCTATTTGATATGATCACCATTCTCATGTATCTGAGCGAGGCTTTGATCGTGCTGAGCCTTCTCATGATGGTCGGTTTCGGCTTCCGCGGGTTGATTCTTGGGCGTAAGAACTACATTGCCATCGGCAGCATGGCTCTGGCGCTCGTCGTCTTCCTGATCTCCCTCGCGATCGCCAATCCGGATGCCTACCCGCCGATCAACGGCAAATACGTCACGACTACGGAGGTGGCGGTCGTATTTACGGCCATTGCCATGTTTGGTCTGGCCATTCTCGCCCTTTTGGCGTCGGCCGTACACGGCCTCTTTCGTTAACACCCGCTAGCACCGGGTCGGGCATCCCGACCCAGCGTCATCATACCCCCTGCGCTATGCCCCTCAAGAAGCGAACCAGACGTCAGGCTGAGATTCCAACGGCCACGATGGCCGACATCGCGTTCCTCCTGCTGATCTTTTTCCTCGTTACCACCACGATCAACGTGGATTCGGGCATCTACATGCAGCTTCCGCCGAAGCTCGACGCAAACGTAGATCCCCCAGAGATCCAGAAGCGCAACCTCTTGAATATCCTCGTCAATAACTCCGGCGATGTGCTCGTAGATGGTCAGTTCATGGCCATCGACAACATCCGCGCCGAGGTAGTGAAGCACGTTACCAACGAAGGCCGGCTCCCGAATTATTCGGATAACCCCGACGCAGCCATCGTGTCCTTCAAAACCGAACGACGGCTGCCGTACGGGGTGTACATCAACGTCCTGGACGAGATTAGAGGGGCTTACGTTGAGATCCGGGATAACTATGCCCAGGAAATCCGAGGTGTGAACTACGCCACGTACAAAGGGCAGTTGGGCGAGGACGACGAGGACGAGGTGAAGACGAAGTACCCCATCAAGATATCCCTCGCCGAGCCCGAACCCGGTTGAGTACGAGGATCGTCCTCGCGTAATCACGACATAACGTAATCACTCCCATGTCGGCTCACTTCAAAAAGAAGTCTGCGAAGACCAGCCAGGAAATCCCTACGGCCTCGTTGCCGGATATCATTTTCATGCTGCTGATCTTCTTTATGGTCACGACCGTTATGCGCGAGACGGAGCTGCTGGTTCGCACCTCGTTGCCTGCCGCTGAAGCTGTCGAGAAAATTGAGGAGAAGCGCCTGGTTTCGTACATCTACGTTGGGCCGGAAATGCTGGAAGGAAATAGGTTTGGTGAGAATTCGGTTCAGATTGACGACGCCATTGTGGACGACCTGTTCGAGATCCGCAACATCATGTACCACAAGATTCTGGAAGAGCCTCGGATGATCATCTCCTTCCGTGTGGACAAAGAAGTAGAAACCGGCCTTCTTTACGATGTGCAAGCCGAATTGCGCGAGGCCGAGACGCTGCGCATCAACTACTCCACCATGCGCGAAGGCGGATCGTAAACCGCACAACTTGTATCGGGATTCAGGGCGCGCCTTCGGGTGCGCCCTTTCTGGTTACCCGCTTTTGCTGGCGCGTCTTTGGCCCGTCTCCACGTACACGGGAGTAGCTGCGGGGTAGCTTCCGACATTCCAGCGTACCCTTATTTTACTCAGATGGCCTATCCAGTAACTCTTCTGCCCGGCGACGGAATCGGACCGGAAGTCATCGCCGGGGCGATTCAGGTGCTCGAAGCCACGGGCGTCGAGTTCGAGTGGGACGAGCAGGAAGCGGGCATGACGGCCTTCGAGAAAACGGGCAATCCGCTACCCCAGGCTGTGCTCGACTCGATTGAGCGGACTCGACTGGCGCTGAAGGGGCCGCTCACCACGCCGGCCGGGGATGGGTTCCGAAGTGTAAACGTGCGGCTCCGGCAGCACTTCGATACGTTTGCAAACGTCCGCCCGGCCAAGTCGCTACCCAATACGCAGGGTCCGTTCGATGGGATCGACCTCATCCTGTACCGCGAGAACACGGAGGGCCTCTACGCAGGTATCGAGTATTTCGACGAGCGGAATCAGATCGCGGATTCGATAGCTAGAGTGACGCGCCGTGGCAGCGAGAACATTATTCGGTATGCGTTTCAGGACGCCGTGCGCCGTGGCCGCAAACGCCTTACACTGGTTCACAAGGCCAACATCCTGAAGAAGACGGGCGGAATGTTCCTCGCCATTGGCCACGAGATTGCGCAGGACTATCCGGCCATCGAGTTCGACGACCGCATTGTGGACAACATGGCCATGCAGCTCGTTATCCACCCGGATCGCTACGACTGCATCGTTACCACGAACCTGTTCGGCGACATTCTTTCGGATCTCATTTCGGGCCTCGTGGGCGGGCTGGGCGTGACCGGCGCGGCCAACATCGGCGACGACTGCGCCATCTTCGAGGCCGTTCACGGCTCGGCCCCTGACATTGCGGGCAAGGGCATCGCCAACCCCACAGCAATCATTCAGTCAGGTGAGATGCTCTTGCGGCACCTCGGTGAAATAGCTGCGGCCGACGCCGTGGCCGAAGCCCTTTACGCAGTATACGCAGAAGGCACGAACCTGACCGCCGACCTTGGCGGCCCGTCCTCAACGTCGGAGTTTGCCGGCCATTTGGCCGATCGTGTTGTCAAGAAAATGGCCGCGCAGGTAGCCGCTTGATTTTTTACCGACCGATTTGGCAGGGCCATGATCCAGCGCATTCAGTCCGTCTATTTATTCTTCGGCGCACTTTTTCTCGCGTTGGTCGTCATCTTTAGTAATGCATGGATGGGCACGGTGGTGGCCTTCCACATGTCGCTTCCGTTGGTGGTGTATGCGTTGTCGGCCGTCGGTGGCTTTATTGGCTTCGCGGCGGTGTTCCTCTACAAGGATCGAAAGATGCAGGCGAAGCTCATCGCCGTTGTGCAATGGCTCGCTCTCGCTCTCGTCCTCGTACTCGTGGCGGCTCTGGGGATGTTTAGTTTTGGCAGCGAACAGAGTGCGCCGGCGCCATCGGCGATGACCTACCTGGTGCTCCTGACGCCCGCCGCGGCCTACATCCTGTTTAGCCTGGCTCGCCGCGCCGTAAGGAAAGACATCGAACTCGTGCGCTCGATGGACAGGCTACGCTGAGCCGGGAGCCTGTCGGGTTTAGGATGATCTACTGCGACGGCAGTCAATCGGCTCATTTGCCCGATCTTTCTCGTTACGTAGCTCCATCCCGCAAGCCTGCGGGACGCCTCAAAAGATCGAGAAAATGTTCTCGGTTCCCCGCTCGCCTCGCTACAGCCTGCCCCGCCTTGGCGGGAAACCCCTAAACCCGACAGACTCCTGAGGAAATCGGCCATGAAAGAGCGTGTGCCGCTTCGTGTTTGGTTGGTGCTCACGACCGGCTTGGCTGTGCTTGGCACCTCGGCCATCCTGATTCGTTTCGCCTCGGATGCGCCTGGGTTGGCGGTGGCCGTGTGGCGCACCGTGTTCGCCGTCGTTCTTCTCGCTCCCGTCGGCATGCTGAAGGCGCGCAAGGAGATCCGTCTGCTGCCGCGCCGCGATGTGCTGCTGATCGGGCTGGCCGGAGTACTCCTGGGTTTGCACTTCATCGCATGGATCGAGTCGCTGTACCACACGAGCGTAGCAAGCGCATCGGTGTTGGTGACCACGAGTCCGCTGTTCATCGCCATACTTGGCTACCTCGTTCTGCGGGAGCGCCTTCGAACCCGAACCGTAGTTGCGATTCTTGCGGCGGTCGGCGGGGCTGCCCTTATCGGAATGGCCGAAACCCGCGCCGGCGTATTCCCAAATGCTTTATGGGGTAATGGCCTAGCGTTATCGGCAGCGCTGCTTTTTGCTGTCTACATCCTCATCGGGCGGGCGGTTCGCCGACGCACCGCGTTCCTGGCCTATCTGCTGCCTCTTTATCTGGTTGCAGCGCTAACGTGCCTTACCGTGGCGCTCGTGCGGGGGGTTCCACTTGCTCAGCCACCGTCCGTTCTCGGCCTCTGCCTGCTGATGGCGCTTGGCCCACAGCTCCTCGGCCACGGCGCATTCAACTACGCCGTACGCTACCTCCCGGCCGCGCTGCTCGGGTTACTCTCTCTCACGGAGCCTATCGGCGCATCGCTGCTTGCGTTGGTGCTGTTCGGAGAGATTCCGACGGCTTCGGCGCTTGCTGGGATGTTCGTGGTGATGTGTGCGATTGCGTTCGTATTTGTACGAAAAGACTCTGCCAAGCAGGAAACTCGTTCACGTACTTAACGTCACGAATTAAATCGGTCATTGGGCAGGTCGCTAAAATGCCGCCGGCCTCTCAAGAAGTAGTCCAAGGCAATGGAGCGCCCATACTGTGGCATGGAGGAAGGTTCGACGTTGGCCGGCCGTTCCTCTGCATAATGCTCGAATAGCAAGCGGGCATCGCGATACGCGCGGCGGATGGCGAATGCCTCGGCCGGGCCACCTGCAACGAGACCCCGGGCCTGTGCAAGCGTATCCAGCAGCTTCCGCGTGCGGAAAATACGCGGCCATTCCGACGCCGGCGTGTTCTTGTAGAGCATCAGCAGGCTGTTGCGGAAGTTGAGGTAGGTCTTCCGCGGATTACCCTGCGGCAGCGATGCTCCGCCGAGGTGATACACCGTGCTCTTCGGTTCCACGCGGATACGCCACCCTGCCCGCCAAAGCCTCCAGCACAAATCGATCTCCTCCATGTGCATCTCGAAGCGCTCGTCGAGACCGCCGGCGTCCTCGAACGCGGAACGCCGGATGAGCAGGCACGCGCCCGTGGCCCAGCACACATCGCGGGCATCATCGTATTGCCCCTCGTCTTTCTCAAGCGTCGAAAACAGCCGCCCGCGCGCAAACGGATAGCCTACGGCATCCAGAAAGCCGCCCGAGGCCCCGGCATACTCAAAGCTGGTTCGGTCCGTGTGTAAAAGGAGCTTGGGCTGGACCGCGGCAACATCTCCACTGGTCTCCAGCACGGCTACGAGCGGGGCGAGCCAATCCGCCGGCGCCTCCACATCGTTGTTGAGGAGGCACACGTACGGCGCGGCCGTCCGAGCCACGGCTGCGTTGTTGCCTTGGGCAAAGAGCCAGTTCTCAGGGTGCTGCACGACTCGGACTGCCGGATGCGCCTCGGCCAACCACTCAATTGTCCCATCTGTTGAGGCATTGTCGGCTACGACCACCTCAAAATTTGGGTAGTCCGTTGCCAGCACGGACGGCAAGAACCGTTCGAGCAGGCCCCGGCCGTTCCACGAAACAATGACAATCGAAACAGGAGGAAGAGGCACGGAGTCATCGCTGAGTTGCAATCGGGCCGAAACTACACGCGCCGTGTGTGGAGAACTTTGGAGTCTGTCGGATTCAGGATGATTCTACTGCAGCGGACGTAGACAGGAATTCCAAGCATCAAGCTCCAAATCAGAAATCCCATATCCGTCCTCAGTCCTCTGTCCTTTGTCCTCCTCACCCCAGGTTTGAATCTCCGCTCGCCTTACTGCAATCCCTTCACCCGGCACACTCCTTGGGAGGCAGAAAATGCGTCGGCGCGGCCCCATCAATTGCCCCCCACCACGAGGGCCCGGGCCGCGCCGACTTTCCCACCGCCCCGCAAGGCTGCGGGGCTATGCATTTGGCGTCTCTTAGGAGAGATGCTTATGCTGCCGGTATAGACAGTTCAGATTGTCAGGTATAACCTCTGAGCGAAAATATTTTTCAGAAATGGCTGCCACGCACCTGATTTCTACGATTTTGTAGCCATGGCAGAATTGGCCCATAGTCAGATCTCCAGCCGGGATGCGGCGCTCGGCGTGTTGGAGAAGCACTGGAGACACAGCAGTTTCCGGCCCGGACAGTGGGAGGCCATAGACGCGTTACTTAATGGAACGGATACGATGGCCGTGCTGCCAACTGGAGGCGGAAAGTCTTTGTTGTACCAGCTCCCTGCCGTATTGATGGACGGACTGACGCTGGTTATCTCTCCGCTGGTTGCGCTAATAGAAGACCAGGTGCAGTCGCTTCACAAGCGCGGAATACGAGCCGGGAGCATCACGTCTTCGCTTTCTGCACGCGAGATCGACCAGTGCTGGACGGATGCGGAGTTCGGCAAGTACGAACTGCTCTACGTGACGCCCGAACGGCTGCGAACAGACCTTTTTCTGGCTCGAGCTGAACGTCTCCCCGTAGCACTTCTGGCTGTGGATGAGGCTCATTGCATCTCGGAGTGGGGGCACGATTTCCGTCCGGCGTACCGGCAGATCGCCGAGATTCGGCCGCTGCTAACAAGTGCGGAAGGCCAGCCGGCGCCCGTGCTTGCGGTAACGGCTACTGCTACGCCCGCTGTCCGCAGCGACATCGTGGAACAGCTTGCTCTGCATGAGCCGTGCGTAGTCGTGCGAGGCTTCGACCGACCGAACCTCATCTGGAGCGTACTGCGCGAAGACGACAAGCGCGGCAAGCTGATCGAGATCGCGAACGTAGTGCCCGGCAGCGGCCTGGTGTATGCCGGGACGAGGAAGCGAGCCGAGCTCTGGGCCAAGGCGCTGCGAGAGGAGGGGATTCCCGCAGAGGCCTACCACGCGGGCTTGGATGCCGAGACTCGCTCCGGTGTGCAACAAAGGTGGCTGGATGGCACCACGCGGTACATAGCAACCACCAGCGCATTCGGAATGGGCATCGACAAATCGGACGTGCGCGTGGTCGCCCACGTGGCGCTTCCGCCAACACTCGAATCGTACTACCAGGAGGCGGGTAGAGCCGGGCGCGATGGCGAGCGGGCGCACGCCGTGCTACTCGTCACCAAAGGCGACGACGGCCTGCCGCGTGCCTTCGCCGAGGAAGGCCACCCGGACGCCAAAGCCGTGCAGGCGGTTTATGCGGCCGTAGGGAATGTTGGCCAGATTGCCGTCGGTAGCGAGCCCGATGGCCCTGTTTCTGTGGATGTCGGAGCGGTTGGTCGCGTTGCGGGCGTCACGCCCATGACCGTGCATGCCGCCGTGCAGCGGTTGGCTACAGATGGAGTTTGGCAGGTGGCTCCGTCGCGGCCGAATCGGGCACTCGTGCGGATAAAGGGTACTTCGGACGTACTCCGTACGTACTCCTCGCGCTTGGCCAAGGAAGGCAAGGCGCTCGGTGCATTTGTTGATGTGGTGCGGCGCGTCCTACCTCCGGAAGCCTACGCGGGCTGGGCAGATGTCGATTTGAGCTACCTGGCTAAAAGGGCGGGCATGAAGGCCGGCCGCGTGTTGGATGGCCTCCTGTTCCTGACCGAACACGACCTGCTTGAGGTGTTGCCACCCGCCTCAGGCCTACGCGTGGTGTTCAACGGCCCACGAACGGAGCGGGTCGTTCTCGATGCCAGGGCTCTTGGCCGATCGCGGCGTAGAGCGTTAGCACAACTCGACGATGTGATCCGCTACAGTCGGTTGCTCACGTGCAGGCGGCAGTTCCTGCTGGCTTATTTCGGCGAGCGTTCTGCGCCGCGTTGCGGAACCTGCGACGTGTGCCTTGGCCGCCACCGGCCGCTTGTTGTGACGCCGGAAGATGAAAGCCTCCTCCGCCGCATCCTCGACCACGTATCAGACGGGGATGGCCGCGAAGTCTGGCTTGCGAAGGAAAACCTCTCGGCCAATCGTAGAGATGGACTGGGGGACTGGCTCATTCACGAAGGATACATCGAAGTTGTGGATCCGCTGACCGATGCCCTTGTGCTCACGCCGAAGGCTGTGCGGCTGCACGAGAAGGCGCCACTTGCCTAGGAGGCTGGGGGAAAGGAGGTCGCGCGCTGGACGCGACGGCAAACAAAAAGGGCGTGAGAGAAACCTCCCACGCCCTCTGCAAACCGGGTGTTGCGCGCAACTCTATTGTGAGAGCCGCACCGACTCGCTGAAACTATCGCCCGTAACCTGGAGCGTGTAGCTGCCGGATTCGAGGCCCGGACCGGCTACTTCAAACGTACGCGTCTGGTTGGCCTCCAAAGTGTCATTGAAGATTGTTTTGACGAGATTGCCGTCGGCATCCATCAAATCCATGTGAACGTTCTGACTTTCGGCCACCGTGAGTGCAACACGAACCGTTTCGGTTTCGGCATCGGTAAAGACGTCCGAGAGGCGGTACACGCTCGGCGGCTCTACTTCTACAGAAACAACGTCGCTGATGCGGATCGTTCCACCGACATACTGGATCAGGCGAAACTCGTGGGTACCGGGCGACAGGGCGGGCACATCAACCCGGTATGGGCCGTTGGCGCCGATCTGGCCGACGGTCAAGAACCCGCCGTCCTCGTGGCGCGCCTGAAGCGTAAACGAGGCAGAGGCGGAACCTGCCGGCGACCAGGTAACGGTAGCAGCGCCGTCGCTCTCGATTGCGTTGAGCGAGGCCAGCGTCATCATCTCCGAGCTGCTCGTACGAACGACGAAGAGGCCGCCTTCCATACCGCTGATGACAATAGTGCCGCTAGCGAAGAACGGATAGACGCTCCACGAGCCGTTGAACTGTGCAGCGTCCGTTTCCGGGTAAACGTCGAACGCGGCCGTGTTCGTCAGCACGCCGTCTGCAATGCGGCTTATGTCGAGCACGCGGAGGCCAGACGTGTAATTGGCCTGGTACAAGGTGTTGCCGACGACGTACATGTTGTGGTCGGCCGACGTGTTTTCTGAGTTGTGGATGCCGATGAGCTCGGGTGCGCTCAGGTCCGCGAGGTCAAAGATCATCGTGCGTGTGTTGGTTACGAAGCCCTGGATCTCGTCCAGTTCGTCATCCGATAAGAAATACCGATGGTCTTCAGTAAGCCAGCCCTGGTGGGTATAACCCGGCGTTGGGTATTCGCCCTTGCCAAGCATTACAGGGTTGGCCTTGTCGGTCATGTCCACCACCGTGATCGTGTCTTCGTTCGAGTTCACGCAGATCTCGTGGCCCGTGTAGTCCGAATCGGGGCCGTGGTACGTCACACACTGGGCGTCGTGCGTGTAGCCGTCCTCGTCGAAGCAGCCTTCAAATATGGGGTTCAACGGATCTTGCACGTTGATTGTGTAGAGGCCACCGGCGCATTCATCGGTGCCAACTGCGTAGGCGTAGCCCGAGTCTTCGTTCATCACTATGTTGTGCACACCGCCCAGAGGTTGGTCTTCAGTGCCGGTGTACGTCAGGTCGGGCTCAATAACGCGCTCGGGGTCTTCCGAGAGGCCGCGCAGTTGCGTCAGGTCGTAGACCTGCATGCCGTGGCTTGGGGCCTCAGAGACAATGAAGACGTGGTTGTCGTACACCTTTATGTCGCGCCACACCGAGGGCTCCGTGGAGGTCGGGATTTTGCCCAGGATAATGGGGTTGGCCGGATCGGTGACGTCAACCATGCCGGCGCCGTCGCGGAGCCCAATGATGGCGTACTCCTTGCCGGATTGAGGGTCGGTCCATCCCCAGATATCGTTGGCGGACGTGGAGCCGAAGTCGGCGTTCGGCACGTGGGCGTAGAGGTCCAGGTCGGTGCATGGGTACTCGCCGGCCATCCCGTCCGTACAGGGGATGGGCTGGCCGAAAGCCCCGGGGGCGGAAAGCGTAAGAAGCGCACCGGCCAAAGTCAGCTGGACGAAGCAGGAGAGGCGTCGCATGTAGGTCCTCAAAATGTTCGGGTGATGGGGAGGGAAAATCAGGGCGTGTTAACAGTTAGCGAGTTGAGGTGAGTTCGAGGTCGGTCTGAGGCCGATTCTAGGCGCGTTGCAAGTGCGATGCCGAAGCATCGGACGAGGAACGCAACGCCGAAGCGGTCCAGAACGGCCCGAAAACATTCGACATGATTGACTGTTAGCACGCTCTAGTGTACGAGGGAAACGCGCCGGGTTGCGGTAAAGTGTTCGCCACGAACACGCACGAGATACAGACCCGATGGGAGAGAGGCTGCCGTCAGGGTCAGAAGGAACGGCGCGCCGGCGCGAACGACGCCGTCGTGCAAGAGTGCAACACGGCGGCCGGTGATGTCCAGCATTTCAGCCTGCACGTGCTGGGTTTTCGCAAGGGTTAGAGTTAGGCGGGTATCGGAGGCAAACGGGTTCGGGTACGCTGAACTCAACACGTATCCGTCTTCCCCGGGCGCTTCTACGATCTCGTTGCTCGTCCCAATCGGGAAGGTGGGGGTCAGCACGAAAAGCCCGAAATCCCGATCATTAACGATGATGTTGCCGCTCTCGAAGTACGGATAGTTGCTCCACTGGCCGTTGTACAAGTAATTATCACTGGTCGGGTACGTATCGAAGAAGGCCACTTCGGTCATCGTTCCGCTGTCAATCTCCTCGATGTCAACAATCCGAAGGCCGCTTTCGTAGTTGCTCATAAAGGCGTAGTGCCCGCGGATGAAAAGGTTGTGGTCCGTGGTCTCAATCGGCCCGTAGTAATAAAAGTCGAGTTCCGGGTTTTCCAGGTCGCTCATGTCGAAGACCATCGTGCGGGTCGTTGCCGATGCGCCGTCGTCGATCTCGTCGCCCAGGAGGAAATAGCGGTGGTCTTCCGTGAACCATCCCTGGTGCGCGTAAGTCGCATCCGCGTACGTACCTATGCCAACCATCGCAGGATTGGCCTTGTCGGTGACATCCACAACAACGATGTGGCTGGAGGAGTCGAGCGTGCCTTGGGCGCCTACACAGATTTCGCGCCCAACGTAGTCGGTATCAGGGCCGATGTACGTCACGCATTGGGCATCGTGCGTAGAGCCATCCGCGCCGAAGCATCCGGCAAATACTGGGCTTGTTGGGTTTTGGATGTTGACCATGTGGAGTCCACCGCTGCAGTCGCTGCTTCCCACGAGGTAGGCAAATCCGCTGTCTTCATTGATGACGACGTTGTGCGCGCTTCCAACGCCTGAATAGATAGCATCAGCCGTGAACGTTTCAGGCGGACTGGTCACGCTTCGGAGTCGCGTCAGGTCGAATATCTGCATACCATGGCTGCCTGCAAAATCCGCGACGATAAACGCAAAATTTTGATAGACCTTAACATCACGCCAGATGGTTGCGTCGGTTTCGGTAGGGAGGAAGCCGAGATACTCCGGCGAGTCCGGAATCGTGACGTCTACAAAGGCTACACCCTCCTGGTACGCTGCAAGGGCGTATTCACTGCCATCCTGCGGATCCGTCCATCCCCATATATCGGCGCCGCGGGTAGAGCCAAACGTCGAGAGCGGAAGGTTGGATGCGAGGTTGATCTCGTTGCACGGGAAGCTCCCCGCCATCCCACCTACACAGTTGATAACAGATTGTGAGAATACCGGTGGGGCGCAAAGCGCTGCCAGAATTGATAAAAAAAGAAGTTTGCTGAACATCGCAGAAAGGTGGTTAGCGCACCAGCGAGATGCGGCGCGTGGTCGAGAAGTCCTCGCCGCTCACGCGGACGAGGTAGAGGCCTGATGGGAGGCCGGCGCCGTCAATCTTCAGCGTCGTAGATGCGCCCGGCGTTACCGTGCCGTCGTATACGGTTGCCACACGGCGGCCTGTGATGTCGAGCACTACTACGGTCACGTGCTGAGCACGGGCAACCGACAGCGTGAGCCGTGTGTCGTCACCGAACGGGTTCGGATACGCAGACGAGAGGGCATAGCCGTCCTCGCCGGGTGTTTCAACCGGTGCCGTCGCGTCCGTGGTGATCGGGAAGGTGGTCGTCAGGATGAACAGGCCATTATTCTGGTCCGTCGCGATGATGGTACCGCTTGGGAAGAATGGGTAATTGCTCCACTGGCCATCAAAGTTGTAGTCGTCGTTTGTCGGAAAGGTGTCAAAAAAGCCAACCTCGCTCAAAACGCCGCTTTCAATATTTGTGAGGTCAACGACACGGAGACCACCGGAATAGTTGCTGAGAAAGGCGAAATGGCCGCGGACGTACAAATTGTGATCACGTGTGTCCTCAGGGCCGAAGTAAAAGAAATCGAAGGAGGGATTGTCGAGATCCTCCAGATCTATAATGATCGTGCGCGTCGTCGGCGAGGCCGGATGATCCAACTCGTCGTCGACGAGAAAAAATCGTTGATCCTCGGTAAACCAACCCTGATGTGTATAGCCGGGGTTCGGATAGAGGCCCTGCGAGACCATTACAGGGTTTGCTTTATTAGTTACATCAATAATGGTGATGGTGTCCGTGTTTGATGCAACGCAGATTTCACTTCCGCTGTAATCGGCATCCGAACCTGTGTAGGTCACGCATTGTACATCGTGGGTGTATCCATCGCCGGAGAAGCAGCCCGCGAACGTCGGGCTGGTCGGGATCTGAATATTGACTATGTGCAGGCCGCCGGCACAATCGCCAGAACCGACGATGTACGCAAATCCTGAATCTTCGTTTATGGCGATGTTATGGGAACCGTTCGGCCTGTTGCCGGAAACGCCGTTGTAGTTGGCATCCGCTGTGAACGTTTGAGGAGGATTGGTGACAGAGCGTAATCTTGTCAGGTCGAATACCTGCATCCCATGGTCTCCGGCATTGTCCGCGACTACAAAGGCGTGGTTTTCGTAGACCTTGATGTCGCGCCACAGCGAAGACCCGGTCGCGCTCGGCATCTTGCCGAGGAATACCGGGACGTCGGGATCCGAGATATCTACGAAGGCGGTTCCGTCGCTGAGGCCTACGAGAGCATATTCATTTCCGTTCATGGGGTCGGTCCATCCCCAGATGTCGTTGGCATAGGTCGCATTCATCGCGCTCAACGACATGTTTTGGTAAAGGTTAATACTATCGCACGCATAGCCGTCGGCTGATCCGTTCTCGCATGCGGTAAAGTCTTGGGAATAAGCAAACGGAGTGGCCAGCAGAACGAGAACGAAGAAGAGGCCGAAGTAACGAGACATAGGTGTGGCGGAGGTTGAGTGGTGTGAGTGAAGCATGAAAGCTAAGAAATTAGCAGGCTGGGGCGCAGGGGATTCTGAAGGGACTATCTGTAACCGGCCAATCCGGTTAAAGCACCTCAAATCGGTTCTCGTTACGGTTCTTGCGGACCGCGTTCGGACTGAACACCTGTCCGTTCATCGTAACGTGAACTCCCGGTGGCAAGGTCTGAACGGCAGCCGCGGCAAACCCGATATTGAACTCGGCATCCGTGTTTTTAAACCGAGCCGGAGCGAGCGAGCCTACCAGAACGATGGTCTTGCCGGGATCGGGACCCAGACGCGCAGCCACCGCTTTGGCCGTTTCAACCATGGTATCGGTGCCATGCGTAAGGATGATGCGATCGGCGCTGGAAGCGGCAATCCGCTCGGCGATGTGGTCGCGGTCGGCATCCGTCATATCCAGGCTGTCCTTCTGGGTGAGGACTTCGCAGCTGAAATCGAAACCAACCCTGGCCACTTGCATGATGTCAGCAATCTGCGGATCTCCTACGGCATATTCACTTTTCGCATCGAAGTACACCTTGTCGATGGTGCCTCCGGCAGTGAATATCTGGATGTCCATGCGGGTGGTTGGCGTACAAACGGGAGTGCGCCGAGTAAACTCCGCATCTATGGTAGTTATTCCCAGCGCGTTCGCAGCATTCTTCCAGTTTTTACTGGCCGCGCCTCTCCGTCGATAGCTGATCGGCAGCGCGCTCGAAAAGTGCGACAGCCGTTTCAGGATGGTCGGAATACTGTTCGAGGAGGGCGCTCAGTTCCAGAGAGTCGAGCCCGTGTGCCGCCAAAGCTTCGCTTCGTAGGCTTTCGGCCGATTCTCCGGTGACTTCGGCGCGGGCGTCGGCCAGGTGGAGGTCAATCAGGAGATCGGCATGAAGACTGTCCACCACCACGTCGTCCGACGGCGCCTCCTCGCCCGAGCAGCCACCGCACAGCATGAGCACGCACAGTGCCGGCAGGATGACGTATTTCAACAGCCTCCTAGGTGGATTCCAACAAGGCATCCGGCACCTCCACTTCCATCCGCAAGAGATGCGCAGCGTACGTCTTTCCCTGGGCGTCGAGCTTCAGCGATACAGTGCCGCCGCCTCCGAGGGCCTCATGCAGCAGGAAGTTGAGCGCCGACAAGTTGGGGAGTTCGAACCGCTCCACCTCACCCTTTACCATAGGGCCGAAATGCTCCCGGACACGCTCCGTCGTAATCGATTCCCGGAGGAAATCGTAGTACGCCGGGTCGCGGGCGATGAGGCCCACGTTCACGGCGTCGCCCTTGTCACCGCTGCGCGCGTGGGCGATATCCAGAAGTTTCTTTTTCATACGTGGGCCGGTCTGCGTTGGATGAGAAACTACTCCTCGGCCTCCACCTGTGCTGCTGTCCTGAACGTCCGTGCGATGACTTCGATCTGGCGGAGGAACTCGCGCTTCTGCCCACGAAAACGATGCTGCGGGGCGTATATCATCCCGAAAAAGATGTAGAGGCGCTGCTGCGCGGTGTCATAAAACGTGTAGCGGACGAACGGCCCACCCATGAGGTCCGCCGTCATGCGCCAGAGGCCGCGTGTTTGCATGGCCGCGCGGCCGCCGATCAGAACCGTGTCGGTGCGAATGGGGCGCCGCCGGTCGAGCGCGACGTACGCGGAGTCGTATTGGCCGCGGACGAACGTCTCGAGGGCTACGTCGGTTACGTGCTCCACATGGTTCGTGTCGATGATCCCCGACGGCAGATCCTCGTAATACACGAAGAAATCGCGCCACGTATCGGAGAGCACCCGGCGGAGCCGAACGAAGTGGCCGGCATGGCCATCCACCACCAGCGTGGTGTCATGCGAGAAGAAATAGTCGTGCTGCACGTTGACCGCGAAGCCGTGGGCGAGCAGCAAATCCTCTTCTATTCTGGATTGCCGGCCCCGGCCGAACATGTCGATCTTGGTGTACCGCAGGGCCTGCGCCGTGAACGCGGCGTGGAGCGTGTCGGCACGTGCAAGGATGGCCTCGGCCAGTGTGGCGTCGTCGGCAGCGGCTGCCATCACCACAATCTGGCCTCGGGCCCAGATGTCTTCGCGCGGGATGACGGAGGTGCCTCGCCCTTCCCGAATCATGGCCGCGCCCGATGAATCTAGGCGTGCCGTCAGGAAGCGAGCCACGTCCGACGTGTCGTCCAGCGCCGCTGCAAAAATCAGGTTCTTGTTGGTCCGCAGGAAGCGGAAGGCTTCGTTGGTGAGGTCGTGCCGGGTGAGGCGGAAGTCGCCCAGGCCGCCTAGCGGAGGAGCGACCGATGCGCCAAGCGTAGCTCGGAGGGCATCGCCCACGGGTCCATCCCACGTAGCCGAATCCGCCACCACGATGATCTCGCCCGGGTCGCCGATGGCGTTCGGCTTAGGTGGCGCGGGGGCTTCGCAGGCCGCGAGGAGGAGGGCGGCAGCCAGTGCGAAGGCGGCGGGGCGGAGCATGAGCGATCCGGGATGGATTGGAGGCAGGGCGTAAGATCGTCTCTAGGAGGCTGTTGAAATATTACGCCGTAAGCGAGGCGCGCGAATCTTGGCCGAGATCGAGGCGCGAAATCGCAGGCGAATCGGTGATTCGTTGAGTATTTCGCAACACAGATATCGGGCAAGAGGCGCCGCCGCAGGTAGGTGGAGTTTTTCGACAGCCTCCTAGCAAAGAGTACGCTACGTCCGCGAAGTTGCTCTGGGCACTTCTGTATGAGGCTTTTGAAAAAGTGCGGGGCCAAACCCTCCGACTCGCAAACTCGGCACCTCCCTTAAAAAGGGAGGAGTCTAATAGCTCCCCTCCTGGACAGGGCAACGCGATGTGTTGCTGCGGAGGGGCGAGGGAGGAAAACTGGGCGGGGGAGGTCGGACGGATTGGCTGGGAGCCTGCAAAAGAAATACTGGGGCAAGTGATCCTCAACCGAGAGCACGCCGCAGGTAAGACGAGTTTTTCAATAGCCTCTGAACGGGCTGTCAGGAGGCCTGAACGGAGGGCCTGCAAGATCGCACCCAGTTGGCCACGATTTTCGGACCTTCCGTGGAAAGGAGGCTTTCCGGATGGAACTGGACGCCTTCGATAGGGTGCGCACGATGACGCAGCCCCATGATGACGCCGTCGGGCGTCTCGGCCGAGATCTCTAGCGTGTCCGGCAGAAAGGTCCGATCTACCACGAGAGAGTGGTAGCGAGTGGCCGTGAAGTCTTGCTCCACGCCCTCAAAGATCGTTTTTCCGTCGTGGTGAATGCTGCTCGTCTTCCCGTGCATTAATGTGGGGGCCTGAATAATCCGCCCGCCGAACGCCTCGCCGATGGCTTGATGCCCAAGGCATACGCCAAGAATGGGGACCGATGAACCCAGTCTGCGGATGACGGCTTCGCTTATTCCCGCGTCAGCCGGGCGGCCGGGCCCGGGGGAGAGCAGGATACCGGCTGGGGCCATTTCGACGATGCTTTCCACCGGGACGGCGTCGTTCCGAACCACTTCATAGGCGCTCGTCTCTGCCTCCACCAGATGGACGAGGTTGTACGTAAACGAGTCGTAGTTGTCGATGATGAGGATCATGAATCGACGAGCCAGGCCTTAGTGGATAGTGGGTCGCTGCTCATAGCGAGGCACCTTCGGCGACGCCTCCAAACTACTTCTCGGGTAGCCTGGCAACGGGGAGCGAGGACTTCTACCATACGGGCGGAGTTACGCGCGTTTACCTGATACCTTCCAACCCACGCACAAGGAAAGGGAGAGAGGGCAGTTCTGAATGCTGAAGGTTGAACGCTGAATGGTGTTGCGGAAGACAACGGTCAATAGCCAGTGGTCAGTAGTCGATTTGCCGAAATCCGGAATCGACGATCCGAAATCGGCGATCCGGAATCCAAAGACTTCCAAACCCCCGCACGCCCAAACGCCCACACTCAAACCCTTTCCTCTTTTCCCCTCACTCTTTTCCCTTCACCCTTCGCCTCGCTCCCTTTCGCCCAGCAGCGCCCGTAACTTGCGCGCCCACTTGAAACCCCGCCATGCCCGTATTTGAAGGGACGCTCGTTGCTCCTCCGGATGCACGTTTTGCAATTGTTGCCAGCCGGTTCAACGAGATGATTACGCAACGGCTTCTCAATGGCGCACAGGCGGCGCTGGCTCAGCACGGCGTGGCCGAAGAAGCCGTAGACGTGGCTTGGTGCCCGGGTGCTTTTGAGATTCCCGTCGTCGCCAAAACGATGGCCGAAACCGGGCGGTACGACGCAGTGGTATGTCTCGGAGCCGTCGTGCGGGGCGCAACGCCTCACTTCGACTATATATCAGGAGGTGTGGCCGGCGGAATCCAGCAGGTGATGCTTGATACGGGCGTGCCGGTACTGTTTGGCGTACTCACGGTGGACACCATTGAGCAAGCCATTGAGCGCGCCGGCGCGGAAGCAGGTAACAAAGGAGCCGAAGCGGCCTCCGGGGCCGTAGAAATGGCTAACCTCCTGCGCCAACTTCGCGTAGATTAGGCCTCGCAACGCACCCTCGAAAGCAGAGCACGACCCGTTCGCTACGCCCAACACGTCCTCGAACCTCCGGACATGTCCATCCGGGCCTCTTGCGTTGTTATGCGAACATCCATGCTTTCACTCGTCCGATTTGTTTCGAGAGCCGGGCTCCTCGGTTGTGCTTTCGGCGGCTCCCTCGTGCTCTTGGCGGGCAATGTGGTTGCGCAGCCCGGAACTTGGCGAGCGTACTCGTCTCTCCAGGCAATCCGGGATCTGGATACATCTGCAGACGCCGTCTGGGCGGCCACATCCGGCGGTGTTTATTCCTACCAGGTAGCTACTGGGGAGATCAAGAAGTATACGCCGGTAGAGGGGTTGTATGGCGTGGACATCATGGCGCTGGCTTACGATGAGCGCCGAAACGCGGTGTGGATCGGATATCGCGGGGGAGTCCTCGATCGGATAGATATTGAATCCGGCGCCGTAGCAACGTTCTTCGACATTGCCCGTGCCGATCAGTTTGTCGATCGGACCATCAACCGTCTGCGGATTTTGGGCGACTCCCTTTATGTAGCAACGGCGTTCGGGGTTGTGGTGTTCGACGCCGTTCGCAACGAAGTAAGGGATACGTATTCCCGGTTCGGCGTCCTCGACCCGGCCATCTCGGTCGGCGATGTTTTGATCGCTCCGCTGCCGGAAGGAACAGCCGGATTATGGGTGGCAACCGAAGGGGGGGTGGTTCGTGCGCCGCTCGATAGCCCCAACCTACAGCAAGCGTCGTCATGGTCGGTGGATGATCTTGGACCGACCGAAGTAACCGGGTTGGCATTTTTTGAAGACAAGATCCATGCGTGTTCCGACGATACGTTCGTCCGGCAACCCGATGGAACCTGGAACTCTGTGTTTTTTACGTCGCGCCAGTTCGTTGAGCTTCTTCCCGAGGAAGAGAGGCTTTTTGGAGTAGCTCAGTTCTCGCTGCATCGATTTGAGCCAGGACTTGGGCGTACGCTATATCAGATTCAAGGACACGGGCACCTGACAGCGGCGACTATCGGACATGACGGTAGTATTTGGGTTGGTGATGCAACCGGTGGACTTGCCCGCTTGCCGACGCTCGGTGCCGAGACAGGTAATGTGGATATTGAACCAGCCCAGCTAGTCATCCCATCAGGGCCTCTGCTGAATGTGGTGGGTGGGCTCACCGTTGCACCTGACGGGGCTCTCTGGGTATCTCACGAGCGTCCGAGTGGGTTCGGGTTTACCGGAATAAGCAAGCTAACCGACACGGGTTGGACGCTTTATTCGGGTGACGAACCATCCCTCGATATCGCCGCCCAAGGCTATGAGAGCGCGCACATAACCGCCGACGGCACGTTCTACGCAGCATCGTTCGGCGATGGCCTGACGGAGATCAGACCCGACGGAACGGTGACGACATACCGCTCCGACAATTCCACGCTTGGCCCCGTTGCAGGAAGCAGTAACCCTGACTTCATCGTCGTTGTTGATGCCGTTTCTGACGACGAAGGAAGGCTCTGGGTCACCAACTTTGGGGCTGCGTTCCCCCTGCATGTTCGCAGCCCGGATGGAACCTGGACGGCTCTTTCCCATCCTTCCGGAGCTCCCACTTCGGTGAGGTTCGGCCGAATCATCCTCGATGTCTTTGGGCAGAAGTGGATATCGGGGTTGTCTTCCACCACGTCTGGAGGACGCGGGCTGCTCGGTGTTTCAACCGGCCCCGACCCGCTGCTTTCTTCCGACGATCAGGCCATTCACATCGATGCGGTAGGCGTTGCAGGAACGGGCCTCCCTCACGAGAAAGTTAACGCGATGGCGTTCGATAGCGAGGACCAGCTCTGGCTTGGCACAGACCGCGGCCTTGCTACCATCTTCTCGGTCGGCTCTGCGTTCGGCGGCGATCCTTCGCTCCTTCAACCACAGTGGGCACGGACCGCCGACGGTACGTCGTTTCTTCTCCGCGATCTGGACATAGCCGATATTGCCGTCGACCCGGCCGACCAGAAATGGATTGCCTCGTCCACCGGCGCCTGGTTGCTCAATGCTGCCGGCGATGAAGTCCTCCTGCACTTTACGCAGGAGAACTCACCCCTCTTTTCTGATAACGTGGTGGCTGTTGCGATCGACGAGGAGAGTGGGCGCGTCTACTTCGCCACCGATGTGGGTCTGCTCAGTTACGACGGCGAGGCCACCGCAGCCGTTTCCGAAGTTCAGGATCTCGACGTAGCGCCCAGCCCGTACCGGCCGGACGTACACACACGCGGCGTGCTGATCTCCGGCCTCGTGGAGCAAACCGACATTCGCATCATCACGCTGGACGGGCAGGTCGTGGCCTCGCTGGAAGGTCGCGGCGGGTCGATCCGGTGGGATGGGCGCGATAGTCGCACCGGCGAGCTCGTTTCGTCCGGCGTGTACATCGTTGCAGCCATTGCCGCCGACGGACGAGGAACCGCGCACGGCAAGATTGCTGTGATCCGGTAGCCGGCAGGCTCCTAGGAGTCTGTTGAAATACATTATCCGGCCTACGACGTAGCACGTAAGTCAACAGATTCTTTTGGAATTGTGAGTCTGAAGCACCAAGTTCCAAACTCCAAATCACAAAGAGCGCTTCATAAGACCGCTTGGAATCTGATATTTGGAATTTGGTACTTGGGAGGCTGTTGAACTATGTCACTCGGCGCGCGACAGAACAGGTAATTCAACAGCCTCCTGGGTTCTCCACATTCTTCACCGGCATTCGCGGGATCAGCCGGTTAGCGTTGCCGTAGATTAAGCGTCAGTATCTATGGAGGCTGTAGCTCAGTTGGTTAGAGCGCCAGGTTGTGGTCCTGGAGGTCGTGGGTTCGATCCCCACCAGTCTCCCAGCGTCCTAAGAGGCTGTTGAAATACGTGCTCTGTCGCAGAGACAGCCGAGAGGCGCCGTCGCAGGCAGGATGACGCGTTTCAACAGCCTTCTAAGACGCGAGGCATGCCGCGTTCGTCTAGGGGTTTAGGACGCCGCCCTTTCACGGCGGTAACACGGGTTCAAATCCCGTACGCGGTACAGGCCCCGCTCGCCAGTTGGTGAGCGGGGCTTAACTGTTGGATGCTCCCATCACCGCAACCCGGGCAACCGCTTGAGAATCTTCAATCCGGTAAGCACAGCCCCAGCGAAGGCCTCCGCAGCCATGCCCGCAATAGGGGCGATGGGAAGGAGGTGCTGCGTGGCCACAGTCTGCGCTTCCGTGTATTTCAGGATGCCGGCCGGCCCGTGGCGTCGCCCGAGGCCGGACTGCTTGAAGCCGCCCATCGGTGCTGCCGTTGAGCCCCACGCGGCCACGTACGTTTCATTCACGTTCACCGTGCCGCATTCGAGGAGGCGGGCGACGCTTCTGGCACGGGCGATGTTTGTACTCCAAACGCCTGCACTGAGGCCGTACGCGGTGCTGTTGGCCAGTTCTACGGCCTCGTCGTCGGTAGCGAAAGGATAGACGGAAACGACCGGGCCGAAGGTCTCTTCCGTGTACAGGGTCATCTCCGGCGTTACGCCTGTCAGCACCGTGGGGGCATAAAAGAATGGGCCGAGGTGGGGAAGGGGATGGCCTCCCACGATGACGTTCGCACCCTTCGACTTCGCGTCTTCGACATGCTCTGTCACCTTGTCGAGCTGCTCGGCCGAGGCGAGCGAGCCCATCTCCACGTCCCAGCCGAAACCAGGAGCGACGTTCATCGCCTCAATCTTGTATTTGAAGCGCTGAACAAAGGCATCGAACAGCGACGCATGGATGTAGATGCGCTCGATGGATACGCAGAGTTGCCCCGCCGAAGCAAAGCAATCGCGGATGGCGCCGTCCACCGACTTATGCAGGTCGGCGTCGTCGAGGACGACGAGAGGGTTCTTGCCTCCCAGTTCCAGTGAGCAGCCGATCAGCCGCTCGGAGGCCTGCCGCGCTATGAGCTTGCCCACCTCCGTCGATCCAGTAAAGTGGAGGAAGTCCGCGTTGGCGATGAGCGACGGGCCGAGTGTGGGACCGTCGCCCGGGATCATGTGGAGGAGGTCGCGCGGCAGCCCGGCGGCGTAGAGCAACTCCGCCGCCCAGAGTGCGGTGAACGGTGTTTGTTCGGCGGGCTTCACGACCACGGCATTTCCTGCCAGCAGCGCCGGGATGGCATCGGTAATGGCCATCGTCAGCGGGTAGTTCCACGGTGCAATAATTCCCACCACACCGACGGGCGGGTGGTTGACCTCCACGCTCGTCAGAAATGGAACGAACCCGAGCGGGTGCTTTTTGGCGAGGGCAGCCGCGCCGTGATACGCGTAATAGCGACTCACCAGCGCCACATCCCCAACTTCCAGAAAAGCATCGTAGCGGGTCTTGCCGCTTTCCAGTTGAATCAGGTCGAGGGCCTCCTCGTGGCGCTCCAGAACGAGGTCGTGGTAGCACTCGAAGATTCGCGCCCGCTCGCGGTAGGGTCGGGCGGCCCATGCTTTTTGCGCAGCCCGCGCCCGGCGGAAGGCCTCGTCCACATCCTCCGGCGCACCGGCGGGCAGCGAGGCAACAGTTTCTCCCGAAAACGGTGCCTTGACGACAAGGCTCGCTCGTTCCTGCGTCGTTTCGAGGTAGGTGGCGGCTTTGGCCAGTTCTCGGAGGCGCTCCGCTGAGAGGGTGGGTGGGAGAGTAGGCGGCTGCCCGTTACCGGTGTGCAGGGCGTCGAGGACGGAGGAAGTGGTGGGCATTATCGGGAGGCTGGTTTTCGCGCGTAGAGACGCACGGACGAGCGGAGTACGAGCAGAAGAACGATGGGCAGGATCGGGGCGGGAAGAGCCTGCGGAAGAATCCGCCAGAACAGGACGACGGCTAGTGCGGTGATCGCCGTTGCGCCGAGGTAGGCCCGCATCCAGCGCGGCAGTGATGGTTTCCACAGCCACCATGCCGCGAGCAGGTGGGCCGGCCACGCCCAGAGCAGGTTCAGGTTTGGACCCGTCACGGCGTGCTCCGTTCCGAGCCAGAGCATCGCCAGAATCAACCCCGCAATCCCCGTGATTGTAAAGAGGAGACTGTCGCCCCGTCTTCCTATGGCGGTGCTTCGCCGCCCCCGAGCGAATCCCCAAATCGTTGCCGCCAATCCTGCCAGTAAGACGAACCACAGTACGAGCTTCGGAAAATCGAAGGCGCCGCGCTCGCCCACATAATCCGGAATGACGACCACGGTATCCGTTGCCGCGACGAGCCGCCTCCCATCGAAGAAGGCGACGTTGAACTGATTCATCAACTCGACGGGAAGGAAGACGCGCTCGCGTGCTGATGCATGCTGATCAGTAGGCAGCCCCAGGCCCAGATTAATGCCGAGCCGGAGCAGAGGCGTGTCCGTGATATAGGGATGGACGAGTTGCCGAAAGGTGTCTGAGGAAGCATCCTCCGGGAGAGTCAATCGCCCGTGGCTGCTCGAAACGAGTGCGCTGTCGAGGATGTCCAAGAGCCGCGTCGAGCAGTTGTCGAAGAAGAAATCGTAGCGGTACGCGCGGTTTTCGGGGAGGGCGTTGGTTTCAAGGAGGCCGTAGAGCGACTGTACAGTTTCTGCCGGCAGCGCCAGGTGCTGCTCAATCATCGGCCGTCGTAGGAAGGCGTACTTGTCCAATTCCAACTCGTACGGCGCCGTATCGAGCAGGTAGTCGAGTTGGCCGCGGACGAAGCGGAAGAGAAAGAAGGGCTGCTCGAAATCGAACGTACCGTAGTTGTACGTTTTGTCGAGCCCCGACGCAGGATCGCGAATGCGGTACCCGCTGTGCCCAAACTGGCTGTAGACCTCGTCGCCCGGCAGTATCGTGAGCAGCGACGCCGAGGCCGAGTCGGAGAGCGAATCTGCGGGCTGGGCGGAAGCGGCCCCGACAAGCAGCAGCAGAGCATAGAAAACGAGCGAGCGACACATGGCGCACCGAAGATAGCCGCGTGATCTCACCTGAAATTTCTCGTCTCTTTAAGACTCCGGGTCAGTCTGTTCCTGGGCGGCCGCTAGCTCGTGGAGGCGCTGCACGTTGGCGTCCATGACAGCCTGTTCGTCTTCCCGCTCGGTCTCCGCACGGCGGGCTATCGATGCGTCGAGCGACCACGGGCCGCTGCCCCAGATGCTGAACACGGCGAGAAGAAACAGCACGAGCGCGGCGAGCTCGAACGACTGGTCGCCTTCGAAAAGGCCCGATGAACCGTGGACGTGGAAGACGGCGCCGATGAGGACGGGAACCTGAACGAGCGCAGCAATGCGCGTGAGGAGCCCGAGGCTCAGAAACAGCCCGCCGCCGAGGTGCGCCAGGGCCACGTAGTGCAGCATGACGCCCGAGACGAGGAAATCCGGGCCGCCCTCTGGCATGAGCGCCAAGTAGGCCTCCGAGTTGGTGAGAAACAAAAGGCCGCGCACGAACAGGGCGAAGCCGAGGTAGAAACGCACCAGATCGAGGGCCTCGGCGCGATGGGTATCGACCCATTCACGCCACCGAGAGAGAACATTCATGGCCGGATTGGGAGAGTGAGAGGGGAGGAGTAACCGGAGACCGCCTCTCCGGCGCCGCTATAATGTAGTGTTCAACAATGTAATGTTCGTGTTTGGAACGGTTTCCATCTTGTTCATTGTTCGGGTCTGATCACAGTCAACCGCAAAGGACCGCTTCGAGCCATTCTGGTCCGTTTCGGTGTTGCATTCGTCGTCCGGGACTATTGCCCCGACCTCCTCATGCGCCTAGAAACGGCCTCAGGCTGTCTTCGAACCGATCGCATCGCGCTAACTGTCAACAGACCCTAGCTTCGGCTTCTCCTGTTTCACCTGTCCGAATCTTGACCCGACGAGAAAGAACCCGCGTCGTTCTCGACCTCCTCCGTGAGCGCATCCCGAGGCCGGAGACCGAGCTTGAGTACCGCGACCCATTTGAGTTGCTCGTGGCCGTGATGCTTTCGGCGCAATGCACCGACGCCCGTGTCAACATGGTCACGCCGGATTTACTGAAGCGCTTCCCTACGCCGCGCGTGATGGCGGAGGCTGAGCCCGACGAGATTCTGGAGTACATCCAGTCGATTTCCTATCCGAACAGCAAAGCCAAGGCGCTGGCTGTCACCTCGCGCATGCTGGTGGAGGAGTTCGGCGGCGAGGTGCCGGGCACACACGCCGATTTGATGCGCCTCCGCGGCGTCGGCAGGAAAACGGCCAACGTGATGATGGCTGTCGCCTTCGATGAGCCCGCTATTGCCGTGGACACGCATGTATTCCGGGTGGCAAACCGGATCGGGATCGTGAAGGACGCGAAGACGCCGCACGCGGTAGAGCAAGGTCTCCACCGCGTGATTCCGAAGGCAGACTGGGGCGAGGCGCACCACTTACTGATCCTGCACGGCCGCTACACGTGCACGGCGCGGAGTCCCGCGTGCTCGAAATGCCCCGTCACCGAGCACTGCGGCTACTTTGCGGCCCTCCAAAAACTTCCGAAGCCGCTCAAGGGCCTCGACCCAAAGCGCGGCATGTACTATTCGAAAACCACCGGACGCTACTTCGACAAACCCATCACCAAAACAGACCGCCACGGTGTGGAGCAGATAGCCGAACCGAGCTCGGGCTCGATGAACGTCTACCTCACCAAAACAGGCGAGACTACGAAGACGGCGAAGGATTACCGGATCTGAGGGTAGGGCGTGCTCGCTGAGCGCGCCGGTATGACGTGAGTAGAGACGCCTCTGCGGGGCGTCTCCCGAGTATGAGAGGATGAACGTGTGAGGGTATGAGTGGGCGGTCGTGTCGTGGGGACGTCCCTTGTGGGCGTCCATTGCCGACGACCGCCACGCACCTACGGGCGTAATTTGGGCGACGGCCTCAAATCCCTTCAGCATTCACCGTTCACCATTCAGCCTTCCCCCGTGCTCCACAAGCACCTTCTGCTCATCCTCGACGGCTACGGCATCGCCGAGGATCAGTCCGTTTCGGCCATCGATGCAGCGCGGAAGCCTTACCTCGACCATCTGTTTGCAGCGTACCCGCATTCGACGCTGGAGGCTTCGGGCCGTGCCGTCGGACTGCCGGAGGGGCAGATGGGAAACTCCGAAGTCGGCCACATGAACCTCGGCGCCGGGCGCGTTGTCGATCAGGGCATCACCCGGATCGACAAGGCCATCGAGGACGATTCTTTTTTTGGCAATGACGTGCTGCGCGCCGCCGTCAAGCATGCGAAGGCGAACGGATCCACGCTGCACCTGCTCGGGCTGTTTTCTGATGGCGGCGTTCACTCGCACATCGACCATTTGTTCGCGCTGTCCGAGTTGGCGAAGAGAGAAGGGCTGGATGGAGATCGCGTGGTGCTCCACGCCTTCACCGACGGCCGCGACACCGATCCGAAAGCGGGCGTCGAGTATGTGCGACAGTTTCAGATTAAGGCGGAGGAGATTAGGGTAGGGCGGATTGGCTCCGTCGTCGGGCGCTACTTCGCCATGGACCGTGACAACCGCTGGCCGCGCACAAAGAAGGCCTACGACCTGCTGGCCAAAGGCACCGGCGATGTTTTCGATGATCCTGTGGAAGCGCTGCAGGCCAGCTACGCCTCCGGCGTGACCGACGAGTTCGTTGAGCCGATTCAGATAGCGGGAGCGCCTCGCGTTCAGAACGGCGACGCCGTGCTGTTCTTCAACTTCCGCTCAGACCGTGCCCGTCAGATCACCCGCGCCCTGACCGACGATGTGTTCGATGGCTTCGATCGGGGCGAACGGCTGGATCTCCACTTCGCTACGTTCACGTCGTATCACAAAGAGTTTCAGCTTCCGGTCGCGTTCCCCAAAGTGGATTTGACCGATACGCTCGGCGAAGTCATAAGCCGGAGCGGATTTTCTCAGCTTCGTGTGGCAGAATCGGAGAAGTATCCGCACGTCACGTACTTCTTTAACGGGGGGAGGGAGGTTCAGCATGAGGGCGAGGCGCGCATTCTCGTTCCCAGCCCCAAGGTGCCGACGTACGACCTCCAGCCCGAGATGAGCGCGCCTGAACTTGCCGAACAGGTTGCCACGCACATCGCCGCGCACGAACCCGATCTGATTGTTCTCAACTTTGCAAACCCGGACATGGTGGGCCATACCGGCGTGTTCGAGGCTGCCGTCAGAGCGGTGGAGGCCGTCGATGCGGGGACGAAAACGGTGGTCGAGGCCGCGTTGGTCCACGGCTACACGGTTCAGATCATCGCCGACCATGGCAATGCCGACAAGATGTTGAATCCTGACGGCTCACCGAACACGGCGCACACCACGGCGCTTGTCCCACACCTCATCATCCGCGATGGTTTCGGCGGCCCAATCCGCCACGGCAAGCTCGGCGACATAGCGCCGACACTGCTTACGTTCATGGGGCTCGATATCCCGGAGGCCATGACCGGCGATGTGATTGCCGAGCCCACGCACTCAACGCAACTCATGTAATCACGCAATCACGCCCCCACGTAATCACGTATTCACGTACTCATTCATGGGCTTCGATGCAGTTTTCGATTACTCCATCCCGTACTTCCACCCGCTGGTGGTACACTTCCCACTGGTGCTGCTTCTGCTGGCAAGCGGAGCAGCGGTGGCCTACGCGATCGGGGGAACGGCCGTCTGGAGGCGCGTGCTCCTGATTCTGCTCGCGCTCGGCGCCCTGACCGCCATTGTGGCCGAGCGAACCGGCGAGGCCCTCGAAGAAAGCATGGAAGGCACGCCCATCGTCGACGAACTGGCGGAGTTCCACGAAACGGCCGCCCACTGGACGGTTCGCACCAGCTTCCTGGCGTTGTTTGTAGGCATCGTCGTGACGATCTGGTGGCGACGAAGGCAATCCTCGCACACAGTTGCGGAAAGCACACCGACGCCCTCAGAACCCCTCTGGATGCGGCTGGTACTCCTCGTTCTTGCGGGAATTGTGGCAGCATTGGTGGCCTATACGGCACACGTTGGGGCTGTGATGGTGTGGGGCGTGTGAATGGTGAAGTGCAAAGGGAAAAGTGAGAAGGGAAAAGGGCGGATATCGGGCTTTGCGCTTCGGGCTTTGTGCTTCGGGCTTCGGGCTTCGGGATTTGTGTCCACGTCCGAATTCAGTCTGATACTTCCCTGGCCCGCCATCTTTGTCCTGCGTCCTTTGTCCTCCCTCGTCTGTCCTCTGTCCTCTGTCCTCTGTCCTCTGTCCTCTGTCCTCTGTCCTCCGTCCTCTGCTCTCCGTCTTCCGCCCTCTGTCTTCCGTCCTCTGCCCGTCGGGCTTTGGGTTTTGGGTTTTGGAATTTGAGATTTGGAATTTGTGTCCATCGCTGTCCTCCGTTACCACGCCAAACGAAATCGCGGCCAGTTGTTTGCAATGCCTCCACGATTCTTCAAAGCCGTACTGATTTGCACAACGCTGTTATGGTGGAGTAACCCGGCGCACGGCCAGATTCAGCGGATCGTTTCACCCGACACTACGGTGGGCAACCATTTCGGTACAGCGGTCGATTTTGATGAGGGCAGGGTGCTGGTCGGCGCCAGCGGGGAGCACTCCTGCGGCGAGAACGCCGGCGCGGCCTACATCTTCGAGCCGGCCATAGATGGGCGCTACGGGCTCGTCGCCCGCCTCGCCCCCGCGAACTGCAAGACCGGCCGCTTCTTCGGGCACGTGGCTGCGCTTAGCGGCGACGTGGCGCTGGTAGGAGGGACGAAGGGGTTCCTCGGAGGCAGTGTGCCTAATCCGGTCTACATTTTCGAGCGGCGGGAGGATGGGACTTGGTCGGAGACCGCGCAACTTCTTCCCGATAACGTTGATGACGCACTCGGTTTCGGTGCGTCGGTCGCGCTGGAGGGCGCGAGGGCGGTCGTTACATCCGTCGGTGATCCTGGCGTCGCGCTGCCGGGTACGGCCTTTGTTTTCGAGCGCCGGGCGGACGGTGCCTGGACGCAGGTGGAGCGCATCCAACGATCCGGGGCGTTCGGCGCATTCGCCGTTCTGGATGGGGATCGGCTCGCCGTGACGGCACCCGGTGTCGGGACACATCCGGATGGCGGCATCTATGTGTTTGAACGGGATGCGCTTGGAATCTGGCAAGAAATCGGCCGTATCGGGGGGCTCTCGGAGGCCTCGTTGCGCTGCGACCTCGAAGGCGATCGGCTCGTCGTCGGCCGGAGTAGCGCCGAGCAAAAACAGCAAGGCCGCACAGAAGTGTACGAGCGGCGATCCGACGGGCGGTGGGAGCTGGAAGAGACGCTACGGCCCATCTCCTCCTACGACTTCGGAGCATTCGGAACAAACGTTGCCCTTTCGGGCTCTCGCCTTCTGATTGTGGGATACGCCGAGCAGATTAACCTACCCTACAACATCGACCGCGTGGTGTATGTGTTCAACCGGTTGCTGAACGGAGAGTGGCGTCAGCAGCACATCATCGACGTGGGCAACACGGGGTTCGGTGTGTCGATTGATCTGGACGACCAGACAGCGTTGATCGGCGAAGCCAGCGACGATAAACGAGGAGCGGCGTACATTGTGCGGCTGTTTTGAAGAGTGAATGGTGAAAGATGAAGGCTGAAGCGAAAAGGGTGAAGGGAGAAGGATCTGAGACAGAAATTCCAAATTCCAAATTCCAAATCCCCAAAACCTTCAACCTTCAACCTTCAAACCTGCTAACCTTCAACCGCCGGAACTTGCTGTGTTAAACAGTGGCAGGAGCCGAATCCGCAAACCAGCGCACCCGCATCAATCGGGACCACCTCTCGGTGCGGGAAGCAGGATTGCAAGCGCTCTCTGGCCGATTTGTCCTCCGGCACGCCAAACGCCGGTATCAGCACCACCTCGTTGGCGATGTAGAAATTGAGGTAGCTCGCCGGCAGGCGTTGGCCCCGGTAGAAGAGAGGTGATGGCATGGGCAGCTCGATGACTTTCAGGGTGGATCCGTCCAGCATTCGGTGGGTTTGGAGTCGGTTCAGGTTCTCACAGAGAGGTCGGTAGTTCGCATCTGAGGGGTCCTCTTCGATAGCGGCAACCACAGTTTGCGGGCCAACAAAGCGGGCAAGGTCATCGACGTGGCCGTCCGTATCATCGCCGACGATGCCTTCGCCGAGCCAGATGACCTCGTTGATGCCAAGCCCTCTTTGAAGCAGCGCCTCAATCTCATCGCGCGTCAAATCGGGGTTGCGGTTGGGGTTGAGCAAACACGACTCGGTTGTAAGGCACGCACCCTGCCCGTTCACGTCGATCGCGCCGCCTTCCAGGACCATCGGAAACGAAAGGGTTGGAATGTGCAGCTCTGCTGCCATCCTCTTCGGTACGCGGTTGTTCATCTCAATCCGGTCGTACTTGCGGCCCCACGCGTTGAACTCCCAGTCCGTGGCGACGAGGCCTTCCTCACCCACAACGAACAACGCGCCGTAGTCGCGGATCCACTCGCCGTCTGTAGGGAGGACGAGGAGGCGCACTGCGGCATCGACGCCGGTTGGAATCCCTTCATCAGCGAGAATGACTCGGATGGCCTCGCGGTGGTCGCCATCCAGTGTGTTCACATCAACCGATTCGCTCCGGGACAAAGCCCGAATCATGTCGATGTAGGCTGGAATCACCTCTTCACGCCGCCCGGGCCACGTGTCGTCGCAGTGGGGCCACGTGAGCCACGTCGTGGCGTGCGGCACCCACTCGGCGGGCATGCGATGTCGATGTTGGGGAGTCAAGGGATTCGGTACGTGAGGGGCTGATCGGAATCGAGATGGGGACGTGAATACCGTAGAGACGACCCCGTGGGGCGTCTCAAGGGGTTGTTTAGGAGTACCGCTTCGCCCCGGGCCTGCCGGGATCGGTTCGCCGTCAGCGTTGAGGTCTCAATGGGGTTGTTTAGGAGTACCGCTTCGCCCCCCTCTCTCTTCGGGATCTCCCCCGTCAGGGGGAGAGTTTTCGTTGGGTGTTCATTCTTGGTCCAAAAAGCGTTCGGTCAGCCCCTCGTAAGCATCCACGCGGCGGTCGCGGAGGAACGGCCAGCCCGTTCGGGCAGTGTCGATGGCGCCCAGTTCGACCTCCACGACGAGCACCCCCTCCTTATCGGTCGGGGCCTGCACGACGATCGAGCCGTCCGGGGCGGCTACAAAACTCGATCCCCAGAACTCGATTCCCCGTCCAGCCGATTCGGCCTCCGAATCAGCGGGATCAGTCGGTTCGAACCCCAGCCGGTTTACCGACACCACGTAGCATCCGTTGGCAATAGCGTGCGCCCTTTGGGTAGTGATCCAGGCCTCGCGCTGCACCTCACCGAGTTCAGCCTTCTCACCGGGGTGCCAACCAATTGCGGTGGGGTAGAAGAGGATGTCGGCCCCTTGCAACGCCGTCAGGCGCGCGGCCTCGGGGTACCACTGGTCCCAGCAGATCAACACGCCAAAGTTGCCCCACGACGTGTTCCACGCTCGAAACCCGAGGTCGCCGGGTGTGAAGTAGAACTTCTCATAGTAGAGCGGGTCGTCCGGGATGTGCATCTTGCGGTACTTCCCGATGTAGCCGGCGCCACAGTCGATAACGGCTGCCGTGTTATGGAAGAGCCCACGTGCGCGCTGCTCGAACAGGCTCGCAATCACCACAACATCAAGCTCTGCCGCTACGGCTTCCAGGTGCTCCGTGGTTGGCCCCGGCACCGCTTCGGCGAGGTCGAACCGTGCGGCGTCCTCCGTCTGGCAGAAATAGCGCGTCTGGAACAGCTCGGGCAGGCAGATGACCTCCGCGCCACGCTCTGCGGCTTCGCGAAGGCGGCGGATGGCTTTCTCCAGATTAGCGTTAGGGTCGTCGCTCATTCGCATCTGAATGAGCCCGATTCGACGTTTGGCTTCACTGCTCATGATTCCGACTCCAGATACGTGAAGCCATCCATCATCGCGCGGAACCGGGCGAGCGTCTCCGCGCCCTCCTCCCGCGAAACGCGGCCTTCGGCAACCCTGGCGCGGACAAGCCCATCAACCGTTTCAAATAGATGGTGCGGATCGTACTGAACGCGCTCCAGCATATCGGTGACGCGCATTCCCGGGATGATCTCACTTATCGAAAATCCGTCGGGCGCGGCTTCATCCTCAGCATCGTACGCTTCCGTCACCGTGCCGAAGAGGTTATGGTGGTCGCTCAAGCTGTCTTGATATGCACCGGTCAGGAATATGCCGAGGAAGTACCGCTCGCCGGGCAGAATGGGGTGGAGGTTGAGGTAGTTGGCCGATCCGTTCGGCGAGATGAAGTGGCTGATCGTTCCGTAGCAGTCGCACGTGAGATCGACGAGGCGTGAGCGCCGCGTAGGGACTTCATCCAGCCGGTGGATGGGCATGATCGGAAACCGCTGGCCGATAGACCAGGCGATGAGCACGGCGGAGCTTGGGATCTCGCTCGCCGAGATGATCCGGCACAGTTACGTGGACATCATTTCGTGTACAGGCGCCAATCTGGAGGAAGATCTGTTCAACCTCGTTGCACACGACCACTACGTCCGCATGCCCAACTACCGCGACCTCACTCCAGAAGACGAACAAGCACTTGTTGAACGAGGGCTAAACCGGGTGACGGATACGTGCATCCCCGAGGAAGAGGCCTTCCGGCGGTTGGAGAAGCCGCTGTTGGAGGAGTGGCAACGCGCCGATCAATCGGGCGAGCGCTTTTTCCCGCACGAGTTTCTGTACCGCCTGATTCGCTCGGGCGTGCTGGAAGAACACTACCAGATCGATCCCAAAGATTCATGGCTTGCTGCCGCTGCCGAGCGCGACCTGCCCATCGTTGTGCCGGGATGGGAGGATTCCACTTCGGGCAACATCTTCACCGCACATTGCCTGAAGGGCGACGTGAAAAACGTCCACACGGTGCGGACGGGCATCGAGTACATGATGGTTCTCGCCGACTGGTACACGGCCAACAGCGGTGGCACGGGCATCGGGTTTTTTCAGATTGGAGGCGGGATCGCAGGCGATTTCCCGATCTGCGTTGTGCCGATGCTGGAGCAGGACGTGGAGCGTCCCACGCCGCTGTGGAGCTACTTCTGCCAGATCTCGGATTCCACGACGAGCTACGGCTCGTATTCCGGCGCCGCCCCAAACGAAAAGATTACATGGGGCAAGCTCGGCCCGGATACGCCGAAGTTCCTCATCGAAAGCGACGCGACGATCGTTGCCCCGCTGATGTTCCAGTACGTGCTGGAAACCGCCGTTCGGCGCGCATAACGTGTTGCCGTTCACGGGTAGGGGCGAGATCTATCTCGCCCCTACGCGAAATCCACCATCTCCGCCCTGTCGCCGCGCAGCCATCGAATCACGTCCACCGTGTCGATGACGAGCGAAATGGCATTCGTAACCATGAGGGCCCGGATCCACAGTCCGAAGGATTCGGCCGCCGGAAACATCTCCATGCGCATGGCCAGCCAGATTAACAGCGGGTACCAGAACACGTGCCCCAACCCGAGTAAGCGGCTGAATCCGGTTTCTGCCGTCAGATAACCCATCAGTGTTCCGCCTGCCAGAAAGATAACGGCGATGACGCGCGCCTCCGGATGGTTCCAGAAGAATATCGGAACGAGAAGGTTGACCGTGATCAACCAGCCCACCCAGATGGTGGTGTAGTTCGGGCTTTTCCAGATCCCGGTCATGAGTTTGACGAGCCCAGCGAGTAGGTAGCGCATTCGGCGAAACAGAAAAACGTACAGATGCAAAATACCCGACGCCGCGTGAGCGACGCCGGGTAAGGCAAATGCGAACGCGAGATTAGTTCGAAGCTCTGAGCTGCGTAAGTACCCCGTCGATCCGCGCATGCTGCCCTTGCGGGGCCATGCTGCGCGCGTGCTCGAAATGTTCGATAGCTTCGCTGGTCTCGCCGACGGCTGCCAAAGCCTCACCGAGACTGTCGTGGACGTTCCACGAATCGGGATAGTCGGCGACGTTCTTGCGGAACACGGGAATGGATTCCTGCTGACGGCCTCCAAAGAGGAGTTGGTAGCCGTACGCGTTCATCTCGTTCTCGTTGGCGATGGCGTAGAACTGGTCTTCCATCACGTCGGCTTCGGTTGTGCGGCCCAGTGCGTTCAGGATGCCCATCTTCGTGAGCGAGTTCGCACCGTTTGTAGCCGTCTGCATGGACTGATCTACCCAGCCCAGAGCGTCTTCCAGACGCACGTTGCTTTGCAGAGCGAAGGCTGCGATCTGGTTCCAGCCGTTCCACGAGAACCGGCGAAAGCCGCGCAGTTCCACCAGCATATTGTCGAGGACGACGTCGGTCGTGTTCACCTCAATAGAAATGGGGATTTCAAGTTCTTCCCAGGCCATCACCATTTCTGCAGACGTGTTGGTGGTCTCTTCGAAGCGGTAGCTGAGGCGTTCTTTGTGGTCTGCGGGCCGTGGAGCAGCCGAAACGCGTAGGGCGTCCTCGCTCTGATCGTAGGAGAATGAGCCCCACGCATCGGCCATCTTGCTGAATATGACGGTCCACGAGCTGGTGGTAGGGAGGAAATGGAGGCCGTAGCGCCCGGCGGGCAGCGCCTCGCCATTGACGGTGACATCGGACGACACCTCAAAAATGGTGTTCTCGTTAGCGCCGCCGCGCCAGACGGTGTCGTATGGAACGAGCGCGCCCCAGATGGGCCGGTCGTTGACGCCGGGCCGGTGGTAGTCGACGGAGATTTCCGTGAGGCCAACCGTCTGCATTACAGCCGCGTGCTGGCTTGCACGGGGTGTCGTGAGGTTGGGCTGAGCAAAGGAGATGGGGGCCACAAGTAACGCGGCGGCCAGCCATAGAACGTAGCGGGTCTTCATGGGGGTAGGGTGATGGTGAGGCGAAAAAATTAGCACACCAGTATAGGGACGCCCTCACAAATGTGTTGCGAAGGGCACGCGAGATTGCCCTGCCACTATCGACCGATCCTTCTGCGCGGCCCCCTCAGCCCATAAAATGTACACGTCGTCCCATCGGGGATTTCATCCGGATCAAACACCTGTAGCAGTGCTCCGCTAAACTCATTGGTCGTACTCCCGATGTAGATACCGCCGTCAGGCCCAATTGCCGGGTGGTTCCACTCGATGTGGCCGTCTACCTCATAGTCCCATAGAAGCGAGAATTCAAGTGTTTGTTCATCATACTGGATTGCTTGCACATGCCCGTTGACGGCGCTGTTGCCGAAACGCCCGCGAACACCCACGTACACAACCCCGTTGGCTCCGATGGCCGGTGAAGTGAGGCTTCCAACCGCGGATGACGTGTCATCTGAGGGATCGTACTCGGCCAGCACACTGCCTGAAGCCGGATCGACGGCATACAGCTCGCCTTCTTCTTTTCTGTTGAAGATGACCGTGCCCAGGTTGGCCGTCGTCACGTAGAGGCGCGTCGTCTGTCCGCTCTCCTCGCGCAGCCCGATTCCGTGAATGAACTGAGCGCCGTTCGGCAACTCAACCCAGGGCGTCTCCCAAAAATATTCAGGCGGTTGATTCGGGCCGTTATCGCGGATCGCTGCTAGAACGGGTACTGTCCCGAAGCCGCGCGAGATGTAGCCACCCACGAAGATCGTCCCGTCGCTGCCGACGGCCAGGGTGGTTGTGAACACTGCCTCGCTACCGTGGCTCAGCTCCATCTCCCATCTGAGTGGACTCGGGCTCCGCAGAGCCCCATGCGCATGAAGGAAGGCGTACAGCGAAGAGGGATTGTTATCGCCCCCATCCGTGAAGGTGCTCGCGTAGACCGTCCGCCCGTCGGCGCTCAGGGCCGGCGATACATAGAAGTAATGCGGAATCGAGTCATCGGACGACCGGCTCCAACTGGAAATCATGGGTCAGAAGAAGGTCCGCGAGGTCCTCTACGACATCCGGGCTCGGAATCTCGTAAACAAAGAGGCGGTAGAGCCGGGCCGCGAGGAAGTAGGAATCGATGCTCGTGACAAAGTGGTCGTGCCAGAACATGGTCAGCCGTTCTCTCAGTGCTGTTCCAGCTTGTAGCAGCGCCAACGACTCGCTGTAAACCTCCACCTCCGTATCGAGAATCCAGCCCATATTTGCCCCGATGAAAGCGTCAATTTCCGATTGAGGCGCATCCGGCGGAGGAACGGGTTCGTCGATCCAAGGAGGCGTAGGCGGGAGGGGCGCCGCAAGCGCCGCGTCGATGATGGCATCTACGGCGTTACTCGGATCGCCGGCAAGGACGGCGTCGATCGCCGCCGGATCCGCGCCATAGCCTATTCGCCGTAGAAGATGGAGGGCTCTTCGCCTGTTCCACGGGTTTTCCGACGACGGAACGTACGGCTCAAGTCCAGTTCTGGTATCTAGCGGTTCGCCTTGGGGGGCGGAGAATGGCTCACGTTCAGGCGGCGCCTCCGTCCATCATATCGGCAGGCGGTCGTCCGCAAACCGGCCCGGCAAGTATTCGAATCCGGGACCAGAGAGCGCGTCCCCCGCAGCAGGAGAGGCACGGCCGAGAAAGGTGCGTCGATCCATTGGGTATTCGGGTTTGGCGAAAGCGCGCAGCCGCCTTGAGTATCGGCATTAACACACCCAATTACAATATGGACTGATTCCCACCTCAACATGTTACAGGCGTGTGGCAATCTTGGATGCAGCACACCATGCTCGAACGCACTGAGGGACACTCCTTCGCAACTGGTTTTGGTGGCGGCAGCGCCTATTTTTTTCCTTGCGTGCTCGTTTATTGCATCCGCTTGTCTACATTCCACCAGACCACCAAACACATTTGCAAAAGGACTCATGCGCGCAGTTGCCCTACTTATAACGGCTGCTCTGTTGGCATCGCCGGTCTTCCCTCAGTCTGTTGAGTTTACCGATGTTGCAGCAGACCTTGGAATTGAGCATACAGACACGGGTAACTTCTATGGCGCCGGCCTGAGTTTCCGTGACTTCGACGGCGATGGTTGGGATGACCTAAGCCTCACTTCTGGTGCGAATGAGACACTAGCCATCTACCTCAATGGGGAGGCTACGTCATTTGTACATGCTTCGCTGGCGCTACCCGGCCTCCAGGTTTCCGAGTCGGAGGTTGTCTTGTGGGCTGATTACGACAACGACGGAGATCAGGACCTGTTCGTCGGCTACAAAGCGATCCCAAACCAGCTTTTCCGGAACGATGGCGGCGTGTTTACTGACGTTACGGCAGCAGCTGGTCTACCAACGGAGGAGCCGGCTCCGCTCCACCGGACGTCGACGGCCGCCTGGGGCGATTACAACAATGACGGCGCTCTCGACCTCTTCATAGGCAATTATGGAGAGGGGTGGGATAAAAATGATCTATTCCGCAACAACGGCGACGGTACTTTTACGGAGGTGGCCGATTTAGCTGGCGTCGGTGAAGCAAGGCTTCCGTTCGCGGTCGTCTGGGCTGACTACGACGAGGATGGTTGGCAAGACCTTTACGTCGGCAACGACCGCGATAGAGGGAATCAACTTTTCCACAACAACGCCGACGGGACGTTCGACGACGTGAGCCGGGAATCGGGTGCCGGTATAGTGATGGGGGCAATGGGTATCGCTGTAGGTGACTATGACGGTGATCTGGACATCGACTTCTATGTGTCCAACACGCCCGTTGGCAACGTGTTACTCCGAAACAACTCTGACGGCACTTTTACAGAAGTAGCGGAGGAGGCGGGTGTATCGGTAAACCAACTTTGTTGGGGCGTCAATTTCTTCGATGCGGACAATGACGGCGATCTTGACCTCTTCGTAGCCAGTGGCGGGTGGAGTGAAGGAAGTCTCGAGAACATCCTGTTTGCGAATCTGGGCGACGGCACTTTTCGACGGTACCTGGTCTTCGAGGGGTATGCTTATTCCAGCTTTGGGACGGCGATTGGGGATTTTGATCGCAACGGATATCCCGACATTGCCATTCTCAACACGGATGATCCTTTTACGCTCTGGAGGAACAGCGGCGGACCGAACCACTGGCTGCGAATCGATCTCGAAGGGACGACCAGCAACCGGGACGCGATCGGCAGCCGGGTTGAAGTCTATGCGGGAGGACAGGCCTACGTGCGGACGACGCACGCGGGCCTCAGCTACAAATCGCAGCACAGCCACACCCTGACGGTAGGGGTCGGTTTGGCGACGCTGGTGGATTCGCTGGCCATCTTATGGCCTGGCGGGAGCCGCGAAGTCCACTATAACCTTGGAATAGATCGAATCCACCATTTCACAGAAGGCGTCGTCACTTCCACGAGTCCGGAGATTCCGGGTCAAACTAACATCACGTTAGAGCCGGCCTTTCCGAATCCTTTCTCAGCAGCAACATCGTTGCGGTGGAGTGGGGCGCTTGGTGTAAATCAGATCTTGGCCGTCTATGATGTCATGGGCCGCCGCGTGCACACAGTGGCTCTACCACGTGGCAAAATGAGCGGAGAAATCACGTGGGATGGACGCGATTCGCAAGGACGCCTCTTGCCCAGTGGCATATACTTCTTTCGGCTGGAAGGCGTGACCGAGGCAAAGGCGCGATCGGTGGTGCTTCTGCGCTAGGAGCCTGTCTGACTAAGGGGATTGTAGCGAGGTGAGTGAGGAATCGAGTACATTTTTTCGATCTTTTGAGGCGCATAGTGGAGCTACGTAACGAAAAAGATCGGAGAAATGGGCCGAGTTATCGCCGCCGCAGTAGATCCGTCCTCAGTCAGACAGGCTCCTAACCGGGCACTTCCGTGATCCGATCGAACCCGGTATATCGCCGAAGGCATTCCGGGATCATAATGCTTCCATCCGCCTGCTGGTTATTTTCGAGGAGCGCCGCCACGATGCGGGGGAGAGCCAGAGCGCTTCCATTCAGCGTATGTACGAACTGCGGCTTGCCGCCACCCTCGGGGCGGAAGCGGATGTTGGCACGCCGCGCCTGAAAGGCCTCGAAGTTAGAGATCGACGAGACCTCCAGCCAGCGGCCCTGCCCGGCGCTCCATACTTCGAGATCGTATTTCTTGGTCTGCGTGAAGCCCATGTCGCCGGTACACATCAAGACGCGGCGGTAAGGGAGGCCAAGTTGCTGCACAGCACGCTCGGCATCCTCGCGGAGTTGCTCCAAGTGGTCGTAGCTCTCGTCCGGGTGGACGAAGCGGACCAGCTCCACCTTGTCGAACTGATGCAAACGGTTCAGGCCGCGCACGTCCTTTCCGTACGAGCCCGCCTCCCGGCGGAAGCACGGCGTGTAGGCGGCGTATTTGATTGGCAGATCAGCTGCGTCCAGGATCTCGTCACGGTGAAAGTTGGTGACGGGGACTTCGGCGGTGGGAATCATATACAAAGCAAACAACCCTTCCTCAATCATTTGTTCAGCAAGGACCTTGGCTGTCGCTTTGAGGGCAACATCTAGATCGTGACCCTCGCTCATCACGTCTCTCACAAATGTGTTGATGATCTTGGGTTCTTCGATGTTTTCGTTCTCTTGGTACAGTTCCGTCAACTTCCGCCAGAGTACGTTATTGAGCTCCTCAATTTTGGGCTCTGTCATGTACATCTGGCCCTCTTTATCAGGAAGCTGCCCCGTCCCGATGCCGCTGGCCTCGTTGATGACGAGAGGCGGCTGCATTTCCGTGTAGCCTGCCTCGCCAGCCAGGTCCAGAAAGAATTGGATGAGCGCCCGCTGGAGGCGCGCGCCCTTCCCGATGTAAAACGGGAAACCCGCACCCGTCACTTTGGCGCCTCGCTCGAAGTCAATGAGCCCGTGCTTCGTGGCCAGTTCCCAGTGTGGCTTGGGCTCGAAATCAAATGAGGGCAATTCATCCCACTCGAAGACGACTTCGTTTTCCTCCGGCGAGTGCCCGACAGGCACGGACTCGTGCGGGATGTTGGGGATCTCCAGCATCACCGCGTTGAAGGCTTCCTCGCGCTTGCGCACGGTTTCCTCAACCTCCTTGAGTTGCTCTTTCAATTGCGTGGTCTGCTCAATCAGGGGCGCGGCCTCGTCGCGCTTGCCTTCCTTCATCAACGGCCCAATCTGTTTGCCGGCCTCGTTGAGCTGCTGCTGGAGCGTCTGCAAATCCGTTAGCGAAGCGCGGCGCTGCTGGTCGGTTTCGAGAGCGCGATCCACGAGGTCGGCTTCGCCCGCGTTCTTGTCGGCAATCGCTTTGCGGACGAGGCCGGGGTTGTCGCGGATGAACTGGGCGTCGAGCATGGACGTGCGATAGGAGGCGGCTGCAAGTAAGGAGTCAGCCCGGTCCGGTGCCGTGAAAATGCGGCGATTCCCTCCGGGTAAGTTCCCGCGTGCGTCGTACGTTACGCACGCACTCGATATCAATTGCTATGCGCACAGCCTTCGTCTTTTCCATCGTCGTTCTGTTCGGGGCTTGTGCGTCCACGCCAGGGTCCTCCAACAACCCACTCGCCGGTACCGACTGGGAACTCCGTTCCATTGTGGAGGGAAGCGACAGCCTCACTACGCTGCCCCGCGACGGCCTCCACTTTACGAGTGAGTACGAGATCAGCATGCGCTCATGCAACATCTGCAACGGCTTCTACACCGCCAAAGGCAGCAACTTGATGACTAGCCACATGATTTGCACGCTCCGAGCATGCGAACAGGATCGGCCCGAACTCGCTCATCTGATTGGCGACACGTCTACCTACCGCCTCCGCGGCGACTGGCTCATTATCGAGACCGGTGGGATAGGCTCGAAGCGGCTGTACTTCGCGCCTGGGCTGCCACCGGAAGGGAATTAGGACTGCCAGGAAACCCCTCCCTCTTTGAGGGAGGTGGCCGAACGAAGTGAGGCCGGAGGGTGTTTGCCCAGCCGATTAACGCCCCCACCCCGCCATACGGCGGTTCCTAATCGATCCCCAGCCTCCACTACGATTCCTCCTACCAAACAAGGCCTCCTCCGTAGCTTCCGGGCTCACCCAACGACCCCACATGGCCGACACGCCGATCCTCGTCACCGCCGCGCTTCCGTACGCCAATGGCCCGCTGCACATCGGGCACATCGCGGGGGCGTACCTGCCGCCTGACCTCTACGTTCGCTACCAGCGGTTGAAGGGGCGCGACATAGTCTTCATCTGCGGATCCGACGAGCACGGCGCGGCCGTTTTCATGCAGGCCATGAAAGAGGGCGTGGAGCCGCAGGCCATCGTGGATCGGTATCACGAACAGATCCAGAGCGTGTTCGAGGGCCTCGGCATCGCATTCGACTACTACGGGCGGACGACATCCGACACCCACCGTGATACCAGCCAGGCATTTTTCAGAACGCTGGAAGGGGCCAGGATCTTCAATCGGAAGACGCAACAGCAACTTTTCGACCCAGAGGCCGGACTGTTTCTGGCGGATCGGTTCGTGCGCGGAACGTGCCCGGTGTGCGGCTACGAAGACGCTTACGGCGACCAGTGCGAGAACTGCGGCTCGACACTCTCGCCGTCCGAGTTGATCGACCCAAGGAGCGCGGTATCTGGAGCCGAACCGGAGACGCGCGAGACCACCCACTGGTATCTCCCGCTCGGAAACATTCAACCAAAGCTGGAAGCGTGGATCGCTACCAAGACCGACTGGAAGCCGAACGTGCGCGGCCAGGTGGGAAGCTGGTTCAACGACGGTCTCTCCGACCGCGCCATGACGCGCGACCTTCCCTGGGGTGTGCCCGTTCCCGAGAGTGTGGACGGCGACGTGGAGGGCAAGGTGCTCTACGTCTGGTTCGACGCCCCCATCGGATACATCTCGGCCACGAAGGAATGGGCGGCCGAGCAGGGCGACCCGGAGCTGTGGCGGCGCTACTGGCAGATCCACGAAAACGGCACGACGCCGGACCTCCTGCACTTCATCGGGAAGGACAACATCGTCTTTCACACCCTGATCTTTCCGGCGCTGTTGATGGCCCACAACGAGGTCGACGCGGACGGCCCGCAGTGGACACTTCCCGCAAATGTGCCCGCCAACGAGTTTCTAAATCTCGAAGGGAAGAAACTATCCACGAGCAAGGGATGGGCGGTGTGGGTTCACGAAGCGCTCGAGGTTTTTGCGCCCGATGTGCTGCGCTACGGGCTGGCCGTTGCTCTCCCCGAAACCAAGGACACGGACTTTTCCTGGGCCGACTTCCAGGCGCGCGTCAATGGGGAGCTTGCGGATGTGCTTGGCAATTTTGTGAACCGGGCGCTGTCGTTCGCCGCGCAGTTTGCGGAGGGCAAGGTGCCCCAGTTCATCGACCCCAACGACGACGACCGAGCGGTGCTCGATGCACTCACCGAGTTCCCAGAGCGCATCGGAGCCGCGTACGAGCAGTTCCGTATGCGCGAAGCCGTGCAGGAGACGATGGCGCTGGCCCGCCTGGGCAATAAGTACTTCAACGATGCCGAGCCCTGGCACACCCGCAAGACGGACCCGCAGGCCTGTGCCAACACAATCCATGTGGCGTTGCAGCTGTGCGCCTCGCTGTCGGTGCTCATGGACCCCATCCTCCCGCACGGCGCCGAGCGCCTCCGCGCGATGCTCGATCTCGAAGGCGTGCGCTCAAGTGAGCCGGGCGGAACGGAAGCACCCATCATGTGGGATGACGCCGGATTCCGCCTTCTCTCTTCTGGTGATCTCCTTGGCGAACCCGCCATTCTGTTCGAGAAAATTGCAGACGAAACCGTGGAAGCCCAACGGGCCCTTCTGGAAGAACGCGCCGCGGCATCGGAGGCCGCCGCCGAAATCTCTGCCGAGCCGGACGTCGCTCCCTACGCCCCCCTCGCCGACACGATCACCTTCGACGACTTCACGAAGCTCGATTTTCGCTCGGGCAAGGTGCTCGCCGCCGAGCCCCATCCCAAAGCCGATAAGCTGCTGCGCATGGATATCGACCTCGGTTTCGAGCAGCGGCAGGTGCTGGCCGGTGTTCGCGGGCACGTGGAACCGGACGAACTCGTCGGCCGCAACGTGATTGTCGTGGCCAACCTCGCGCCGCGCACTATCCGTGGGCTGGAGAGCCAGGGGATGCTCCTCTTCGCCGAAAACCGGGACGGGAAATTTCTGCCGGTGTTCACGGAGGCGGAGCCAGGTAGTACCGTCAAGTAGCGCTCAGAAGTAGAAGGATGCTGTCAGCGAGCCGTAGAGGTGCGACGACGGCTGACCGTGGTACTCGCGGCTGCGCGCGATGAACCGAGCCGTTGCTCCAAGCCGGCCGAGGCGAAGACCCACGCCGTAGTCGAACTGGCCGACGATGGGAATCTTCGGGGTGCTCTCGCTGGAGCGGAAAGCCGCGCCGTCGAGGAATTCGTTGCGCCAGACCCATTCGCCCTGAAATCCTGCTAACAGAGTGAAAGAGCCGCGCTTTGCGATTACATCGACCCCTGCCTGCCCGCCGCTCCAGATGGTTCCAAGGCCGAGAGCAACGCCCGGTCGCGCCTCGAAGCCAGATTCGTCGCCTTTCACCAGATGGATCCGCCGAGCAACGTCGTATCGCGCCGCAAATCCCGGCTCGGCCGGCAGTTGGTTTTCCCAGCCGGGCAACTGCTCCGAACCAAGCAGGATGTGGAGGCTGTTTTGCGTTTCCTCGGCCAGAGTGGGTGGCCCGGTCACGCCGATCTCAACGCGCAAAGCTCGGACAATCGTGTCGGATTCCGACCGCGCTTCTGCTGCACCATATAGCCA
>JADFQN010000073.1 GCA_022561755.1 Bacteroidota bacterium
CCCTCAAACCACCACGCTGGAGGAAGAAGAAGTGGTGATCCAGATCGTGGGGATGACCTGTTCAGCCTGCGCCACTGGCGTGGCCGCCTCGCTTCGGCGTGTCAAAGGCGTTATTGAGGCCGAAGTCTCGATAGAACCACCTGAGGCTCACATCCGCTTCGATCCTTCGGAAACTTCTGCTGAAGCCCTTGTGGAAGCGATCGAGGATCTAGGATACGAGGCTGAGATCGTTGAATCCTAGAGTGAGCGAGGCACGTGGCGGGACGTACGGATATCCCCGCATGGCGATGCGGATTCCTGCAGTTGAACCCCTTGCTCCGCCCTCCCTATGAGGCTGTTGAAATACCTCATCCAGCCTGCGACGGCGCCTCTCGGCGACAGAACACGTAATTCAACAGCCTCCTATGCCTGACCATTCCGTAGACCTCGCCGTCATCGGCGGGGGCATGGCCGGCCTCCCCATCGCAAACAAAGCGGCCTACAAGGGCCTCCGGACGATTCTCATCGAGCGAGAACTGCTCGGGGGCACCTGCCTCAACCGGGGCTGCATTCCGACGAAGACGCTCATTGAAACGGCACGCGTGGCCCACATCGCCCGCACAGCGGGGCTGCTGGGCGTTGAGGTGTCAGGGGATGTGCGCGTGGACCTTCCAGCCGCAATCCGGCGCAAGGATGACGTTATTCGTTCCATCCGAGACAGCGCCTACCGCCAGGTCGAAAAAAACGATCACCTCACACTCGTTGAGGAAGACGCCCGTTTCCTTGAGCCGCGCGTGCTCCGGGCCGGAGCGAACACCATTCACGCTGAGCGCGTCGTCCTCAACACAGGCTCGCGCCCCGCACTCCCCGCTATTGAGGGACTTAATTCCGTACCCTACCATACGAGTCGAACGTTACTCGACGTAACCAACCTGCCTGAACATCTACTCGTGGTGGGCGGCGGATATGTTGGGTGTGAGTTCGCCCAAATGTTCGCGAGGTTTGGGTCTCGCGTAACACTTCTCCAACGCGGACCACACCTTCTAGCACGTGACGACCCGGATGCCGGCGAGGTCATCGCCGAGGTGTTTCGAGAAGAAGGCATCGAAGTCGTTCTGGACGCCAATGTCGAGAGTGTTGGCAATAAAAGTGGCGCCATCAGTCTCATCGCCCGCGTCGGCAGCGGCGTGCAAACCTTCGAGGGCGACGCGCTTCTCATAGCTGCAGGGCGAACGCCAAATACCGACACGCTCGATCTTGAGGCAGCAAACGTTGAAAGCGACGAACAAGGCTTTATCGTTGTTGATGATGCGTTCAGGACCAGCGCAGCGAACGTCTGGGCCATCGGAGACGTTACGGGATGGCCCATGTTTACACATAGTGCCCGTGACGACGCCAACCGCCTCTATCGGGGTATTGTGAAGGGCGAGACGGACGAGATGACAACGAGTACCGGCCGCCACGTCCCCTATGCTGCGTTCACCGACCCAGAGGTAGCCGCCGTGGGGCTGACTGAGATTGGCGCACGTGATGCGGGATATACCGTCAAGGTGGGAAAGCATCCGTTTACCCGGGTCGCGCGCGCAAAGGCTATGGGCAAGACAGCTGGGTTTGTCAAACTCGTTGCCGACGCTGAAAGCGATCGGCTTCTAGGGGCCACAATCGTCGGATCGCACGCGGGCGAACTCATCCACGAACTCGTGTTGGCGCTTGATCTGGGCGCGACGTACGAAAGAATTGCTCAAAGCCTCCATGTCCACCCTACGCTGGCTGAAGCCGTGAACTCCGCCGCCGGTGGTGTCCACCGGCCTGCGGGAGACACGCATGATTGATTGTGTTTATTGGCCGCTTGAGAGGAACGGCGGCGACGCGTCCCCGAGAATCGAATATGAGGCTGAGATCGTTGAGTCTTAAGATTGGCGATACGAAGGCTGGTCTCAGCGCAAACGATACGCCTTAATTAGAAGTGCTTCCCGCTGGTACCTGCTATGATCCAAACCTGGAACGAGTACCCGATCCCGTCGTAGTTTGGCTTTGATGCTGAAAGCCCTCCGCACATACCGCGCGCTCGCGCTGCTCACATCCGTTGCATTGGTAACGACCGCCTTTGCGCCGCTGTCGTCGGTGTGCGGGATGGTTCTGACGGAGCCGATACCCATGCCGGAAGCGCCGGTAGCTCCGCCCTGCCACGATATCGGCGGTATGGGAATGAATCCCGCCATGCCGATGGAGAATGAATCACCCCGTGATTCAGATGACTCAACGGACGCGACGTTCACGCCCTCCTGCTGCATCGCACAAGGCCTGACGGCCTCGAAGACCGAGCGTGCTGCGCAATTGACTGTGATGGTGACAGAGGTTTTCGCCGAGACCATCCCAGATACTTGGAATGAGGCACATTCGCAGATTGCCGCGGATGGATTGCCTCCGCCCCTGCCCCTCTCCCGGCATATTCTTTTTGGTTGCTTCCTGACCTGAGGTTGGTCAGGCCGTTCGGACGAGAACGGCACCTACGTGGATTGCTCTGCATGTACGGCTGCATGCGCGCAGGCTGTACCAGGCTGTGTCGTGCAACTGTGTCATGCACCCATCCCCCATGCTCCTGATCTATCCCATTATTCCAACCGACCTCACAGGTCAGTCAACCATGACCCTACGCAAATTTGCCCTTATCGGCCTTCTGCTCCCTGTTGCCGCTTACGCGCAACACGCCGAACATCAGCAGCACCCGAACACCGACCATCAAGGCCAACACACTTCCTCCCTCTCAGCCGACGACATCACCGGTCTGCAGGAAGGCCGCGGGATGGGGATGGCCAGGCCGGCCGAACTCAACGGCTACCCAGGCCCGCTTCACGTGCTGGAGCTAGCCGACGCGCTCGGGCTCACAATGGACCAGCGCATGGAGGCGCAGCGCCTCCGCGAAGCCTTGCTGGCCAAGGCGCAGCCTCTCGGCGCTCAGATTGTTGAGCGCGAGCGCCGGCTCGACATGATGTTCGTTCAACAGCGCGCCGATCGGGAGATGATCGAGGCGGCCACGGCTGAAATCGGCTTGCTCCGCGCGCAACTCCGGGCCGTCCACCTTAACGCTCACGTGGGAATGTATGCGGCTATGACTTCGGGCCAGCGCACTCGATACACGAACCTCCGAGGCCACGAGGGGCCTGCCATGCAGCCACACGACGGGATGCTTGACAATGAAGCGAGCCCCGAGGATATGGATCATGGCGACATGGATCATGGCGACATGGATCATGACGGCATGGATCATGGCGACATGGATAATGACGGCATGGATCACAGCGGCATGGATCACGGCGGCATGGATCACGAAGACGCCGAACCCACAACGCTTACACACGACGGCCATCAGAACTGAGCCAATCATGATCCAGCAAAGAATGTGGCGAACTGCTGCCTTGGTGACCACTCTAGGAGTGATGGCCGGGTGTGTAGTCCCACGCGAAGCAGGCTTCCCCGACGTATCCCAGGCCGTGCGACAGCGCACCGGCTACGACGTGCAGTGGATTCGGGGAGAGGCCGAAGATGCTGAGGTGGCCGCCGCGGTAACCAGACTTCTATCCGATTCGCTGATCGTTGAGGAGGCCGTTCAGATCGCTCTCCTCAATAATCGGAGGCTGCAGGCGACGTACGAAAACCTCGGCGTGGCGCAGGCCGAGGTCGTGCAGGCCGGGCTGCTGCGAAATCCGATCTTCGGCGGTGCCGCTGCGTGGCCGCTGGAGGGCGGCGGTTCGCCTGATCTGGCCTTCTCGGTCGCCTTTGACTTTCTCGGCGTACTGACGATCCCCTTGCGGCGTTCGGTGGCAGCCTCTGCTTTTGAAGCAGAGAAAGCACGTGTGTCGGAAGCGGTGCTTAACCTTGCCGCGCAGGCGAGAACCGGGTACTACCGGGCACAGGCAGACGCGCAGTTGCTCGAACTGATGGAGCAGGTTCTACAAGCCGGCGAGGCAGCCTACCTGGCCGCGCAACACCTTCGCGAAGCCGGAAACATCCGCACGCTCGACCTCCTGAACGAGCAGGCGCAGGTCGAGCAGGCCCGTCTCGACCTAATGGCGGCCGAACTGGCGCTCGAAGGCAACCGTGAGCAACTCAATCGGCTCATGGGGCTCTCCGGCGGGCAAACCAACTGGCAATTACCCCAGCGATTGGAGGAGGTCCCGAAAACAGCGCTCGCACCCGCCGATATTGCGTCATTGGCCTCGGAGGCAAGCTTGAGCCTAGCGGCTCTACGGCACGAAATCGAGACGTACGGGCGCAGGTTGGGGTTGACGAATATTAAGTCGCTCGTTCCGGATCTCCATGTGGGGGCTGCGCTCGAACGCGACGATGGTGAATGGGAGCTCGGGCCGGAGGTCGAAATCGCGCTCCCACTCTTCGATCAAGGGCAGGCGAGGCGGGCGGCGGGCATGGCGGAGCTTCGGCGTCGGCGCGCGGAGTACGTCGCGCTGGCCGTAGAAACGCAGTCCATTGCCCGTGCAGCGCAGCAACAGCTGATGGCTTCTAGGCAAGCGGCTCTTCGTTACCAAAGCGTGTTGGTCCCGCTTCGAAGCCGGATTACACGCGAGACGCAGCTGCAATACAACGCCATGCAGTTGGGCGTCTTTCAACTCCTCCAGACGCGGCAGATGGAGATTGATGCCGGACGGCGCTACGTGGAGACGCTGTTCGAATTCTGGAGAGCCCGTACCGCTGTCGACCTGCTCATTCAGGGCGGAATGCCTGAATCCGTCACCTCCTCACGCCCTTCGGGAATGAACTCGTCGGCCACACGTTCTGCCGACGGTCACTGAACCAACGAAACCATGATCAAGAACAACCTCTCGCGCCGCGACCTGATGAAGGTCGGCGCTCTCGGACTCGGCGGTGCGCTCTTCGCGCCTGCACGTCAAGCCAAAGCCCTCCCAGTTAGCGTCGGTGATCCATCCGACGAAAAACCACTACCACCGGAGACCCAACGCGTAAACCCGTCCGACGGCTCCTACTCGCCCGTCATTACACCGAACGGCGCATCGCTTCCGTGGCGAATGGTGGGCGGCACAAAAGTCTATCACCTGATTGTGGAGGAGGTAGAACACACCTTCGCGCCCGGCCTCACGGCGACGTGCTGGGGCTACAACGGCCGCGTCCACGGCCCAACCATAGAGGCGGTAGAAGGCGACCACGTGCGGATATACGTCACCAACCGGCTTCCCGCCGCCGCCACGACCGTTCACTGGCATGGGCTGTTTCTACCGAACGGGATGGACGGTGTCGGCGGCCTGAATCAGCGCGCCATCCAACCCGGCGAGACCTTCAAGTACGAGTTCACCCTGCGTCAGTCAGGCACGTTCATGTACCACTCGCACCACGACGAGATGACGCAGATGGCGATGGGCATGATGGGGATGATCGTGATTCATCCCCGACGCGACCCAAATCCGGTTGACCGCGACTTCGCCATCATGCTCTCCGAATGGCGGGTCGATCCCGGCGCCTCACGTCCGGATCCGAACGAGATGACGGACTTCAACATCCTCACCATGAATGCCCGCGTTTTCCCGGGCACCGAGCCGCTCGTTGCAAAGAAAGGGGACCGGGTGCGAATCCGGTTCGGCAACCTCTCGGCAATGGACCATCACCCCATCCACCTGCACGGCCATAGTTTCAACATCACGGCCACCGACGGCGGCGCTATTCCACGCTCGGCGCAATGGCCGGAGACGACGGTGCTCGTTCCTGTGGGAAGCACGCGCGCGGTTGAGTTCGAGGCCGATGCGGCGGGCGACTGGGCCATGCACTGCCACATGACCCACCACCTGATGAACCAGATGGGCCACGATTTCCCCAACATGATCGGCGTGAATACCGAAGGGCTGGAGCAGGATATCCGCCCGCTGCTGCCGGACTACATGACGATGGGCGAAGACGGCATGGGCGAAATGGCCGAGCACGTTGCGATGGGCCACATGCCGATGCCCGAAAACTCGATCGTCATGGTCGGCGGTCAAGGACAATTCGGGACGATCACGATGGGCGGCATGTTCACCATCGTCAAGATCAGGGAGAACCTCGCCTCCTACGACGAACCGGGCTGGTACGACCACCCGGCCGGCACAGTGGCCGACCTCGCCACACCGGAAGAAGCCACCCGCGACAACATCATCCTCTCCTGAAGGCATGACCACAACCGACTTCTTCGGTTTACTTCGCTGCCCCGAATGCGGCCACGATCTGGCGTACGAGCCGGTCCCGCAACGAGAAGCGGAGGCAGGAGAATGTGGCCTTCTGCGCTGCTCGTGCTTCAACTATCCCGTGCTCGATGGCATCCCCATCCTCACGCAGGAACGTCTCGTCCATCGTTCTATCGCCGACGACCGCGTCGTGGCAGACGGTCCTCTACCTGAGGATCTGGCCGGGCTCATAGGTGCCGAACGCGCCCTCGATGGGCTTGTGGACCTGCTAACGTTTCCCGTCTGTCCGTGGCCCTTCAACCGGGTAGGGGCCCTCCGCCGCCTCAGCCTCCGTGCGCCGCATCATGCGCTCGGGCTCGCTTATCGCAAACGCCGCATCCGCCGGATGCTTGCGCGCCGTGAAACGCTAACCGCCGAAGACTGGCTTGCGGCCTTCTACTGGCATGCTCCCGCCCCCTTCGATCCATTCAACTACTTCTTTTTCCGCTTTGCTCAGCCGCGCCACCTGGCTACCCTCGCCCTGCTCTCCATACTCCCATCAGATGAGGCGCCCCTCCTCGATCTTGCCTGCGGTTATGGGCATTTCCTCCATACCGTTACCTCGGATGGGCAGCGCGCCGTCGGACTAGATCAGAACTTCCATCAGTTGTGGGTGGCAAGGCATTACGTGGCACCTCTCGCCGAATTCGTGTGCGCCGATGCGGCTAACACGCTTCCTTTCGGGGACAACATCTTCTCAGCGGCTTTATGCGCCGATGCATTCCAGTACTTCTCCAATAGCTCGGCTGTACTCGATGAATTGGCACGCTGCACGAATGATGGGCCGATCCTGCTCACGGGCGTAACCAACCGGCTCGTCGATCCTGCCGAGACCGACGCATTGACACCGAATGAATACGCTGAACTCCTCGAGCGCTGGCAATGGTGTTGCCTCACAGAGGAGGCTGTACTAACGAGCTACCTCGGCCAACGCGGTCCGGATCTTCGCACTTCCAGCGCCTCCGAGGCTTTGGACACAAGCCACTGGCTGTACTACATAATAGCGAAAGACGACGAGTTGTTTTGCGATCACGGGCCCTTTGAAAAGTGGCCCCATTCCATCGGCAAAATAAGCGTCAACCCCATCTACGGTGTAAATGGCGATCACATGGAGTTCCAATTCCCCTCTCCCTGGTTCGAATTCGAGAACAAGAGAATGCAGGAGTACATGCCTGCGTCGGCTTGCTTGCAGGACAACAAATCCACTCTGCTCGCACAGACGGTCCTCATAGGACTGCCAAACAGGTATGCACGTGCAACTGGTAGACCTTGGCCGGTAAGTGCAAACCGCCGTCTCCAATACCTCGTGCGACGCCCAAACCCATCTTGAGGTCAGTCAAAATGTCCCTTCACACGCCCACGCTCCAACCATGAAGTACGCACTCACCGTCCTCGCCACACTCGCCGTGCTCGGCCTCGGCGCACTCATTTTCCCGTACACCGGCCTTATGAACGTTGCCGCGACAGCCGGGCATACCAGCATCGAACAATGGTATCTCAGCACGATGTCGCGCCGTTCGATCCAGGCCCGCGCCGGTGACGCCGCCGTTCCGAACGTGCTCGCTGACTCAGCTACGATCGCGCGCGGAGCATTTGCCTACCTCGAAATGTGCCAAACGTGCCATGGAGGCCCCGATGTCGAGCGCAGCGTAACGGGCCAGGGCATAACACCCGAACCGCCCTACCTGGCTGAGACCGCCGACAGATGGCAGCCCAATGAGGTCTTCTGGATCGTCCAAAACGGGATCAAGATGGCGGGAATGCCCGGCTACGGCCCCACGCACACCGACGAGGAGTTGTGGGAACTCGTCGCCTTCGTCAAGCAACTGCCGGAGATGACGCCCGAACGCTACGCAGCCCTCACCACGCCGGACGATGCCTCCGCCGAAGACAACCCCGCCACGCCCCTCGCCGACGACGGCCACGACCACACGCATTAGATCCCACGTCTTTAGACCCCACTTACCATGCGCCACCTCGCTTTTATCTTCCTCCTCGTAGCCGCACCGGCTGCGGCGCAGCACGATGACCATCACCACCATGCAGACGATGAGGCCGAGGTCTTGTCCACCGCCAATCAATTCACCGCGGCTATCGCTGCGGAAGACAGATCTGCCCTGGAATCCATCCTGAGCCCGGATGCCCTGATTCTCGAGAGCGGTGGCATCGAGACACGCGAAGAATACTTCGGCCACCATTTCGGGGCAGATGCCGAGTTTCTCGCAGCGATGACACGCGAACCTCTCGATCGCACGATCCACATTGAGGGAGACGTAGCCTGGGTTGCGTCAGTAACAAGACTCCGGGGTACGTTTCGGGAGCGCGACCTCGACCTTGATAGCGCCGAGCTCCTCGTTCTTCGCCGAACGCCGGAAGGTTGGCGCATTGCCGCCGTTCACTGGTCGTCCAGCTCGCGCGAGTAAGCGCGCACTGTGCATGTACGTTGACGCTCCGGATGCACTTCCTCATGTCCCTGTTCACAGACCCGGCCTTGCCCCCATGCCCTTCGTCCGGCTTCAACGACTTGTAAAGTGCCTCCGCTGCCCGTCGTACAACCATGGGCCGGCGTACGAGCTTGTCCTCCAGCACGAAGACGAGGCGGGTGACTGCGGCCTGTCCCGCTGCCTCTGCTTCGCCTACCCTGTGCTCAATAACGTCCCCATCCTCACGCAAATGACCCTAACAAACCCGATTCTCGACCGATGACGCAAACCAGGATTCACAAGTTGTTCGCTCCTATCAAGCGCTACTCCCCGCCTTTTGCGTCCAGGTTGATTCGAAGATTTGGAACAGCATTTCTGACACCGGTCTTTTTCAGCATCCGGTCTGGACACTTTCGAAGTAGTTGGGCGGAACGCTCCGTGACATCTGCTGGTCAACCTTTGCCCTGGTATTCTTACCCTTGCATCGAGTTCCTCAAAGCTCGGTCGTTCCACGACTGTAACATACTGGAGTTTGGAGGAGGACAGTCGACGCTATGGTGGGCAGAGCGAGCCGCGAAAGTCGTTACGCTGGAAGGGAACGAGAGTTGGTATGAGACTCTAAGATCTACGGCACCTGAAAACGTGAGCGTATTTCTTGTTTCATTGGATTCGCCTGCCAGTTGTGTCGAGTCCGTACAACGAATCTTGGCGGAGAACGACTGTAGGAATTTCGATGTCGTCGTCATAGACGGACTATACCGGGCCGAAATGATCGATATTGCTCTGCAGGTGATTTCGGAACATGGAGCAATAATCGGTGACACAACGGAAAACGAAGACTTGTTTGAAGGCTTTCGGAATAAAGGAATGTTGCGTGCAGACTTCTATGGATATGTCCCTGGTAATATACAACGTTCATGTATGTCTATTTATTTCAATGACAAATCACCGTTATTTGACGCGAGAGTACCGATCTCACAGATACCAACGGGGATCAAAAGCACCCATTAGCCGATGGTTGCAATGATCAAAGCCAGGTAGGTTCCGGGAGTGCGACCTTGACAACGCCGAGCTCCCCGTGTTGCAACGTATGCCGGAGGTTTGGTCCCTTGCCACCGCTCACTGGCCGTCCGGCTCGCATCAGTAGCCGACTTTCTGAGCCATCAACGACCTAACATGCATCCTGAAGACCACACCGGGCACCGCCACCACGCAGGAGCCACACAGCACAAAGTCACCCATCCTGTAGACCCCGGCAGCCACGCCGGCAACCACCACGACCACCACGCTATGATGGTGGCTGACTTCCGGCGGCGGTTCTTCGTCTGCCTTGCATTTACGATACCCATCCTTGCGCTCAGCCCGATGATTCACGGCTGGCTCGGGCTGGAGCTATCGTTTCCCGGCGCCATATGGGTTCTTCTGGGGCTGAGCACGTTCGTCTATGCATACGGCGGGCGGCCCTTCCTCACGGGCATGGTGGATGAGTTCCGGAAACGCCGCCCCGGCATGATGACGCTCGTTGCGATGGCTATCAGCGTAGCGTTTGCTTACAGCACCGCGGTGGTTTTCGGCCTTGAAGGAAAACTGTTCTTCTGGGAGACGGCCACGCTTGTCGACCTGATGCTCGTTGGGCACTGGATTGAAATGAGGAGTGTAATGGGCGCGTCGAAGGCACTCGAAGAGTTGGCGAGGTTGATGCCCGATGAAGCCCATCGCATCGGTTCGGATGGCTCTGTGGAAGAGGTGCCGACGAGCTCGCTCCGCCCCGGTGATATGATCCTGGTCAAGGCCAGCGAAAAGATCCCCGCCGATGGCGTCGTGGTGGAAGGCCGAAGCGCGGTCAATGAGGCTGCGCTTACCGGCGAGAGCGTGCCCGTTGAGAAGGGCGAGGGAGACGAGGTCATTGCGGGTTCGGTTAATGGCACAGGCTCCCTTACCGTAGAGGTGAGAAAAACCGGCGCGGAAGCCTACCTCAATCAGATCATCGGGCTGGTGCGCGAAGCGCAAGCCTCGAAGAGCAAAACGCAGGATCTCGCCAACCGGGCAGCCCTTGTCCTTACGGTAGTTGCTCTCTCGGTCGGCGCGCTCACGTTCGTCGTGTGGCTGTTCTTCACCGACGCCGGGCTCTCCTTCGCCATCGAGCGGGCCGTGACGGTGATGGTCATCGCGTGCCCCCACGCGCTGGGTCTCGCCATCCCCCTTGTCGTGGCCGTATCAACGTCAATCAGCGCGCAGAATGGCCTCCTCATTCGCGACCGTGCCGCTTTTGAGCGCGCACGCCTTCTCGATGCCCTCGTTTTCGACAAAACCGGCACCCTCACCGAAGGGCGATTTGGTGTCACCGACGTACTCGCGTCAGAGAGCATCTCAGAAGATGATCTGCTTGCAACCGCCGCTGCCGTCGAAACAGGCAGCGAACACCCGATTGCAGCGGGGGTCGCTCGGAGCGCTCAAGAGCGGGGCCTGACGATCCCTGAATCGTCAGACTTTGAAGCGATCACGGGCAGAGGAGTTCGGGCGACCGTCAATGGGCGCGCCGTTCAAATTCTCAGCCCCAGCGCGTTAGACGCCGCCGGGATCGGCGTACCCCCGCTTCTGCGCGACAAGGCGGACACCTTCGGCCGCGAAGGCAAAACGGTCGTGTGGGTTGTGCAGGACGACCTCGTGGCGGGGGCGCTTGCCCTTGCCGACATCGTTCGTCCGGAATCGAAAGAAGCCGTTGCCCGCCTCCGCAAGCTGGGCGTGGAGGCCATCATGCTCACCGGCGACAAGAAGGAGGTCGCCGAGCACGTCGCACGACAGGTCGGCATCGACCGCGTACTCGCGGAGGTGCTGCCGGAGGGTAAGGCCGACGCGATCCGGCGGCTTCAAGCCGAGGGCAAGATCGTCGCCATGACCGGCGATGGCGTCAACGACGCGCCCGCACTTGCCACGGCCGACGTGGGCATCGCCGTCGGCGCAGGAACCGACGTGGCCGTGGAAACGGCGGACGTAATTCTTGCTCGCAGCGATCCTCGAGACGCCGTACGCATTGTCGCACTCGCCCAGGCAACCTACCGCAAGATGCTCCAGAATTTGTGGTGGGCGGCCGGCTACAACATCGTAGCCATCCCGCTCGCGGCAGGCGTGCTGGCGCGGGCGGGCGTCATCCTCAGCCCGGCCGTCGGCGCTGTTCTCATGAGCCTCTCAACGGTCGTCGTGGCCGTCAATGCTCGACAATTGAAAGTGGACGACTCTGGGTTCGAATGATTACCCTCCCGGAACCCTCGCAAACGTATCCGACCTTGACGATCTTCTACGCGACAACATCACCCTCTGAGTCTACTCCCATGCCCAGCTACGCCATTTCCCGCACACTCGACCGCCCTTTCGAGGACACGATCCAACGCGTCACTGAAGCGCTGAAGACGGAGGGCTTCGGGATCCTTACGGAGATCGACATCCGCGAGACGCTCAAGGAGAAGCTTGACGTTGATTTCCGCCCGTACCGAATTCTCGGCGCCTGCAACCCAGCGCTTGCCCACCAGGCCCTTCAGGCCGAGCCTCACATCGGGTTGATGTTGCCCTGCAATGTGATCGTGCAAGACGCGGGTGAAGGGAAAACGGAGGTCTCCGCCGTTGATCCGGTAGCCTCGATGTCGGCGATAGAAAACGAGGCGCTCGGAGATATTTCGATGCAGGTTCGCGCCCGGCTGGAGCGAGTGATCGAAAGCCTGTAACGGGCGAACCCGGCTCGATCTCGGATCATTCAGGATTTCCCCCCCGTTTTTCGAGGCTGTTGAAATACTACGCCGTCAGCGAGGCACGCGAATCTTGGGCGAGATCAAGGCGCGAAATCGCAGGCGAATCGGTGATTCGTCGAGTATTTCGCAACGCAGAGATGGGGCAGGAGGCGCCGCCGCAGGTAGGTGGAGTTTTTCAACAGCCTCTTGGGAGGTCGGTGACACGGGTTGCCGGCCCGTCGAGAATCGTCCACGTCGGTGAAATGCTTCGACTCACTGTGCATCAGAATGGTACCCGAGCCGTTGTGTATCTCTATGTTGCGACCCCACACCGCTTCCTCCATGATCCGCCTCTCGTTGCTCTTCGCGCTGCCACTGCTGCTCGCACCTGGTCTTCTCGGGTGCAACCCGGATGATTCCGGGAGCCGATCCGAGGTCTCGTCCAGCACGACCGTCACCAATGGATCCGCCCGAGAGGTGTCGGTGCCCGCCGGCCCCCGGAGTGGACGCCCACGCTTAAACTGGGGCAACAACCAGCTTTTGCTCAGTTGGACCGAACCCGCCGAGGACTCGCTCAACGCCCTCCGGTACGCCGCGTGGACCGGCAGCGGTTGGTCGGAGCCGCAAACTGCCGCGACCGGGAGGAACTGGTTCGTCAATTGGGCCGATACGCCGGGCGTGGTCGGCAGGCACGATGGCGGGCTGCTCGCCCACTTCCTTGTCTCGCAGCCGAACGAAGACAACCCGTACGCCTACGACATTCATCTCGCCACATCGTCTGACGGCGTATGGGACGACCCAGCGATACTGAATGACGACGGGACGGCCACCGAGCACGGCTTTGTTTCTGCAATTCCGGGTCTCAACGCACTCGTCTGGCTCGACGGCCGCGGATACGAGACGACCGATGCGATGAGCCTTCGCTTTGCTCGGTTGGACGCCGAGGGTGTTTTCTCCGACTCCGTCGTGCTGGACGATCGCGTATGTGACTGCTGCCCCACCGACGCGGTTCAGACAGAGAAGGGCGCCGTGGTCGTCTACCGTGACCGCTCACCCGACGAGGTTCGCGATATCGCCATCGTCCGTCTGGTTGATGGCCGCTGGAGCGAGCCCACCCTCGTTCACGCGGATGGCTGGGAAATCAACGGCTGCCCCGTTAACGGGCCTGCCGTAGCTGCCACCGGCGAGCGCGTTGCCGTGGCGTGGTTCACCGGGGCCGGCGAGCAGCCGCGTGTCCTCGCAGCCTTTTCGAGCGATGGCGGCGCGTCATTTGGCCCACCGATACAGGTTGACGATGGTGAAGCCATCGGGCGAGTTGACATCGTGTTTAGCCACGATGGAATAGCCGCTGTAAGCTGGCTCGAACGGGACGGCGAAGCCGTTGCGCTGCGCATCCGGGGCGTACGTGCCGACGGCGCGACTCCGGCGCGAACAGTCGCACACGTTGCAGCCGGCCGGGCGAGCGGATACCCCGTCCTCGCGGTCCTCGGCGATTCGCTCCTTGTGGCGTGGACGGATCCTGAGGCTGAGGTTCCTCTCCGCACAGTCATCCTTTCCGATGATCTTCGGTGATCTCCGAGGCCCTCCTACTCGCTGACGAAGAAAGGAAAGGGTCGTGGACGTAGGAGCCTCTCGGATTTAGGTTGAGTCTACTGCAACAGTGGCGTATCGCGCTAAAATGGCGTAACAGGATCCCATAATCAGGTAATTTGGATCCCACGCTACCTCATTTTTTTGTATTCACTCCCCCATTCTTTTGCATTCAGTCACCGCCTCACCGATCTGGAGCGCGACTGCCTGCGTGTGAGCCGGGAAACGATCCGGCATGTGCTGCGCCAAATGCGTGATGAGGGACTTGTGGAGGCCGAGCGACGCGGCCGTGGCGCCCGATGGCGGCGCCTCGACGTGCGGTAGCAGGCTGTTGGGTTTGGCATGATTCTACTGTGGCATTGCGCCAAACCACTAAATCGCCCTACATTCTTCCATCACCAACCCCCAAGAACCATGCGAATCACCCTCCTACTCCTGAGCTTCTGCCTCCTGGCTCCGCTCGCCGCCGCCCAGGACGACGACCCGAGCGCCGCCATGATGGCCGCTATGCAGGCCAACATGACCCCCGACGAAAACCACGAATTCCTTCAGGCCTTCGCCGGCGACTGGACGTATACCTCCACAGTATGGATGACGCCCGACGCGCCGCCGATGGAATCAGACGGAACCGCGACCATCGAGATGACCCTTGGAGGCCGTTTTCTGATGGGTACCCACACCGGCACCATGATGGGTATGCCATTCGAAGGCCGTGCGACGACGGGCTATGACAAGGCCTCCGGCAAGTACCTCGCGACCTGGATCGACACGATGGGGACCGCCATCACGATGTACGAAGGCTACGTCGAAGACGGGAAGCTTATCCTCGAAACCGACTCTCCGGACCCAATTACCGGCGCTATGGACCATCACAGGATGGTCCAGTGGATGGACGGTGAAGACGCCCAGGTCATGGAGTACTACGTGACGACGGAGGGCGCAGAGGAAGCTCTGATGATGCGAATGAACTACACGCGCACCGGCGAGTAGGCTTTTGCCCCTCACCAGTCTTCTTCTCCCCTGTGAGGCTGTTGAAATACGTCATCCTACCTGCGACAGCGCCTCTCGGCCGATCTCTTCGTTGCGAGATGCTCGGCGAATCACCGATTCGACTACGATCTGGCGCCTTGATCTCGGCCGCGATTCACTCGTCTCGGCAACAGAGCACGTAGTACAACAGTCTCCTGTGTTGCAG
>JADFQN010000074.1 GCA_022561755.1 Bacteroidota bacterium
GGCGCTCCACGAAAGGTGGGGCGCCGGCTGCTTTTTCCTACCTTGCCGAATCGAGCCCCGGCTAAATGAAGGGTTACACACGTACCGGCGACGACGGCACCACAGCCCTTTTCGGCGGAGATCGGGTTGGTAAGAATCACCCGAGGATCGCGGCGTACGGCACCGTCGATGAGATCAACGCAGCCGTCGGTATGGCGCGGGCGGATCTCGATGACACCGACTGGGCAGAACGCGCCGATGCCATGGTGGGGCGGATTCAGGAGGAACTGTTCGTACTCGGCGGTGACCTCGCAGCCCCCGGTGACGTGAAGTATCCAGTACCGCGCATCGAGGCGCATCACGTAACGGCGCTGGAGACGGAGATTGACGACCTGGAAACCGACCTTCCTCCCTTGAAGCATTTCATCCTACCCGGTGGCCACCCGGCCGCAGCCGCGCTGCACCTGGCCCGAACCGTCTGCCGCCGGGCGGAACGCAAGGCCATCCAAGCCGCCGAGAGCGAGGACATCTCGGCCGAGGCCATCCACTACCTCAACCGCCTTTCCGACTTCTTCTTCGTTCTCGCCCGGTGGGTGAACCACAAGGCCGGTGTGGCGGATACGGAGTGGGTTCCGGTCACGCGGGGCGCGGGGCGGGTGATTACGTGAGGTACGTGATTAAGTGATGTTCAAAGATGAAAGACTGTTCCCTCACGTAATCACGTAATCATGCCATCACTCACGGCGTCTTCTTCCGTCCCCTCGGCGGACTCGGCGGCGGTTCGGTAATCGTCAGCGTCGTCTCCGCTTCGTAGCCGTTCAGCGAGAAAAAAGCCGTGTACTCACCAGGAATCAGGTAGAACTGCTCCGTGTCCTCGCCCGCCTCCTGATCGTCGGCGAGAGCTTCATCGGCGACGAGGTGGTACACGGCGTAGTTGAGTCCAGCCTCGGCATCGTCGGTGAACGAATGCACCGTCTCGCCGTCCTCCGTCGCGATTCGGATCGAAGTCGTACCAGCATCTTGAGCCCAATAGACGAGTTCCACTTCGGGCTCGGCTGGATCCGACCACGTATAGCCCCGGTTCCCCCAGCCCTCCGAATGCTCGACGTCCTCCACCGGAAACACGTGCAGGCCCTCGGCGCGAACCTCGGGCGTGAGCTGCTGCATGGCTGCCACATCCGCGATGTAAATCGATCGGCCGTGGGTCCCCACGATCAGCTCGGCATCACGTGGATGCACCTTGAGGTCGTGAACCGGGGCGTTCGGGAGGGTGTTGTCCTCCGTGAGTTGCCCGGCCATCCCCATGAACGACTGCCCGCGATCGAACGAGACGTACACGCCGTGATCGGTTCCGACGTAGAGCAGATCCTCATTCTCGGGGTCCTCCACGATCACATTGACCGGCTCGTGAGGTAGGGCCTCCGCCGGACCTGATCCAGGGTCCATTCCGATTCGCCGCCACGACTGCCCGTAGTCGTCCGTGCGGTAGATGTGCGCCTCGAAGTAGTCCCAGCGGTAGCCGTTGAGCGCCACGTAGGCCCTGCCTTCTTCGTGGTGGCTTGCCTCCACGCGGCTGATCCAGTAATTCGGCGGTAGTCCGTTGGAAACATCCTGCCACGTAAACCCACCGTCGCGCGTCATGTGGACGAGCCCGTCGTCACTGCCAACCCAAATCAGCCCAAACTGCAGCGGCGACTCGTCGATAGATGTGAGGGTGCCGTACGGTACGTCGCCCGGCCGGCCGCCGAGCGTCAGGTTGTCCGAGAGCGTTTCCCAGCTCTTGCCTTGATCGAGGGAGCGGTGCAGTTTGTTCGACCCCAAGTAGAGGATGTCCGGGTTGTGGATGGAGAGGTGGATCGGCGACTGCCAGTTGAAGCGAAGCGGCCGTTCGCCTAGTTCGTGGCGCGGCGCAATGCGATCGCGGTTGCCTTCTTCGCGGTCGATGCGGAAGTAGTTGCCGAACTGGAAGCCCGTGAAAACAGTCTGGTTCGTGCGCGGGTCAACGGCAATCTGCATTCCGTCGCCGCCGAGCAGGCGTTCGAAAGGATGGTCGCCCTCGCCAACCCATCCGGGGTCCGGGGTTGAGGTGCTCGGCCCCACCCAGACGCCGTTGTCCTGCAGGCCGCCGTAGACGTTGTAGGGCTCGGCCATGTCGTACGCCACGGCGTAGAATTGCCCCACCGACGGCACGTTGGCCTTCGACCAACTCTCGCCGTCATCGAATGAGATGTTGATGCCCCCGTCGTTGCCGTTGATCAGGTGGCCTGAGCGATTAGGATCAACGTAAAGCGCGTGGTGATCGACATGTACGTGCGGCTGCCCGATGCTCTCCCACGTCGCACCGCCGTCGGAAGAGGCCAGAATCGGCACGCCCAGGAGGTACAGGCGATTCGGGTCGTGCGGCGCCACGCGGATCTGCCCGAAGTAGTAGCCGTAGCTGTAAAACAGGTCGTCGATGGCGCCCTCGTGCGTGCGCTGCCAGGTGAGGCCGCCGTCATCGGAGCGGTAAACCTCAGCGCCGATCACCGGCGTGTCGAAGAGTTGGCGGTTCGCATCCTCCAGATAATCCACCAGCGAAACCGGGGCCAGTGTGGCGTCCCGCATCTGCTCTTTGATGCCGGCCGCATCGTAGTTCAGCGGGAAATCGTTGTCATCAAGGAATGCGGTGATATCCTCGTCGGACACGGCGAGAAACTCGGCAACCGACATGGTTCGGAGGGCATCGCGCGTCAGCGCTTCCTCGTCTTCATCGTCTTCATCCGGTCGCCGGGCCTGATTGTCCACGACGGCGAAAACCGTCTGCGGATCGCCTGCATGCACGGCCAATCCAATCCGCCCCACTTCTTCTCCGGTCGGGAAACCACTACCCTTCGTGGTGAGCAGTGCCCAGCTCTCGCCGCCGTCTTCGCTTTTGTAGATGCCCGAGCCCGCTCCGGCTTCTGTGAAATCCCAAGCCCGCCGCGTGCGCGTCCACGCTGCCGCATAGAGCACGTCCGGGTCGTTGGCGTCGATCACGAGGTCGATCACCCCCGTGTTTTCGTCGATGAATAAAGTCTGGGTCCAGGTCTGCCCGCCGTCTGTCGTTCTGAAGACGCCCCGCTCCCGATTCGGTGAATAGAGGTGCCCGATGGCGGCAACCCACGCCGTGTTGGGATCGACGGGATGCAAGACGATGCGGCCGATGTGATGCGTTTCGCCGAGCCCGAGGTGTTGCCAGGTTTGCCCACCGTCGGTGGATTTGTAGACACCGGTTCCGGCGTAGGACGAGCGCGAGGAGTTGTTCTCGCCCGTGCCCACCCAGATCGTTTCTCCATCATCCTCCAGGTTATTCCAGTCTACGGCGATGTCTCCGATGGTCATGCTGGCCTCGTCATCGAACAGCGGCGTGAACGCCGTGCCGTTGGAGGTCGTCTTCCAGAGCCCGCCGGACGCATAGGCCACGAAGAACGTGGCTGGGTCGTGCGGCGAGGCCTCCAGATCCGCCACGCGGCCGCTCATCACCGTGGGTCCGACCGAACGGAACGGCACATTGCCGACCAGGGAGTTCGCTTCGAGCGCGCGGCGCCGGCCGAAACCCTGAAGCCGGTCGGCCGCAGACGTTGCGGGAACGGGGTTGGTATCCCCGGCGCCCTCTGTCTGTGGAAGAAGGACGACGGAGTTCTGCGCATGCGCGGCAGGCAGAAGAAGAAAGAGGAGGAAAAGGAGGGCGAGTAGGCGGCACATGGGTCTTCTTGATCGTGAAGCGTGGCGCGGGATGGACCGTACCTTGACGCCAACATACGACGACGACCCATGCCCGAAACTGCCACAGAAGCCCCGCCGCGTGGCTTCAAGCGCTTCCGAAAGAAGGCAGAGCGCGCAACGCAGGAGCCCGGAAGAGTCCGGTCGATTGCTCAACGCGCGACCGGTAAGCTGGGCAATCACCGAGGGCGCCTCGGCCAACTTCGCGCAGACCTGCCGGTCCTGCTCCGCCTCGCACGAGCATGGGCCCGGAAGGAATACCGTGCGATCCCCTGGAAGAGCATCGTCTCGGTCATAGCGGCCTTGCTGTACTTCGTCTCTCCCGTCGACCTCATCCCCGACCTCATCCCATTCTTCGGCTTCATCGACGACGCGGCCGTGGTAGCGTACGTCCTGAAATCCTTCAAGACGGACCTTGAAACCTTTCAGAAATGGGAAGCGGACGAGCCTTCCTCCGATTCCTCACGGACACTTCCAGAGCGGGTGCATAATTTTTAGCACGGCGTAGAATCACAGATAACGAACGGCAGACCTCTATTCGATTCTCACGCGCGGTTTCTCCACGTAATCACGTACTTCACGTAATCACTCGGGGCCGCCCGCCTTCCCCAACCACCGCATTGCCATGCCCCGTCGCTTGCTTCTCCCCACCCTCGCCCTGATCGCCGCGCCGGCGTTTGCGCAGGAGCCCGTCGATTCCACCGCCATCGCATTCCTGAAGGCCGAGACCATGGAGCGCGGCCAGGTAATGGAAGTCGCACTCTGGCTGACCGACATCCACGGCCCCCGCCTGACGGGCTCCGTGCAGCTCGACGCTGCCCAGCGGTGGGCAGAGGAGCGCTTCGAATCTTGGGGGATTGATGCGGAGATTCAGCCGTGGGGCACGTTTGGTAGAGGATGGTCTATCGAGCGGTTTGCGTTGAACGTGAGTGTGACTGGCCAGGATGTGGCTGCACAGACGTTTCCGGTGGCTGCCTTCCCTAAAGCATGGAGTCCTTCCACGGGCAGCATCACGGCCGAGGTCGTCCTCATCGACTCGGATGACGACGACGCCCTGTCTGCGCTGAGCGGGCAGCTCCGCGACAAGATTGTTCTCCTCACGGGCGAAGGCGAGGTCGATCTCGGCTTCGAGGGCATCGCCTCCCGCCACGAAGACGACGCCCTTTTGGATATGGCCAACGCAGGCGAGAGCGGCCGGTCGCGCCGCAGTTACAGCCCGGAGGTCATCGCCCGGTACCGCGCCCGCCAGGCCCGGCTCGCGCAGTTGGTAGATGAGCGGCCCCTCGCCATCCTCGAAGCCTCTCGCCTCGGCGGCACCGGATCCATCCGTGTGATGGGCGCCACCGTTCCGATGCCTGAGGACGCCGACTTCGTGAACCGCCCCAGTCCATGGCAGGAAGGTGTGGAGGCCGTTCCCCAATTCGTCGTGCAGACCGAGCACTACAACCGCATTCTCCGCCTTCTTGAAGCTGGGCAAAAAGTGACGGTCGATCTTGATTTTGAGGCCAACTGGACGGCCGGTGAAGTTGTCGAGGAAAACGTAATTGCTGAGATCCCCGGTACCGATCCGGCGCTGCGCGATGAAGTTGTCATGCTCGGCGCCCACCTCGACTCGTGGCACGGCGGCACCGGCGCGACGGACAACGCGGCCGGCTCTGCGGTGGTGATGGAGGCCGCCCGCGCCCTCAAGGCTTTCTACGACGACCGCGGACGAGGGCCGCGTAGGACAATTCGCTTTGCCCTGTGGACGGGTGAGGAGCAGGGTCTTTATGGCTCCACTGCCTACGTGAATGCCCGATATGCTACGCTCGGCGGCTTCGGCGAACCGGCCACAGCCATCGGCCCCGAGCACGATCTGCTCTCCGCCTACTACAACCTCGACAACGGCACGGGCCGCATCCGGGGCGTGTACATGCAGCGCAACAGCGAGGTCGCCCCCATCTTCCGCGCGTGGCTGGATGCTTTCGGAGACGACGAGGCCAAAACACTGACCATCTCCAACACGAGCGGCACCGATCACCTCCCGTTCGACGCCGCCGGCCTGCCTGGCTTCCAGTTCATCCAAGACCCCATCGCCTACTTCGCGCAAACGTGGCACGGCACGATGGACACGTACGACCACCTCTCCGAGGAGGATCTGGCGCAAGCAGCGGCTATGATGGCGGTGTTCGCGCACCACACGGCCGAACGCGACGAGCGGATGCCCCGCAAGGCCCTCGAACTAGCGCGGCCCGAGCAGCTTGGCTCTGGGGGCCTCGACGCGGGCGACGTGCCCAGGCAGGAGTTGGGGCACGAGCACTGAAGCCGGCGGAGTGGGCACCACCTCCCTTGGTAAGGGAGGTGCCTGAACAAAGTGAAGGCGGAGGGTTTTTGCCATGTTGGCTCGAACCTTTGTCCCCTCTCACTCGGCGCCGTCACGCGGATGCGTGCCGCATCCTCTCTCGGCTGTCCACATTGCCGAGCTCCCAGCCAATCCACCCCCCGATTTCTCGCTTCGCTTCGAAATCTGTCTCCCTTGACAAGGGGGACAAACAGTAAGTGCGACAGCACTGACGATAGGGGGTGAACCGGTACAAACGGAAGTTGCCGGCTATTTGGCGTGGCGTCCAGCCAATCCGACATCCCCCGTCCCGCCTTTCGACGGGACACGCCCTCGGAAGGGGGACTTGTCGTTGGGCATCACGTCTCGGCGACAGCCCGCCCCGCGCTCGTTGCGGGGAATACGTAATTCAACAGCCTCCTGGAAGACAAGAACGCGCGCCGCTATACCCGCACCGGCCGCACGGCCTCCGGGTCAATCGTGTCGGGTCTTCCGAGCGTGCTGTCGATCAGATTGAGTTCTTCCAGGACGAACGTCCGGTTGAGCGGGTACGGTGTCATGGATAGCATGGCCACAATCCCGACGGCGATGAGGGTACACGTAAATACGGGCAGTCTCCAGCCATCCCACCACTGCCGGGCTATCATCGAGAAGCGGAGCAGGCTGAGGAACGTGATCGGGACCAGCGCCAGCGCGAAGAGCCATTCCCCGTCCGCCAGCGCAATAAGCAGCGTAGCGCCCGCAATGGCAGCCAGGAGATAAACCGTAGCGCGGGTAGCGGAGTGCTTTTGCGGCGGAGCATCCATGCGCCCGGTGCGCACCTCGAGCGAGAGCAGTACACTGGCTGCAAGCAGGATGGCGAGCTGGATGGCGACGAGAATCAGCATGGCGCAAGAACGATCAACAACTCATGCTAGTATCGTGCCAACCTGAACCGTTTTCAAGCCACTCAGCCCAATTCTGAGGAGCTCAGCCGTCCTTTTTGATTTGATCGGCCACCCAGTCGGTGCCGGCCTTTACAGCGAAACTGAATGCCGCAATAGCAACGGATGCCGCTGCGTTGGCCACCGCCGAGCGCTGCTTCGGCGCCTCGAGGGTTTCCACCTGTACAACCGCGGGCTTGCGCCGCAGCACCTTTCGGAGGGCGTCATCCGGACTCTTGCCGTTGGCTGCAAGTCGCGCGGCCTCGTCGAGGATGTGATCCACGTACAGGCGCACCGTAGGGCCCATTTGCTCGGCCCGGCCCAGCTTTTTCTTTCGCGCCTGCATGCCCAGCAACAGCCCGACGGCCAGCGTTGCGCCCAGCGCAATCCCAACCTTCTGCGCCGTACTCAGCGGCTCCTTCGGCTCGGGCGGCGCGCCATCGCCGCTGATTTGGGCCATCGGCGCGAACTCCTGACGAATTGCCGCGAGATGTTGGTTGAGGGACTGCGTGCGGCCTTCCAGCTTTCGCTGGATTTCTACGGCAGTCGGTGTCTTACCAGCCATATCAGGGTTTTCTCAGCGTAGGTGGTTTCGGCCTCAAAACAAGCCAGGCGATGCCCGCGCCAAGGAGTAGCAACCCGGTGACTATCAGGAATCCCCAAAACATGTGCCCGAGCCACCACCCTAGGCCGAGCGCCAGGGACACGAGCAGAAAGAAGGTGCCCAAAATGGCCAGTACGCCCGCCACCGAGCCCTGTTTGGCTTTGCCTACGCCGTAGTCGACCTGCTCGGTCAGCTCTGCTTTTGCTAGGGCGATGCGTAGCTCAGCGATTTCCTTTACGTCGTCGCTGAGGCCGGAGAGCTGCCTACCGAGGCGGCCTATGCGCGTTGCGGGTTCGCCTGTTACCACGGTTGGCCTTTCACCGATCATTCCGTTCGTTTCCCGCCCAACTGAAGATGACGTCGGGGTAATTCGAACGGGAGACTCGCGCTCAAGCGGCGCCGAATCTACCGGAGACGGCGCTGGGGGCTTTTGTGTACGGGTGAGGGCCATCGGGAATAGCTAGGAGGCTGTTGAATCACGTGCTCTGTCGCCGAGACGAGCGCATCTCGGTTGAGATCAAGGCGCGAGATTGTAGTCGAATCGGTGATTCGGCGAGCATCTCGCAACGAAGAGATCGGCCGAGAGGCGCCGTCGCAGACAGGATGACGTATTTCAACAGCCTCCTAGGCAAGATGCGAGCCGTGCGCACAGAATACCACGCGGAATACTACGCGCCCTTCGTTTTGTTTTCAGAATCGAAACCAAGTAGGACACGTAGTATCGGCGAATCTTTGCATCTCTTCATGCCTACGATCTCCATCCACCCCACGCCCAACCCAGATAGCCTCAAGTTTACGGCTGAGGGCGCCTTGATCATTTCGTCCGGGATGCTGGCCTTCAACTCGGCTGCAGAAGCGGCCGATCACGACCTCGGACAGGCGCTGTTTGGATTGGATGGGGTGACCAACGTGTTCGCCTTGCCGCAATTCCTTACGGTAACCAAGGCCCCGGCGACCGATTGGAACGGCCTGGTAGGGGACGTAAGACGGATTCTATCTGACTACTTGAGCAGCCGGTAGGTGTCAGGCGGCGACCGTTTCTCGCTGGGAAAGAGCGGAGCCTTTTATCAAGGCAGCGGCCTTCTCGGCGATCATCATGGTCGGCGCATTGGTGTTGCCGTTGATGACCTTCGGCATGACCGACGCATCCGCTACGCGGAGACCATCCACGCCCCGCACGCGAAGCTCAAGATCGACCACGGCGTCCTCGTCGGCGCCCATTCGGCACGTGCCAACCGGATGGTAGAGGGTCTCGGAGGTCTCACGGATGTAGTCCTCCAGTTCCGCATCGGTACGGACGTTCGGGCCTGGGGTAAGCTCCTCTCCCCGATACGAATCGTACGCCGACCGAGAGACGATCTCTCGCGCCAGACGCAGCCCGGCCACGAGCGTTTTTACGTCGGCAGGTTCGGTGAGATAGTTCGGCTCGATGGCAGGCGGTGCGAACGGATCGGCGCTGTGCAGACGAATGGCGCCTTGGCTATCCGGCCGGACGAGCGTTGGCCCCAACGTGAAGCCGTGCTTGGTGGGCGGCTCCAGGCCGTGGTTCATAAACAGCACGGGAGCCACGTGGAACTGGAGGTCCGCCGGGCCGGACGACCGTGTCCGGACGAAGGCGCCGGCCTCGGCAACATTTGATGTCAGCATCCCGCGCCGCGTAAGCAAATACCGGGCAATGTTCATCGGCGATTCGGCCGACAAGAGTGTTCCAGGACGTTTTGAACGGTATCTGATGCCCACGACGAGGTGATCCTGGAGGTTCTCCCCCACCTCACGGCGGTTTGCCACCACATCAATGCCGTGCGCTTGCAAGTGTGCGGCAGGCCCAACTCCGGAGAGCATCAGCAACTGCGGCGAGTTGATGGCGCCGCCGGAGAGGATCACTTCCTCTGATGCGTTTGCACGTTTTGTCTGCCCATCCTGCACGTAGGCAATGCCGCTCGCTCGCATTCCCTCAAACAAAACCTGCGTGGCCATCGCCCCGATTTCCATTACCAGGTTCGATCGCGATCGCACCGGCCGCAGAAACGCCGTCGCTGCCGATTCGCGGCGGCCTCCCCTCTGGTTTACCTGGTAGAGACCTGCTCCCTCCTGCTCGGCTCCGTTGAAGTCATCATTGTGCGGTAGTCCGGCTTGTACTGAGGCCTCAACAAATACCTCGCTGAGCGGATTCGGGGTGCGCTGGTTTTCCACGCGCATCGGCCCACCCACACCATGAAAGGTGGAAGCACCGTGGGCGTAGTCCTCCGACTTTTTGAAGTACGGAAGCACGTCTGCATAACCCCATCCCGTACACCCATCGGCCGCCCAGCCGTCGTAGTCAGCGCGGTGGCCGCGGATGTAGATCATCGCGTTGATGGACGAGGAGCCGCCGAGCACCTTCCCGCGTGGCCAGAAGAGACAGCGGTTTTTTAGCTCGCTCTGAGGCTCGGTCTCGTAGGCCCAATCCACGCTCGTCTTGAAGAGACGGCAGAACGCGGCGGGGATGCGGATCTCAGGGCGTTTGTCGCGCGGCCCCGCTTCCAGCAGCAGCACGCGCACGTCCGGGTTCTCAGAGAGGCGATTTGCCAGCACGCAGCCGGCCGAACCAGCGCCAACAATAATGTAGTCGAACATGAGAGGTTAACAGTGTCAACCGACAACCTAGTGGCGGTGCCGGTAGCGCGCAAGCCGTTCACACCACAAAATCCGGCCATTCGCCGTGGCCGCCAAGCCCAACGGATGCTTCCCCCGCCATAAGCGCCAACACATCGTCCCCAATAAAAGCTCGCCGCCAGCCGCTGAGGATCGAATGATCGTGATCCTTTCTATCATTACCTGCAATAAGAAGCGCCCGTATCTCTGCTTTGGTGGCAATGATACGCGGATCGACACCTTCGCGCATACATCGCCCTGCGATGCCCGCGTGTACAACCTGTACCCGCGCCGCGATGCGTTCTTCGTCGGGGCGGCGGCGTGGGCCACGCGGACGTTCGTCTACAGGCACAGCCAGCCCACGCTCCACGGCTTCGATGATCGCCTCTCCGTACAGTGCTCGTTCACGCTCGCCCATCATTCGTTTTGAAAGCTGCGGAGGACGCTCCGGGAGTCGTCTGGCAATCTCTACCAATGTGTCATCCGCGAGAACGCTCCGGCGTGTTTTATCGGACGAGCGGGCCTCATCCTCTCGCCACGCCGTCACCTCGCGTAGCACGGCTCGCTGCGCATCCGACAGTGCACCAACGCCCCGTGCCTTCACCCGCTCGAACTGCGCGCGTGGGTCCGGATCGGCGAAGAGAGAAGGATCGTCGTAGCGCTGCATCTCCTCCACAATCCACCCTACACGTCCTGCCGACCGGGCTTTGTCCAGAAGCCACGCATGGAGCGCCGGCATGTGCCGCACGTCGTCCTCGGCGTAGGCAATCTGTTTTTCGCTGAGCGGCCGCTTGCACCAGTCTGTACGTGTCTCGCCTTTGGGGAGCGTGATGCCCGTTGCCTCGGCCACGAGATCCTGTAACGAAATGGAGGCCCCCAAACCCACAAGGCCGCTCGCCCGCTGCGAATCGAAGACGTTGAGCGGTGCGGCGCCCGTCGCCCTCCGCAAGATGGTGAGATCCTGAACGGCATCATGCAGGATCTTTACCACGCTTGCATCGGCGAGGAGCGCCCCGAGCGGCAGCAAATCCGGCAACGCGACGGTGTCGATCAGATAGACCTCTTCACTGCTCAACCCAACTTGCACAACCCCAAGGCGCGGGTAAAACGTCCGCTCCCAGACGAACTCTGTGTCGAGGGCCACGACGTCTGCCGCGCGCGCGCGCTTAACGACCTCTTGAAGTGCCTCCGGCGTTGTGATCATCGGCCGCCCTAGCGTGGAAGCTTGATCGTGCACCCGAGCGCGTTCGTAAGCTGCACGCCGATGGCCTGACCAGCGAGATGCTGATCCATACCTGCCTGGAGATACGGTGTCTCGACACGGTCGGGATCGGCCGGGCTGTCGTCGATGGCGCCTTCGTAGAGCAGGGCGCCTGCATTGCTGAAAAAGTACACCTGAGGCGTGTTGCGCGCCCCGAATGCTATGGAGACGGCCCCGCTGTCATCCATCAAATAGGGAAACGGGAAGCCCGCAGACGCGGACGTACGCCGCATGGAAGCAAAGTCCTCGTCCGGGAAACGCGTCGAGTCGTTGCTGTTGACGGCGACAAACGCGATCCCGGCAGGTTGGTAATCGCGCGCCAAATCGACGATGCGGTCGGTGTAGCGCTCAGTCCACGGACAGACGTTGCTCCAAAAAACCACGACGAGGCCGTTTTGACCGATCAGGCCATTCAGCGTGGCCGACTGGTCCTCCGTGGTGCGCAAAGGGTAGTCGCCGCCAGGAATGGCGGAGCCCGAACTTATCCCACTACCCGACTGCGCAGAGACGCCCGAAACAAGAAAGACCGACGCGAGGAAGGCCAACGCAAGAGAGGCTAGAAATCGCCGCATGGAACTTCCTTCAGGAATCGGTAGACGGCGAATCTGTTGGTTCTGCGGAATCGGAATCCTCTACCAGGATTCCGCGCATGCGCTCCACTTTCGCCATCAGGAAATCGTAGCTCACGGCGCCTTCCCACACGTCGCGGATCTTCATCTTGCGGTCGATCATCAGCGTCGTAGGCAGGCCGTACCGCCAGCGCGGATGGATGTCCCTGATTAGTTGATCGCCTGTGCCGGAGAAATACGTCGGGCCGGTAATGCCATACCTGGCTAGAAACTGTTCCACCTGTGGAAGAAACTGAGGATCGTCGATGGACAGGAAGCGGACGGCCACACTCTCATCGGCCTTGTCATTGCCGAAACGGACGAACTCGGGCATCTCCACGTGGCAGGGACCGCACCACGTTGCCCAAATGTTGATGATCCGGATATCCGCGTCGATCTTCCCTACGTCCTCAGTGAACGATTCCGCGTCCACCGTGAGCAGTTCGTAGCCCGCCTCAGAAACATCGGCCTCGCCCGTCGAAGCGGCATCGCGGCAACCGGAAACGGCGAGCGCGGTGAGTATGAGAATAAATGCAATACGGTACATGCGAACGGTGTTCGTGCAGGTAGAAGTGTAGACGACTGGGGAACACCAATAACGCAAGATTTGTGCCCGCTGTTCGCTATCGGGGTGGAAGCGTTCCGTGAATTCGGCGAATCGGGTATTCGCGGCGGGCCGTGTAGGTTTCTGGAGGAAGCACCGCCCAGGCTACGATGCCGTCGTCGGAGCGTGGCTCGAGCAGCATGAAGACGAGCCGCCCGAGAGGCTGGTTTACGGGCACGACCAGCATGTCCTGCGCGCAGGGGTCATTCAACGTGCCGTAGTAGCCGAACAGCGTTTGGCCGCGCCGGTCCTGGAACGAGCGCTCTGCCACCTGCACGCTGTCGATACTGAATACGTCAACCGGCTGGCCCGTCGTCCGGGCCGCGTAATAGTCGATGCCGTGCAAGTCGAGCAACTCTACGACCTCAGTAAGGTTTGGCGGCACGAAGTAGGCACTCGGGGCTCTTTCGGTTTCGGTCGGTGTGAATCTCACGAGTGCGGGCATCATCTCGGGGTGCAGCACGTCCACGCGCTCCAGCATGAGCTCGCCGGTCACGGGATGGGCAACGCTGTCGGCCTCGCCCATCAAAATCTCGACCGGCTCCGAGAGTGGAGCCCACGTGGCTCGGAGCGATAGTTCCTCGCCCACAACAGAGGTTTCATCGGCGTTTTCGGTCAGCGCGCGAACGCGGCTTGCATTCTGGTAGGCATAGTCCACAACTTCCTCTACAAACCGCTTCGTAACACGCACGCGCTCCTCGAATGGGACGTAGCTGTAGGCCTCGCTCAGAATCCCAAAGCGGTTGCGAAGGCCAGCGTAGTTCGTCCCGAATCGCGGGCGGGCATCGAACGAGTACCATGCGCGCGGCGCAGTGGCGGGCTCGCCGAAGGCGCCCGGTACGTTGCCGTAGTGATAGGTCGCCCAGCCATCTGTATATGCAATCTGCGCACTCACGGCGGGTAACCAGTGGTCGCGCAACTCTGCGTCCAATTCACTTGGCGTGTTCGGGTTGAGCGGCGGCGCGTACGTGAGGTGGTAGCCGTGCCGCGTTCCGTTCGTCGTGTGGAGGTCGATGATCACGTGCGGGTCGTAGTCGCGGAAGAGTTGCACCAGGTTGCGAGATTCCGGCGCGGCGAGCTTCATAAAGTCGCGGTTGAGATCGAGGCCCTGCGCATTCGGTCGCCGGCCCATCCCTCCTACCGGACCGTGTTGCATCGGCCGATTATCGTACGCGATGCGCTCGTTGCCGTCTGCGTTGTAGATCGGAGCGATGAGGAGCACGAGGGAATCGGCCCACGCCGCGTTGCGGCCTTCCGAGAGGTCGCGGAGGAGCATCTGAGCGGCCTCCTTGCCACAAACCTCGCCCGCGTGGATGTTGGCGAGAACGAGCACGCGCGTCTTGCCGGTAGCCCGTACGGACTCGGCGGAGGAATCCCGAGCGCCCCACACAGCCAGAGGCAGAGCTCTCCCTTCAACCGTTTCCCCAAAGGTGGTGAGGTGGATGGAAGGCGAGGCGGACACCGCTTCCAGGAACTCCACCACGTCGTCGTAGCGGGAGGTCTCCTGAAAGCCCGTCCGCTCGGCGCGCGTCAACAAACCACCCGGCGCCGGAACCATCCCACTTCCCCCACAACCCGCAAACAGGAACGCGACGACGATGAAGCTGAAAGCCGTCCTCTGCATCACGAATCCTCGTACAAGGATTCCTGCATCGTCCGCTGCGCCATCCAGCGGTTCAACGCTATAAGCGCAACCAGCACAACCGCCCACTGCACGAGGCACGTCATAGCGCTGTAGGTTTCGAAGGGATCGTACCACCTGGCAGCAAAGTCTGTTGTGGTCGCCTGCCAGAGCCACCAGACCAACAACACGATGGCCTGAACTGGAATGAGGAAGCGAATCACACCATTCCACGAGCCGGGCATCTTCCAGTCGCTCGGCGTGGCCACCTCACTTCGTAGCCGCTGGACGCCGTACTTCACCACGGCAAACGCAACGAAGGCGCCCGAGAGCATCAGCGCCACACCCCAGACGAAGTCCTGATTCGACAGAAAGGTCGTGTTGAGGGCGCTCGGCACGCCAAGGAGGAATCCGCCGCCGGCCACCAAACTGACGGCCCGAGGGCGTTTTATCCCGAGATCGACCAGATTGCGCGTCGCCAGTTCGATCATCGAGATCAGCGACGAGAGCGCGGCAAATGCCAGGGCAAGGAAAAACAGTATGGCCAGAGGCTTTCCGAACGCCATTTTTGCAAACAGTTGCGGCATCCAGATGAACGTCAGGCCGGTGGACGCCGGCCCGCTATCCTTCATCGTCGCAAGGATCTCCGTCGTTTCCATCTGCTGCCCGAGCACGGCGAACACGATCCCGAACACCATCATTGCCGCCAGCAACGAGACCGTGTTGTTGCCCACTCCGGTCAGCACGGCGTTGCGGACGACCCCATGTTCCTTCCGCATGTACGCGCCGTAGGTCAGAATCAACCCCCACCCCGCCCCGGTATCCCAGGC
>JADFQN010000075.1 GCA_022561755.1 Bacteroidota bacterium
CATCCACGTATACGCCTTCTCGTTCTAACCGACCACCTGCGGAAACCACATGTGTCCCAACTCATGGTACGTCACGCTGAACAGGCTCTGGTCGTTTCGTGCGCCACCGATGAGTGTCATCATGGGGTACTCCATACCGCCGCTGATGATGCCTTCCACGGCTGTCATGTGCGGATATGGGTATGGCATAATGAGTTTGGAAAGGTGGCCGATGGAGAACGCGGCGAACTCAGCCGAGCGCTCCCATGCCGTCGTTCCGGGGCGGTAGAATGAGTTGATCTGCACCATCTCGAGTCGGCCTCGGCCATCTTGATCCACCATTACTCGCGTGGCGTCCCATACGTAGTGTGGCGACGCTGCGATAGCCACGTCGCGGACATTCTCGGACGTGAAGTGCCACGTGAGTAGATTGTCTTCGCTGTCGAGGGTGGACGTGCCAGCACGGCGCTCGTTCTCGGCCACCACGTGAACGACCTCGTCCGACGCACTTGCCAGGGCAAGGCGGCGCAATGTCTGCTCCGTCAGGACTTCCGGTGCGTTCTGAAGCGTGCCCGTGGCATAAACGAGCCAGCCCTCCGGCGCAGTGATGCGGACATCGTAGCTGCCGTAGCCCATGTAGTGCTCGCCGAGGCCCATGTACTGGTCGGTGTGCCAGCCGTACACGTCGTCGTAGACGGCCATTTGCGGGTACCAGTAGCCGATGTAGTAGACCTCGCCGTCCTGCCCCTGGCGGAACGAGCCGGTGTGGGGCGGGATCTTGTAGCTCCACTGCATTCCCAACTCTACGCTGTCACCCGACTCAAGCGCGTCAGGCAGGGCGAGCGTGAGAATAGTTCCCTGAATGCGGTACTGGCCTGCATCGGGGTGGCCTTCTTTTACTTCTTCCATCACACTCCCGTTCGCGGTAAGACGCGTCAGGTTGAGGCCGCCGGTCACTTCCACATAGCGGCTACGTGGGACGCCTTCTGCGTGGATATTTTGGCGGAGCTTGATGGCCAGGAAGGCCAGGTCGTCCGGGGAGTTGTTCTGGTACGATATCGTGCCTTCGCCGGCCAGCGTATTCTCTACCGGGTCAATCGTTGCGCTGAGCGTGTAGATGGCTGAGTTTTGCCAGTAGTTAGGACCGGGTTCCCCGGAGGCCTTCCGCGTTCCGCTTTCAACGGCGGCAGCAAACTGCGGAGGTTCAAAGACCGGGTAGGGGATGGGACGGTCGGCCTGGGCGAAAGCGGTGGAGACATTCAAGGCGCCAATGGCTATGGCCGTGAGGGCATGGAACAGTGATTTCATGGAGTATGCAAAGGGGTGGCGGAAGTGAGCAGCCTGAACGGCCCAGCGAGGCAGGTTCGTTTGATGCTAGGAGCCTGTTTGACTAAGGGCGGATCTACTGCGGCGGCGATAAATCGGCCCAATTCTCCGATCTTTTTCGTTACGTAGCCCCACTATGCGCCTCAAAAGATCGAAAAAATGTACTCGATTCCTCACTCGCCTCGCCACATTCCCCCTAGTCAGACAAGCTCCTGGTAGACTAGCACCCCGCTGCATTGTTGCGTGCGCGTCCGAGCAAACCGTAATTTCGCGCGCCTGCCCGAGTGGCGGAATTGGTAGACGCGCACGATTCAGGGTCGTGTGGCCTTACGGCCGTGAAGGTTCGATTCCTTTCTCGGGCACTGTGACGGGGGCGGGTGATGTTCGCAGCGTGCGATATTCACCCTGCCTGCGTCTCTGGCGGACTCGCCCATTGTGTCATAGGTACAAGCCAATCCGATCCCCGGGGGTTGTCTAGGAGGCTGTTGAAAAACTCCACCTACCTTCCAGCCATACGGCGGGATTGCCCGATCTCTACGTTGCCCCGCAGTACTGCGGGGCGCCTTGATCTCAACCGAGATGCACCCTGCACTTGCTGCGGGATTGCGGGGAGCACGTAATTCAACAGGTTTCTAGGAGCCTGTCTGACTAAGGACGGATCTACTGCGGCGGCGATAAATCGGCCCATTTCTCCGATCTTTTTCGTTACGTAGCCCCACTATGCGCCTCAAAAGATCGAAGAAATGTACTCGATTCCTCACTCGCCTCGCTACAATCCCCTTAGTCAGACAGGCTCCTGGTAGGGAAACGATACCTACCCCATGGTTCGTTGATCGCGTGAGATCTGGGGTTCAGTAGACGCGGGCACTCCGAACCATCGATTCCAGCGAAATTCGGCCTGTACTGGTTTAACCTGCGGATATTATGAGGACGCTCGTTTACATGATTAGTCGTATACAGGTGTATATTAATCATATACAGGCATAATCAAGCCTTTCTGTGGATGAGAAGGCCGGGCACTTGAATCGTCCCGGGTAGGGCACGTCTAATCGCCTCGTACGAGGCCGTGCAAGTCGATTTCGTTGTTTGTGGGCATGAAATTTGCTTTTTCCAAAACCAGTCATTTCAGGCCATTTAAGAACATTTGCAGAGTATAGCAATTCGTCCGGTGCGGATTACTTTGTTGAATCGGCACCTTGTTATTCCCAATTTGTTCTCTATACTTACCGTCCGCTTTTCTAGGGACTGGCCACGGGGAGGCCTCCTAGGAGGCTGCCGCCCTGTTCCGAATCCCAAATCCTGCCTACAAACCCAACGCCGTCATGAACCAGATGACTCATCGTCCACGCAAGGCATTTCTTGGCCGGCTTACGCCGCTATGCCTGCTGGTTGTGCTGCTCGCAGGCCCTGCCCACGAAGCCATAGCCCAGCGTGTGGCCCCCCCCGTGGGCCGCCGCGTGCTGTCCTACGTTCCCCCGGACCAACTAGTATCGTTCCTGCCTACAACTCCGTTCAGCGAGTTTATACGCATAATGAATCCTGTTTTCCTTCGGGTTACCGGCAAAGCCCTTGTCGATCCGATGGATCGCACGGACGCGATCGGCGTGAGCCTGAACGGCATCCACTTCATTGATGCGTTCGAGTTGGTTCTCGACCGTGCCGGCCTCGATTTCCGTGAGTCCGAGCGCTTCTTCGTGATTCACGATCGCGCAGCCCAAGCCCTCACCACCGACGCATTGGGAGACCTGTTGGGACAGGGCTACCTGGGCGCCGGCGCCTCATCCGACTTGCCGGCTACGGCCGAGAGCCGAGAGATTCGCATCGATGCCATCATCTTCGAGTTGAATGCCAACAAGTTCCGCGAAACGGGTACCAACTGGGCTACGCTCTTCGGCAATGCCTCCGGTGGCGGTACAGGTGGAACGGGTGGCACAGGTGGAACGGATGGCACAGGTGGAACAGGCGGTGCGGTAATCCCGCGCTTCTCGGTGAACGGCGAGTCGTTCTTCGACGCCATCGACGGGTACATCACGACCAGCACCGACCAGATCGACATCTCGGTCTTGCTTCGCCTCTTCCGCTGGTTCGAAACCCAGGGGTATGGCGAGACCATCGCCGCCCCAAGCGTATCCGTCCTGAGTGGTGAGCAGGGCCGCATGCAGAGCGGATCGGACATCCCCATCAACCTGCAGGACTTCCAGGGTAACACCATCACCCAGTTCATCTCGACGGGCATCATCATCGATGTGACGCCTACGCTCATCAGCGACCCGTCGGCCGGCGAAAACGGTGAGCCTCTCGAGTTCGTCCACCTCGAAATCAAGGTGGAGAAGAGCGCCGCGCGCCCTTCGGAGGCCGGCCTCACGATTGACAAGAGCGACGTGAGAACCCAGGTTCTTTTGCTGGATGGAGAGCAGACGGTCATTGGCGGGCTGTACTCCACTGAGGAATCCACGACCCGCAAGGGCATCCCGATTCTTAGGGATATTCCGCTCATCAAGTACCTTTTCTCGTACAGCACGCGTTCGGTTGTTCAGAAGGAGCTCGTTATGGTGATTCAGGCCAGTATTGTGGATTCCCTCCCGGTCCGCGCTGCGCAGCTGTTACGTGACAACCTGTATCGGGAGGAGCGCCGCAGGTTACGTGAGCGCCTGGATCGGTTCCGCTCGGGTTCCGGCGAGCATTACGACACCATTGCGCCCGATGCCGACCGCGACGCCGCCAATCTGCCGAGCTCACCCCAACAGAACAACTAGAGTGTAGCAAGCAGGATGGTCAGGCAACGCGCTTGATTGCTCTGAGACACATTGACGGGTAATGGTTCCACTCAGGACCGACTGACGAGCTTATGACCTACCAAGGCCGCATCGAGTCGACGCCGGAGTGGCCGTTCGACTCGTCCACACTCTTGCGTTTCGGACTCTACTTTGGGCCGATTAGATGCCGTGCGAATTAAGCTTGCTTCCTTTCGATACGTAGTCGCTTGCCTGGGATTGCTCACCTGGTTTCCCACCGTGCATGCCCAAATGAATAGGGAAGCACTGCTCGCGGCACCTTTTGAGGTGGTTGTCGAGGGTGTGTTAGTCACGGTTGAGACCAGCGCCTACCTCAATCTCATGCCGACGGAAGTTGTAGATCCCGAGCAGTTATCGGAACCCTGTCGCGGGTTGAAACCGCTTATCGTGCCGGTGGCTTTGCGAGTATTGGAGGAAAAGGATTTGCCTTCCGGCCTTGTAGCCGACAGCGTGTGGGTGATCGGAGAGGACTACTTTTGGAGTGCTCGCTTGGATGGCGAAGGGCGATTGGATGGCAACCGGATTGCAAGGGGGTGCCCCGGTTTTGTGATCGCTCCAGGCCAGCAAGTTTTCGTCATTGTAAAGGCAGGCGACGAGATGGATGAGTTTTATCTGCGATCTTCTCAACAAATCTTGGGAGCGGTCTACTAGTGAAGCTAGTCGAGCCCATCCAACCCCAACCTTGACGCAAGTTCATCCCTTCGCCCTCGGCTAACGCGAAGGCGTTTGTTGTCAGAGAGGCGCACGGCGTAATCACCGCCGGATGCAGTGAGGAGGGCTTCCACGCGGTCGAGTTGTACGATGGTGGAGCGGTGGATGCGGAAGAACCGGGCGGGGTCGAGGCGCTCCTCCAGGTTCTGCATGCGCTCCCGAATGACGTACGTCTTTTCACCAACATGGAGTTCGGCATAAGCGCCGTCGGCTGCAATGAAGTCGATCTGTTCGACGGGTACGACGCGGACCTGGCCGCGCATCTCTACGGCAATACGTTCGAGATATTCAGATCGTGGTGGCGCTTTCGCAGGCTCAGGTTGCTTGGCCTGGAGCAAGGCAAGGAGGCCTTCCTGCAACTCGCCAACTTTGCGGAGGCGGATGGTGTCGCGAGCGCGCTGAAGCGTAAGGAAGAAGCGTTCGTCCTCAAATGGTTTGAGGAGGTAATCCAGAGCGGCCAGCTCGAAGGCAGCGAGGGCGTGCTGGTCGTAGGCCGTTACAAAAACCGTTGCCGGCATGTTCTCTGGGCCGACCACACGCACTACATCGAGGCCTGTCAGGCCGGGCATCTGCACGTCGAGGAAAACAAGATCAGGCCGATTCACCCGAATTGCCTTAACGGCTGCCTTACCGCTGTCGGCTATCCCGGCAACCTCAACATCGTCCATCTGCTCCAGTAAATCGAGGAGGCGCTGCCGTGCGAGGGGCTCGTCATCAACAATCAGAACGCGGAGGAGATCAGACATCAGATATCCATGGATGCGTCGCCAACACCCGTCGTGCGCAGGTCGCCCGCTGTATGGTAGGGGAGGGTTACAACGACACGAAGGCCGCCACCCTCGGCAGGCTCAAGGACAAGATGTCCGGCGTCGCCATACATCCCCTCGATACGCTCGCGCGTGTTGCGGAGGCCGACACCGTTCTCACGTAGCGGCATCTCGGGGTCGATGCCGGGGCCGTTGTCGCGCACACTCAGGATCAGGTTGTTCCCATCCCTTTGTGCTCCGATGTCGATGCGGCCGCCGTCTTCCAGGCCACTCACGCCGTGCTCGACGGCGTTTTCTACCAGCGGCTGGAGGATCAGGTTGGGTACCAGGGCGTCCAGAAGGTTGGAGGGCACGTCCTCTACAACCTCCAGTCTGCCCTGAAAGCGGACCTGCTGGATGTCGAGGTAGTCGCGGAGGAATTGAAGTTCATCGCGGAGGGGCACCTCCTGCGCTGAAGCAGTGTCGAGCGTGTGGCGTAGCAGGGTGCTCAGCTTCGCGATCATCCGCCGGACACCGGTGGGGTCGCGCTCTACCAATGCACTGACGGCGTGGAGGGTATTAAAGAGAAAGTGGGGATTGAGCTGCATGCGCAGTGCAGACAGACGAGCCTCGGCGAGTTGAGCGGTGAGGCGTGCGGCTTCTCGCTGCCGTTCGCGCAGCCGAAAGAAATAGTCGCGCGCAAACCCTGCCGACAACACGGCCAGATAGACAATCAGTTCGTCGAGGAACTGAAGGTGCTTGAGTGCAAAGACGGGGTTGAGGTGCCCCGGTCCTCGTCCGAATCGGCCTCCACGCAGGCCCATAGTGTGTTGGATGATCATCGGACGCAGGATCATCAGGCGCACGACCTCGAACAGTGCGGCAACCACCAACGCAATGGCGAGATGCAGCACGATGCGCTGCGCCAGCGAGTTGCGTTCGAGGGGGAAGCGTCTGGCCAGCCAGAAGACCAGCGGTGTGAGCAGGACCCAGAACCCGTACTCGATAAGCGTCATCCACAACTCCGGCGTCGCAAGCCCTTCCGGCCCGCGGGGGTCCAGTGATCTCCGAACGAGCGTCAGTGCCCCCAGCAACGTCCAGAAGCCGAGAACAACGGCAATCTCCGCTGTGCGGGATTGAGATCGGGTGGAAGATTCCGGTTGGAGGGTGGACATCAAGCGAAGGCGCACAATGACTAGAAGGTACCCGGATCGTAATGTTTGGATCGCTCATTCATGGTGCGACCGATGCAGTCCACGCCACGTGCGTGCATCTAGTGGTTATGGGCGAGGTCGGAGGGTGTTGCCGAGGCATGTTTTGCTGCTCCCAGCCAATCCGACACCCCCGCCCTCGTTCCCCGGGCACTCCCTTGGGAGGGGGACTTTTCAGTCTCCCCTTCAGGGGAGTACCCCGCGCAGCGGGGGGAGGGGTGTTGCTCCCAGTCAATCCGACATCCCCCGCCCTCGTTCCTCGGGCACTCCCTTGGGAGGGGGACTTTTCAGTCTCCCCTTCAGGGGAGTACCCCGCACAGTGGGGGGAGGGGTGTTGCTCCCAGCCAATCCGACATCCCCCGCCCTCGTTCCTCGGGCACTCCCTTGGGAGGGGGACTTCAAAACAGTTCGTGGAATGCTAATGGCGGCGCAGGTGCAGTTCGTGGCATGATGATGCAACTCGTCCGGAACCGTGGATCTACCGCCGCCGGTTTCCCGAATATGGCCGCAGAACATTAGGCAGAACACGCCGCCGGGGAATGCGGCAATCCTTTCACGTCCCCCCGGACATAAACCCCCTTACCCATGAACACGAACCAATCAAGCAGCGCCTTCAGGCGCTTCATCACGGCTCTGGCCGTTCCCACTCTTTTTGTTTTGGGGTCTGGTGCTTCTAATGCCCAGCAGCCCGATCACCAAGCCCGCATGGCCGAACACGCGGAGCGCGTTGTTGCCGGGCTCACACAGGAGCTGAACCTGACGGCCTCGCAGGCCGCCCTCTTCGAGAAGAGTCTTCAAGCCGGTCCACAACCCGGCGTGCTCTGGAGCCTGGCCGCCGAACTGGAACCGACGCTGACGGATGCGCAGAAAGCGCTCTTGTTTACTCGCCCGGAGCGCGACGGCCAGCGGCTTCAGCGAGGAGGGCAACGCCCGGATTTTGACGTCATGCACGAGGCGGAGCAGCAGGCGCGCGATCGCGTGCTCGGGCTATCGGACCAGCAGAGCCGGCAACTGGATGATATTCATGAGCAACGCCGGGCAGAGCGCGAGCAGGCCCACGAACAGATGATGGAGCAGATGCGCCGGAATCTGGGCGGTCGGCCAGAGCCTGGTGAACTCCCAAACGAAATGGCGGCCATTCTGACGCCGGATCAACAAGAGATTGTCAAGGTCTTCCACGCTCTGCGTGGCCGGTTACACGGCCCCAGAGGCGGAAGAGGACAACACGGATTCCGAGGCGGATTCGGCGATGACGGTCCCCGCAGAGGCCGCTGACGCGGCCCGGTCCCCACGGCAATCTCCGAACCGTGGGGGCCACTAATTCTTTTCCACTCTTACGCCGAAACCAATCACGTGGTGAGCGGCAAATGGCGCCTCCTCACCGGCGGCCGGGATACCATCTTCTCGCTTGCACGCGATTCCTACTTCGTCGACCTCGAGGAGAGCACCGGCGACGGCTTCTTCCACAGTGAGACGTTTGTGTTGTTGGACGCGCAGAGAAGGATTCGAGGCGTTTACAACGGGACACTGGAGTTTGAGATGAAGCAGCTTATTCAGGACATAGGCACATTGCTTAGCGCTGGCCGCGCCTAGAGTCTGGATGCAGGCGCGCAAGTTTACCGGCCCGGAGCGGCCTCAGCGTGGAGCGCAACGTCCGGATGCTAACGCCATGCACGAGACGGACCAGCAGGCGCGTGATCGCGTGCTCGGACTGTCCGATCGGCAGAGCAGCCAACCTGACGACATCCACGGGGCATGAAGCCGAGCGCCGGCAGACAATGGAGCAGACGCGCAAGAATCTGGGCGAACACCCGGAACCCGCCGAGCTCCCCAACGAAATTGCTGCCATTCAGACGCCCGATCAGCGAGGGATTGCCAAGGTCTTCCACATCCTGAGCTAAGCGAAGGAGAGTCCAAGAGCTGGTTCGTGGATGGATCCCCGCATCGAGTGCGGGGCAGTTCTTTGTCGCAGATCCTGTCCTGAGCGAAGCCGAAGGGCTCCCCAGGATGACACTCATCACGAAGCCCAAGCGCCACTACATCCCTGCCGCCGCCTCACTCTCCGCCCGTGTCTGCGCGAACGCCTCACTAGGCTTCCATTCCGGCCGGAGCGAAGAGGTGGCCAGCATGTGGCCGAGACGGAACGCAACGCGCGTTTGCTGAACGAGGCCCGCGAACGGCATGCCTTCCGTGAGCTCGTCGGCGACCTGGTGGTAGCGGTTGGCGCGGTACTCGGCTTCCACCTCCTCGGCGTAGGCCTCGGGCTTGCCGATGTAATGGCTGCCGGTCTCGATGAAGATGGCCGGTACGCCGCCGCGAGCGAATGCGAGCTGGTCGCTACGGAAAAACGAACCGGCGTTCGGGTTGGAGTCCATCGTGACCGTCATGCCCTCACCCTCGGCAGCCTGCCGCAGCAAGCCCAGCATGTCACTCCGCTCGGCGCCGATGCCCACGATGTCCTCCGTGGCCCCGTTGAGGTTTCCGGAGTCCACGTTGACGTTGGCGATGGTTTTGGCCAGCGGCATGACTGGGTAGAGGGCATAGTGTTTTGAGCCGAGGAGGCCCGATTCCTCCGCGGAAAGCGTCATGAAGTAGACGGAGCGGGCGGGGGTCTCGCCTGCCATAAACGCCTTTGCGATGGTGAGCATCATCGAAACGCCCGAGGCGTTATCCACCGCGCCGTTGTAGATACCGTCCTCGCCGGCGGCGATGAGATCGTCGTCTTTGCCGAGGTGGTCGTGGTGGGCCGTGTATATGATGGCCTCGTCGGCGCGTGAGGAGCCCTCGATCTTGCCGATCACATTCGTGCCTTCGAAGGTGCGCGTCGTCAACGACATTGACACGGACGCCGTGACCGGCAGCTCCTGCGGCGTGAAGTCTCGCGAGGCGGCCTGCTCAAACCACCCCTCCAGCGTCGTTCCGGCCATGCCTGCCAGTTGCTCGGCCGCTTGTTCGGTGATCCAGCCCTTGAACTCCAGTGCTCCCTCCGGCTCTTCTTGCAGGTTAATGTCTTCGCCTCGCGCGCTGTTCGAGAGCACCGTAAATGGATAGCTCGCCGTCGGCTCCGTGTGGATGAGCAACACGCCGAGAGCGCCGCGACGCCGGGCTTCCTCCTGCTTGTAGGTCCAGCGCCCGTTGTACGTGAGCGTGTCCGCCTGGAAGAGATCGGGTTCGTCTTCGGTGGCGGGCGGGTCGTTCACGAGCCCGACGAGGATCTTGCCCGTTACGTCCACGCCCTTGAAGTCATCCCAGTCGTAGCCGGGGTTGGTGATGCCGTAGCCGACGAAAACAAGCTCGGCGCTCTCGATGGAAGCCGCCGAGGCGTCGAGGTCGGTGGAGGCGATGAAGTCGTCTACGAAGGCCAGTTCAACGACCTCGCCGTTCTCCGGCGTCAGCGTCAACGGGGTAATCTGGGTAATGGTAGATCCGCGCAGCGGGACGGCCTGGAAGAACGAGCCGTCCTCAGCGCCTCCGACGAGGCCCAGCGCCTCCATCTGCTCAGCGATGTACTCGATGGTTTTCTGCTCGCCCGGCGTGCCGGTGCCGCGTCCCTCGTACTCGTCGGAAGACAACTCGGCGATGTGCGTGTACAGCGTCGTACTGTCGATCTGGGCGAGGGCGTCGTCGGAAATTGGCGCGGGATCGATATCAGGGCTGGTGGTCGTGGGGCCGTCAGATCCGTTGCCGCAGGCCGCGAAAAGAAAGAGGATGGGGAGGAGGGCGAGGCGTCGCATGAAAACCTGGGTCGTTGAAAGGGAATAGAAGATAGTGTGGCTCCTAAAACCGCCCCCTTTTTGCGGGGCCGTCCACTGTACAGCGGACTGGGGGTTTGCGACACGCAGGCGGGGTGTCTCGTGCAGGTTGCCGATTCGGATTCGTTCTCATCCTGTGAGAAAACCCTCTGCCCTCGCTTCGCTCAGGCACCTCCCTTGGAAAGGGAGGAGTTTTATCCAGCATCCGGCAGCTTGACGTGCAGGTTCCGAATCACCCCGAACGGATCGAGGACGGATCCGCGAAGCAAGCAATCTCAAGGCCGTCCACAGATACGCTGTGAGTACAAATCCTTTGCGTATTCGGTCAAAGGGCTTGCCCTCAACCACCATTTTGCGCTACCTAGCAGGCCTCGTACGGCACATAGCTCGCCCTCCCCATGAAAATCCTCTCCACGAACGTCTACGTTGGGCCCAATCTCTACGCCCACTTCCCGGTCATCCGGCACATCATCGACCTCGGCCCGCTGGAGGACTACCCGACGGGCAAGATCGGCGACTTCCCGCAAAAACTCGTTGAAGCGCTCCCCGGATTGCAGGAGCACGGCTGTTCCTACGGCGAGCCGGGCGGGCTCATCCGGCGGATGAATGAGGACGGCGGCACGTGGCTGGGGCACGTGTGGGAGCACGTCGCCATCGAACTGCAGAACGTGGCCGGCATCGACGTAACGTTCGGCAAGACGCGCTCGGTTGACGACGGCCCCGGCGAGTACACGATGGTGTACGAATACAAGCAGCGCGAGGTGGGTCTCGAAGCGGGCGAGCTCGGGCGGCGATTGATCCTCCACCTGCTCCCATCGGAGGTGCAGGAGAAGCTGGACGCGAAGATTGAGGAAGACTTTGACTGGGAGGAGGAGCGCGATTCGTTCATCCGTTTTGCGCAGCGAAAGGAGTTTGGGCCAAGCACGCAGTCGCTGGTCGATGCTGCCGAGGCGCGCGGTATCCCGTGGATTCGCCTAAACCAATACTCGCTCGTGCAGTTCGGCCACGGCAAGTTCCAGAAGCGCATCCAGGCGACGGTGACGAGCGAAACGAAGCACATTGCCGTAGAAATCGCCAGCGACAAAGAGGACACGCGAAACCTGCTGCAAGACCTGGGCCTGCCCGTACCGATGCAGCGGCTGGTGCGCTCGGAAAGCAATGCCGTACGCGCGGCCGAGCGCATCGGATACCCTGTCGTCGTGAAGCCGCTCAACGCCAACCATGGGCGCGGTGTGTCCATCCGCCTGATGGATGCCGATCAGGTGCGCGTCGCATTCGGGAAAGCGCGGGAGCACAGCACCGGCCGCAGTGTGCTCGTCGAGAGCTTCATCAGCGGGTTCGACCACCGGATGCTCGTGGTCAACGGAAAGCTGGTGGCCGTGGCCAAGCGCGTTCCGGGGCATGTGGTGGGGGATGGGAAACACACCATCGAGGAGTTGGTCGAGGTCATCAACAGCGATCCGCGCCGGGGTGTGGGGCACGAGAAAGTCCTTACGCAAATCCAGTTCGATGTTCAAGCCGATCGGATCATGGAGAAGGCGGGCCACACGAAGGAAACCATCCTGCCCGACGGCGAAATCTTCTACCTGCGCTCCACAGCCAATCTCTCCACCGGCGGTACCTCCATCGACCTCACCGACGTGGTTCATCCGGACAACGTCTATATGGCCGAGCGAGCCATCAAGGCCATTGGCCTCGACGTGGGTGGTGTGGATTTTCTTACGGACGACATTGCGCAGTCGTGGCGCGATATCGGCGGCGGCATCGTGGAATGCAACGCCGCGCCTGGCTTCCGCATGCACGTAGCGCCCAGCGAGGGCACCCCGCGCGACGTAGCGTCGCCGGTGATGGACATGCTCTTTCCGCCCGGAACGCCAACACGGATTGCCATCGCAGCTGTGACGGGTACGAACGGAAAAACGACTACCACGCGGATGCTCGGCCACATCATCAAGATGGCGGGCTACTCGCCGGGCATGACGACGTCGGACGGTGTGGTGATCAACGGGCGCGTTACGGTAAAAGGCGATATGACGGGCCCGGCGTCCTCGCGTATGGTCCTCCGCGACCCCGACGTGGACGTGGCGGTCCTCGAAACGGCGCGCGGCGGCATTGTGCGTTCCGGGCTTGCGTTCTCCGAGTGCGACGTGTCGGCGTGCATCAACGTGGCGGCCGACCACCTCGGCCTGAAGGGCATCGACACGCTGGAGCAGCTTGCCGAGATCAAGCGCGTCCCGATTGAGATCGCCAAGAACACGGCCGTCCTGAACGCCGACGACGCACTCTGCCTGGCGATGGCAGATCATACCGAGGCGGAGCACATCTGCTACGTCACGATGAACCCGCGCAACGCGCTCGTGCGCGAGCACATCCGCGCCGGCGGTCGCGCCGTGGTGCTGGAGGCCGGCATCAACGGCGACATGATCACGATCTACGACGGCGGCCGGCACATCCCGCTGCTGTGGACGCACCTGATCCCCGCCACGCTGGAAGGAAAAGCCATGCACAACGTTCAGAACGCGATGTTCGCGGCGGCGATGGCGTACGCGCTCGGCGAGAGCGTAATCAACATCTCGCTGGACCAGATCCAGCACGGCCTCCGCACCTTCTCAACGTCGTTCTACGAAGCGCCGGGCCGGCTAAACGTGTTCGACGAGCACCCCTTCAGGGTCATCCTGGATTACGCGCACAACCCGGACGCGGTAGAGAAGATGGCAGATCTGGTGGACAAGCTCGATGCGCGCGGCAAGAAGCGTATCGTACTGGCCGCTCCCGGCGACCGGCGCGACGAGGACATCGAGGAAATTGCGCGGCTCGTTGCGGGCCACTTCGACCACTACATCTGCAAGCGCGACGACAACTTCCGCGGCCGCGACGGCGACGAGGTGCCCAACATGATGCGGCGCGTATTGGAAGCGGAAGGCGTCGACAAAGCCGCCATCGAGGTCATCCCGGACGAACAAGAGGCCATCGATCATGGTCTGCGTGCTTCCGAGGAGGGCGACCTCGTCGTCATCTTCGGCGACGACATCAGCCGCTCATGGAAGCAAATCGTGCAGTTCAATCCTACGGGGGAGCGCCCGACGAATGGTATGGCCTCGGCCGAGAAGACCAACGGCGAAGCGGCTTTGCAGCCGGCTCCATTCGCTACGCTTGCCGTGGAGGAGGAGTCCTTCCAGCTTCAGAAGGGCCAGCGCCTCGTCCGCGACGAGCGCGGTGTGCGGCTGGTGCAGGATGAGGAGGCGGATTAGCCCGATCTGTCATTGCGAGGAGCCCTTCGGCTTCACTTTGGACAGGCTCCGCGACGAAGCGATCTCCTCCAGCCTGTCGTTGCGAGGAGCGTAGTGACGAAGCAATCTCGTAGGCATGAGCCAAATTGCACGAGATTGCTTTGCTTCGCTCACAATGACATGTTTCTGGGGCCAGCGCCTCGTCCGCGACGAACGGGGCGTGCCGCTGGTCTCAGATGAGAAAGCCGATTTGATAAATCCAAGCGTCATGGTCGAGAGGGCCTCGGTTGGGCATGAGGCCACAATCTGGCTCATTATCCAGTAGAACGATACTATAATCCATATCGTAGCATGGCAGTCTGAAGGCCACTACATGGTATTGCAAACGCATCTCAGCGGATTCAATATCCTTATTAATGCCTTGCCCACATTAAGTTTAATTCCTTATATCGTCCTATCGTACCGCTACGCGGCATTAGGACGCTTATTCAGGTTAGGAGGCCGGAAGGATTCAGGTCAGTGACCAGTAAATTATGTTGAACGACGACGTGTGGGCAGAGAAATGGGCCATTACTAAGGATTTACATGTATTACACAGGTATTATACACATTAAGTCCAGTATCTCCTTCCTTCCCTCAGCCAAACGAACTGATTTAGGCCCTACAGTCTCATATTCGTCTATTGACGGCATGGCATGATGTCGCTGTACTTCATGGGCTCTCCCATACTTCTCCATTCCCTTGCCGCAAGGACTTCAATATCGACCTCAGTAGCTGGGAACAACGGTGTAATTGAACCGTTCATCGATTCCATGACCACAATCATTCTACACTATAAGGAGACGCACCATGACGTTCCCGGAAGCGGCAATCGCACTTTTCGATATTTTGGAACCATTTGAGCCGGACGAGCGAAAACGGCTAATATCTGGCGTTAATGGGTTGTTGGGAGACCCACCCTCCTCGTTTGACCAAAGTGAGCAAGAACCCGAGATCGAGTTGAGTGTGGGAATTGCCGCAAGGCGATGGCTTTCCGGTAACAACCTTACGGAAATTCAGATAGAACAGGTCTATTTTTTCTCCGATGGCCGAGTAGACTTGATCGCTGATCGTGTTCCAGGTCAAACAAAAAAAGAGCGTACGGTCAATGTGTACCTGTTAACTGGAGTCCGCGCACTATTGGAGTCGGACGCTCCGGTGATTGATGACGCGGAGGCACTTGCCTATTGCAGGAGGATTGGCGCCTACGACAAAAACAATCATACAGCCAATCGTAGGGCTCTTGGAAATCGAGCAACTGGGTCAAGGGCCGCTGGTTTCACTCTAACCACACCAGGGCTGGATGCTGCGGCGACCTCAATCAAGATTCT
>JADFQN010000076.1 GCA_022561755.1 Bacteroidota bacterium
CACGCCGAAGCGCGACCACCCCCACCCTCCGCGCAGCCCAACCAGCATGAATGGCGTGTACGAACCGGCGATCAGGACGAAGATGGAGGCGTGGTCCAGCACGCGAAGGCGGGCCTTCAATCGCAGACGAGTTACACCGTGGTACAACGTGGAGGCCGAGTAGAGCAGCAGCATCGACCCCGCGAAGACGGCCGCGCCGACGATCTGCCAGACCGTGCCCAACAGTGAGGCCATCGTGATCAGGATGACGCCCGCTGCGAGGCTGCCCACCGCGCCGACGCCGTGCGTCAGCGCGTTGAAGAGTTCTTCGCGCGGGTAGGCCCTGCTATGGGTTGGCGTGGAGCGCAAAGTGGTTGCCGGCGTAATCTTCGAAGTGGACGATTTGCGTGGTTGAATTGGAGGCGACCACCTACGTGCAAAAAACGTGTGAGTTCTCCGAGGTCGCCATATGTGGGGTGAGCCCTAGATTACGGGGGAACAAATCAGTCCACCTAACCCCATGCCGTACCGCACCCACCTGGTTCTTCAGGGTATTCTCCGGAGCTTTCTTGTTGTCTGTTTAATCCTTCCTGCAGCGGCCTCTGCGCAGGGTGAATGGACCGACGCCGACATGCGCCGTGTCGTCGAAAACACGTCGGTGCTGAGGTTGGCGCCCGATCTCTCGCACCTTAGTGAGGCCGAACAGACGGTGGTCCGAAATCTGCTGAAAGCCGGGCAGCTTTTCCAGGAGTTGTACGAGGATCAAAAGCATCCAGACGCTACGTGGGCGCGAGAGAGCCTAGAGGAGGGGAGCCCGGAAGCGCATCTTTACCGCCTTTACCGTGGCCCGATCGGCACGAACACCAACAACGAGCGGGCGGCCTTTATGGGCGTCCGGCCGGAAACGTCCGGGAAAAACGTGTATCCGATCGGGGTTACACGGGAGGAGATGGATGACTACCTCGCGGCGCATCCGGACGAGAGGAGCACGCTGCTGGATTTGCGAAGTGTCGTTCGACGCGCAACGGCCGTTCGGCTGGATTGGGATCTGGCGACGTTGGAAGCATGGCCGGGCCTCCGACTCCTGCATCCTGGCCTCCAGCAGCAACTTACGTCGCTTCGCGAGAGTCCTTCTGAAATCGTATTCTACGCCGTTCCGTACGCCGTGGCCTACGTAGATCGGATCATGCGCATCCACGATCTGCTGATGGAATCAGCCGACGCCATGCAGCCCGAAGACCGCGATTTTGCCTCGTACCTGCGCCTTCGTGCAAACGACATGCTCACGTCCAACTACGAACCCGGCGATGCCGCGTGGGTACTTGGCGACTTCAACAACCTGAACGCCCAGATCGGCAGTTACGAGACCTACGACGACGCGCTTTTCGGCGTGAAGGCGTTTTATTCGCTCAGCCTGCTCGTCCGCGACCGGGAGCGAAGCGAGGCGCTGGTCTCGGCGCTGACCGACATCCAGGCCCTGGAAAACAGCCTACCGTACGACCGCCATAAAACGGTGCGCAGCCGGATTCCGGTGAGCGTCTACAACGTCATCGCCGACTTCGGGCAGTCGCGCGGAACGAACACCGCCACAATTCTCCCCAACGACGCCGACCATGCGCGGAAGTACGGCCGCACGATTTTGCTGCGGTACAACATCATGACGAACCCGCAGCTTTTCGAGGCCTCGCACAACCGGTTCTGCGCGGCGGTGCTGGTGGAACACTGTAACGATTTCACCCTCGACGGCAACTTCCAACGCACGCTCTGGCACGAAATCGGGCACTACCTCGGAACGGACCGCACCGTTGACGGACGTACAATGGCCGAAGCGTTTCAAGAGCTCCAGAATCTTTACGAGGAGATGAAGTCCGACCTCGTTTCGCTCTTTGTTGCTGAGCAGTTGCACGCCTCCGGCTACTACACCGACGAGGCCCTCCGCTCGGTCTACGCCGGCGGCATCCGGCGCGTTGTGCAATCGCGCGAGCCCCGCAGGGACCAACCCTACCAGACCATGCAACTCATGCAATGGAACTGGTATCTAGACAATGGTCTGGTAACACTCGACGAGCAGGAGGGACGCCTCGCCATCCATTACGGCCGCTATCACGAGGTGGTGGAATCACTCCTCCGTGAGATCCTGGACTTGTTGTCTTCCGGCGACCTTCAGCGCGCCGAGGCCTTCGTGGACCAATGGACAACGTGGGATGAGAACCTCCACGGTGTCATCGCCCTTTCTGTTGCGAACGCACCCGGCGGTGGCTACCGGCTGGTGCGGTACGGGGCGTTGGGGGAGTAGGGAATAATGAATCAGCCTTCGGAGCTATTCAACCCCTATCTCACTTGGCAAGGGGGACAGTTTTCAAGTGCTCCGTAGAAGCGCGAGAAAACATCGGGTGAATTAGCAAGGAGTTGCGAGGGATCAGCGGTGGCCAACCGGGCGGAATCGATCCCGTACCCTTCGATGCTTAATCGCGAACCGTAATCGTAGCCACGACTCCGGCGTGGTCACTCGGCCATACGCCGCTCGGTGTAATGTCGGCCTCGTCATCGCCTACAACGACAGCCGATGTGGCGTCGGCGTCGCCACGATAAAAGATGATGTCGATGCGATTGTCGAGCTGCGAAGGGGTGGCGTGGACGTCATCCTGGCAGCACGTATTGCCGCCAGCCGTGCTCGTGCCCTGGGAGTTCGCCCAAGCGTCGGTGTAGTCTTCCAGGAAGCTGCGGTAGACTCTTCCATCATCGACTGGGTCGGAAGGATCCGAGTTGAAATCGCCGACTGCAATGACCGGAGAATCGAGGTTCGAGAGCGCGCCTTTCAGCACGGCGCCCTGCGCGATCTGGGCAATAACAGCTTCACCGCCTACCTCGAGGTGGGTATTTGCGAACGTAAACGAGACGCCGTCCTTCATGGCCGTGAGGTGGCTGAATCCACGCGTGAAAGCGATATCCACACCGCCAATCTCAATAACAGCGGTAATGGCTTCGACGAAGTTGTTCTCCGAGACGTTGGAGACGGTAACATCATTCCTGGCGAGGATTACATCCCTGTCCATGAGCCGGTAGTCGATAAAGTTGACGCCGTCTACCGTTGAAGGGAATTCCACGTCTGCGTTCATATTCTCGGCTGCGATGTTGTAATTCAGGCCGCGTGCGTCAAGCTCGTCCATGAGGATCTGGAGGAAGTCGAACGTGATGTTCGTCGCCTGCTTCGGGATGCCAGGAAGGTGATGGTCGCCGGGCGCTTGCGAGTAGTACGTCGTGACCTCCTGAAGCCCCACCAGGTCCGGGTTGGTGGCCTCAATTTCGGCCGCGATGGCGCCCATCCGCGCGTGGATGTCGCTCGCCTCGACGGTTCCGTACAACTGCGCCACACAGCCGAGGATGGCGGCATCGGCGCAGGCAGGATCGAGAAGATCGAACAGGTTGGCCCCGAGGTACAGGTTTCGCGTCATCACGGTGACATCCGTTTCGAGCCCAGTCGAGCCGCCGTTGGAGTCGCAGCCGGCGAAGAGTGGGAGGGCGAGTGCGATCAGCAGCGTCAGAGCGCCGGCGCCAGTCTTGGTGAATGTGGGCATGGGAGTGGTTTTGTAGGATGTGAGGTAGTTGATGTGCGTGCCGCACAAAAGAGAGCAAGGGCCTGTCTGCAGCAGGCGTGTTGAGATCGGTTCGAGGACCCGCAGTACTGCGGGGAGGCCGATTCAAGGCGCGCGAGGAGGTCGGGGCAACACCCTCCGTCTCCCGCTTCGCGGAATCCACCTCCCTGGAGGGAGGGGTTTCCCTGACGACCGCCTGCCCCGCACTTGATGCGGGGAGTGCAACGTAGAAGCGGTCCAGAATGGCCCGAAACGGTCCTTCACGGTTTACTGCGAACAGGCCCCAGACTAGCCCGCGTACCCGAAGAGGGCCATGAACTTCATGGCAAAAGCCGGTTTCCCTTTCAGCTTCAGTTTGCCCTGCATCATGGCCATCATCGGTTTGAGTTCGCCGTTCTCAATGGCCAACCAGTTCTCGGCGTCGGCGATAAGTGTCAGCGTAGCATCAACCGCGGAGCCGTCTTCCATGGCGAGCGTCTGGTCCTTCACGGTCAGGAGGATGTCGCGCGCGTTGTCGCCGGTCAGGTTCATGTAGACTACGGCGTCTACGTCTTCGGCCTTGTCGGCGCGGAAGCGGTCGGGGTAGGAGGCCAGGACTTCGTCGATGGTGCTGTAGCGGGGCATGAAAAGACGAGAAAGGGGAGAGCCGAGGAATGAATGGTGGTCCGCGGGTGTAAGCCTGAAGTACCAAGTTCTAAACTCCAAATCACAAAGGCCGCATAGTGAGGCCGCCTGGAATCTGGCACTTGGGATTTGGTGCTTTGAGGGCTGTTGAGCTATGCCATCCGGCTTGAGACGGAACATGCACTTCAACAGCCTCCAATGAACAGTGTTAACCAAGATACCGCGATGCGTAGATGGAACAGGGTATTCAGGCGTTGCATTTTTAGCAAACCGTGCCGGGACCTGTTCACAGTGTAGCTTGGCGGCTCCAAAATCCGCCGAGTCATGCGTTTTCTTGTTTTTCTTTTTACGACGACGCTCGTCGCGGCACGTGCTTTTGCTCAGGGGCCATCTATTTCTCCCGTTTCGCCGGGCGTAGACATCGAGCCCTATCGCGACATCGTGGAGCAGATCATTGAGGCAGCCACGTCAGACAGCGCGGCCTACAATCGGCTTGCGTACCTGGGCGACGTGTTCGGGCACCGCCTGAGCGGCTCGCGGGCGCTCGAAGATGCTATCGACTGGATTCTGGAAGAGATGGAGACCGACGGCCTCAGCAACGTGCGCGGCCAGCCGGTGATGGTGCCCAGGTGGGTGCGTGGGGAGGAGTCGGCAGAACTTGTTTCACCACGCGATGAGAATCTCACGATGTTGGCCCTGGGAGGCAGCATAGGCACTCCGGAAGAAGGGATCACGGCAGAGGTTCTTGTAGTTAGTTCGTTTGAGGATCTGGAAGCCCGTGCTTCTGAGGCGGCGGGGAAGATCGTACTCTTCAACGTGCCGTTTACGAACTACGGCGAGACGGTGCAGTACCGGTTGAACGGCGCCACGGCGGCGGCGCGTGCGGGAGCCGTGGCTAGCCTGATTCGCTCGGTAGCGCCGTTTGGGATGCAGACACCGCACACGGGCACGATGAGTTATGCCGACGACGTCGAGCCGATCCCGCACGCGGCCATCACCATTGAAGGGGCCGCGCTTCTCCAGCGGCTCGCGGATCGGGGCGAGCGGCCGGTCGTTACGCTCAAGATGGATGCGCATTTCGAGGACGATGTGCTGTCGCGCAATGTGATCGGCGAGATCCGCGGCAGCGTACATCCGGAAGAGGTCGTCGTGCTCGGCGGCCACATCGACTCGTGGGACGTGGGCACGGGCATGATGGACGACGGCGGCGGCTGCGTGGTGGCCTGGGAAGCCGTGCGGATCCTCCACGACCTCGGCCTCCAGCCGCGCCGCACCATCCGCGTCGTGCTGTGGACGAACGAGGAGAACGGCCTGCGCGGCGCCACGGTGTACCGCGACTCTGTGATGGCAGCCGGACAAATCGAGAACCACGTCCTCGCCATCGAGTCGGACGGCGGCGTGTTCGCGCCGGTGGGTTTCGGCTTCGAGGGCTCCGACGAAGCGTTTGCGATGCTCGAGCCGATTACAGAACTGCTCGACCCGGTTTTATCAGAGGGATCCCGGGGCCGGAAGGGTGTAACCCGCGGCGGCGGGGGCGCCGATATCGGCCCACTCATGCGCGAGGGCGTGCCCGGCATGGGTCTCAACACCGACAGCGACCGATACTTCTGGTACCACCACTCGCCCTCCGATACGATTGAGGTGCTAACCCCGGACGGCGTCCAGCGCTGCGCGGCAGCCATGGCTATCATGGCCTATGTGGTAGCGGACATGCCGGGGCGGCTGCCGCATACGTCCGTGGACGGCGACTAGGAGGCTGTTGAATTACGTGCTCTGTCGCCGAGACGAGCGCATCTCGGTTGAGATCGAGGCGCGAGATCGTAGTCGAATCGGTGATTCGCCCCGCTGTACTGCGGGGCAACGAAGAGATCGGTCGAGAGACGCCGTCGAAGGCAGGATGACGTATTTCAACAGCCTCATAGGGAGACGTGTAACGGGATGCTTTTCGACCACGTTTAGTCTTACACTAAGCGCCTCCGCCATTTTGTCCCCCCAAATGTTTCGGTCTCTTGCAGTCCTCTTTGTCGGCGCCATGCTGCTTGCGCCTATCGTTCAGTCCCAAAGCGCAACGATTAATGGTTACGCGACGGACGCGGCGAACAGCGAGACGCTCATCCAGGCCAACGTGCTGGTGGAGGGCACGTCGCGCGGAGCGGCAACGAACACCTCTGGGTTCTACATTCTCCCCGATCTCGCCCCTGGAACGTACACACTTCGCGTCTCCTACATCGGTTTCATCACCGCCCGCGAAACGGTTACGCTGGCTGCGGGCGAGACTCGGCGAATCGACTTCGCGCTCGTTTCCAAGGCTTTCCAAACCGAGGAGATCATCGTAGAGGCCGACGAACCGCTTGAGGAGGAGCGCGCACCAGGCCTTCAGCACGTGCCCATCCAACTGGTCGAGCGGCTTCCGGCCGTATTCGAGGCCGACCTGTTCCGCTCCATGCAGTTGCTGCCTGGCATCAAGTCGTCGTCCGACTTTTCCTCCAAGCTGTACATCCGCGGCGGCTCGCCGGACCAGACGCTCATCCTCCTGGACGGCACCACGGTATACAATCCCACACATTTCTTCGGCTTCTTCTCTACGTTTAACACGGAGGCCATCAAGGACGTGCGCGTGTACAAAGGCGCGTACCCAGCCACCTACGGAGGGCGGCTCGGCTCGGTCATCGACATTTACAACCGTGACGGCAACCGTAACGAGATGGAAGGCATGGTGCAGCTCGGGCTGCTTGCCTCGCGTGCGGGCGTTGAGGGCCCGGTCTCGCTGGGCGGCGTTCGCGGATCGTACATGGTGACCGCACGGCGCTCTACGTTGGAGCCGTTGCTCGCTTTTCTGCGCCGCGAGCTGGAAGAAGACGCCATCCCCGAGCGCTTCTACTTCTACGATGTCAACGCGAAGCTCAACCTCGACCTGTCGCCCAACGACCGGGTGTCGATTTCGGGGTACTCAGGCCGGGACGCCGTGCTCGTGCCCTTCGCCGACGACGCCGAGTTCGAACTCGACTACGGCAACCAGACACTCTCGCTCGGCTACACGCGCATCCTTTCGAGGACGGCGTTTTCCACCTTCCGCGCTACGGGCTCGCGGTATTTCTCCATGCCCATCGGGCGCATTGCCGGGACGGAGTTCGAGCGCCCGAACTCGATTGTAGACTTCTCCGGCCGCGCCGATATCGAGTGGGTGCCGAATCAACGGTTCGAGGGCAAAGTGGGCGTTTGGGGTGGCAACCTGGATCTGAACCTCCGGAGCATCTTCGACAAAGAAGAGCGAATCAACTTCTCGGCCAACGCTCCCTATGCTTCGGGCTATGCACAGGCGCAGTACCGGCCGACGCCCAACTGGATTCTGACAGGCGGCGTGCGCGGCGACTACTTCGGAGCGGGCAATTTCGTTCGCGTGGCGCCCCGGGTACAGGTCGAGCGTACGTGGGGCGACCGGTTTGTAGCTCAACTAGCGGCCGGCCGCTATTACCAGTTCCTCACACTGGTTTCCAACGAGGTCTTTTCCGGCTTCGATGTGTGGGTGACAACAGGCGACGGCATCGAGCCCAGCTACAGCGATCAGGTGGCCGTGGGTCTGAAAACTCGCCTTCCCGGCGGCTTCCGGTTCGATACCGAGGTCTATGCCCGCACCATGCGCGACCTCTTCGAGATCCGCCCGGAGGTGCAGGACGTGGCCGGACTCGACTATGCAGACCTGTTCAGGATCGGGGAGGGATATGCCTATGGCGCCGAGTTTCTCCTTGAAAAGACCACAGGGTCTCTTACTGGACTCGTCGGCTACACGCTAAGTACAACACGCAGGCGCTACCCTAACAATCCCGGCTTTGCGGACTACTTCCCGCCTAAGTACGACCGACTTCACGATCTGAATGCGGTGCTCACCTACGATATCGGGCGCGGCTGGTCGACGACCATGGTGGCTACCTATGCGACCGGTCAGGCGTACACCGAGCCGGTAGGGCGCTATTCCGTCTACGGCCTGGACTTCATATCGGGGGACGTTAACGTGCTCGTCTCCAGACAGCTCAATGGGCAGCGGTTGCCTCCCTATCACCGTCTGGACATCGGCTTTACCAAGGAAGGGCGCTTTTTAGGCTTTGCTGATTACGCGTTCAAGATCCAGGCCGTCAACGCGTACAACCGCCGGAACCTGTGGTTCTACATCTACGATTTCGATGAAAACCCCGTAGATCGCTCGGCTATCCGACAGCTTCCCATCTTGCCCAATCTCTCGCTAACCCTTCGGTTCTGATGCCACGAATTACGCTCAAGAAAATCAACCTGTTCGTTTTCGTTCTCGTCGTTTGTTCCGGGTGCGATAGTGCAGGGATCGACGAGTTCGTGGCGGAGGTGGCGGTGAGTGCGGTGCTCATTGCAAACGAACCGCTGCCGCCGGTACGCCTCGCGTTGACCGGGCCCATTAGTGAACCGTACGATCCGGTCGAGCGGAGCATCAACGACGCACAGGTGCAGCTCCAGTGGGTTCAGGATAATGGAACAACGGTCGATCTGCCGTACGTGCTTTCCGAAGACGGCCTGGGCATTTACGAGTTTGCGAGCCCGGAAGACAGCGTGCTCGTTGAAGGAGGCAGCACTTACCGGTTCGAGGCGACGGTGCCCGGTTTCGCAGAACCCGTGACCGCCGAGACCATTGTACCGAACACGTTTTCCGTCGCCACGCCGCCGCCCGATACGATATTCTATCAGGTGGGGAATTCGCCGCGCATGGACCTCACGCCGACTACCTATCCGGGGCGTCAGAACATCTACATGTTCAACCTCCGCGCCCTGGATCCTGAGAACTTTCCACTGACGCCCTTCGCTGCCGATTTGGTACGTGACTTTGACGTCGATCCGGTGGACCTTCACGAGGGGAACTCACCGCTCCTGAACGAAAGCAACTACCAAGTGAATCCGGACGGTACGATTCGTATCAGCATCGTCTGGCTCGCCTTCAACTTTTACGGGCCCCAGCGCTTCCTCATCACGACCGTCGATGATGCATTGGTCAATTTTATCCAGTCCCAGACCATCCAGTTCATCCCTACAACGCTCTCACTCGGCGAGATTCCAAACGTAGTGACCAACGTAGAGAACGGCTTAGGTGTGTTTGGGGCAGTGGCGCAGGCGTCTACGGAAGCCTTTCTTGCGCTCGCGCCATGATGTTGTCGGCTTCGTAAACCGTTGCTCCCGTGGGCGAATCGGCGGCTACGTCTACCATCACTCGGGCGAGGGTGTTGGCGGGCGTCGCTCGGTACTTGCGGAAGGGGCCGAAGAGGAGGGGCTTTGCCAGGTTTAACCCGACGGCCGAGATGGCTTCGGAGCGCCGGTATTCCTCCCGGTCGCCGGTTAGCAGGGAGGGCCGGAAGATGCCCAGCGAGGCGAACCCGGTCCCGCGAAGCGTCTGCTCAACCTCGCCTTTTAGACGGTTGTAGAAGAACCGTGATTTCGAATTGGCACCGAGCGACGAGACCAGCAGGTACTGTGCTGCGCCTTGTGCGTGGGCGAGATGGGCAGCCTCCACTGGATAGTCGAAATCCACGCGGCGGAAGGCTTCCTTCGATCCAGCCTTCTTGATAGTCGTGCCGAGGCAGCAGAACACGTCGTCGCAGGCAAAGTGCTCCGCATGTCCATCCATGTTGTCGAAGTCGATGACGTGGTGGACGTGCTTCTGCGCCACCGGCTCCATAGCACGGCGTCCGAGCGTAACGACGCGGCTCCACCGGTCGTCCTTTGCCAATAGCTGAAGGACATGCCCGCCTACGAGGCCGGTTGAACCGAGGAGGAGGGCCGTGCGAGCATGCTCCGTCATTGTGTCACCGTGATGTGAAAGACCGGCTGCTCAGCTTCGAGAAGGACAAGGGCCTGATCTTCGCGCTGGAGGCCGCCGAGGACGCGCGTCATCAGTCCGAACAGATGGTCCCAGTAGAGGCCGCCGTAGGCGCGGTACGTCTCGGCGAGCTGGGTGTTGATGCGCTCCGATAGTTCGTCGTCGCGGACGTCGATAAGATCGGTTTCAGCCTGCGCGTAAGCGTAGCGAAAGTTGACGACGTCCACGCTCATCCCGTACTCGTGGCTGGAGGTCCCGGGCGCGGCATTGCGGTTGCCTGCGCGGAGGTCGGCCTGCAAGGCGGCGGTGCGGGTCGCGGAGGAGATCGTGAAGCGGTAGGCCGGTAGACGGTGTTCCCCCAGCCCGGCCTGAAACCGCCGCCCGATCTCGTCCAGCAGCGCCTTCATGGCGGGCGTGACGAACGGTGCGGAGTGCTCCAGCACCGTCACGGTATAAAACTCATTCTCCACGAGCGGCACGAGGTCGCCGGATCGCAGGTAGCGGCTGATGTCGTCCTCGCCGGTGACGGGCTCCACGCCGAGCGAATCGGCGATCTCCAGATGGGCGCTGTAGGGCAGCGTTTCCGGTCTCCGAAGGGAGTTTTCTTCGGCGGACGTGGGCGGCTGGAGGCGCTCGAAACTCGCTCGAGCGTTCTGCAATTGTTCCTCCAACTCTTCAAGGGCTCCCTGCGATTCAAGGGGCGTCGTGGGCGGTTCAGAAAAGAAGAACAACCATCCTGCGGCGATGCCGACTCCGAGGCCGATGAGGAGGAAGATGGCTCGTTGTCGCCACATATCAGCGGGCTTCGATGATGCCGCACGCGGCGATGTCTCCCGATCCACCGCTGGGCTGTGTGTTCAGATCATCCTGTCCGGTGTGGATCGCAACCACGCGGCCGACAATGGAGTCCATGCCGTCCATCCGCAAGACCGTGTCTATCCGATCGTACCGGGCGCGGCCACGCTCGGAGCGGATGTTGCCGAGATCACCGGCATGGCGCCGGCCATCAGCCGATTCCGGGCCGCCGTGAGATGCGCCGGATGGATTGAAGTGCCCGCCGTGCCCACCGCACGAACCTCCTTCGTGGATGTGCCCCTCATAGATGTGGAGGGCGAAGAGGCCATCATCCAGACCCCGCACGAATGCCACGACACGGATGCCGTCGCCCAATCGCGTGAAATCTACCGTTCCCTCGACACCGCTGCCTCCCGTTGGTTGGAGTTCGGCGCGTGCTCGCTCTGCATCGGGCGGGAACGGCTTGGGCGCCGAATCCGCCGACAATAAATCGTCGATCGATGGAGGCGTCGGCTGAGGCTCCGCCCGCTCGTTCGTTGCGCATGCAGCCATTGCAAGAAGAAAACCAAGGAGTGGCGGGATGCGCATGAAAAGAGGAACCCAATTGACGAAACCTTACGGTTCAATGGCAGCGGAGTTCTGTTTCGTGTGCGCTACGGGCGGGGTACCTTCGGACGCCTCCGCAAGCACTCTATGCCCGAATCCGATTCGAAGCTCACCGCCGATGGCCTCGCCATGCGTTACGGGCGTCGTGTGCTGTTCCGCGATCTTTCGTTCGAGGTCGCTCCGGGCGCGCCGTTGGCGATCACGGGGCGCAACGGCGCGGGGAAGTCCACGCTCCTTAAGATTCTCGCGGGTGTACTGGAACCGATAAATGGGACGGTCAAGTTGGTGGACGAGGGGAAAGAAGTGAAGGACGAGCTGCGTCCGCACTCCGTTGGCTTCGTCGCGCCGTACTTGCACCTTTATGCCCCATTCTCGGCGCGTGAGAACCTCGCGTTTCTGGCGCAGGCAAGGCGGCTCTCGGATCGTCAAGCGCGGATTTACGAGGTGCTTGACCGGGTTGGCCTCCTGGAGAGGGCAGAGGACCACCTTTCCACGTACTCGACCGGGATGCGGCAGCGCCTCCGCATCGCTGCTGCACTGCTCCACGATCCGCCGCTGCTGCTGCTCGACGAACCCTCGGCCACGCTGGATGAGTCGGGCCGCGAGTTGGCAGAGTCCATTATCGGCATGAATGAGAAGATCATCGTCATCGCCACGAACGATCCCGATGAGGCAGCTCTCTGTGCAACGCGATTGCATCTTGAAACCAACCCGTAGGGGCGAGGAGTCCTGAAAACTGCCCCCTCCGAGAGGGGGCTCTCCGCGCAGCGGGGTGGGGGTTGTCAACATGTGAGCAAGGAGCGTCGCTCGGGTGAAGAATTGGAGTTCGTAGCTCTCGCTCGGGACTCACCCTCCGACCTCGCTTCGCTCGGCCAACTCCCTCAGAGAGGGAGGGGTTGCAGAATCCGCCCTCACACGGCCACCACCGCAAACACAGCCAGATCCACCATAGCCCCAGCTTCTCGAAGCGGAAGCGCCGCAGCCGTCATCGTGGCGCCCGTCGTAAGGATGTCGTCAACGAGAAGCACGCGGTGGTTTGTGAGGTCTGTGGTCTCGGCCAGCCCAAACGCGCCGGAGACATTTATCCACCGCTTTGCACGCGAGAGATTCGTCTGCGACCGCGTTGCTCGTGTGCGGACGAGCAGGCCTTGAGGAACGTCCGGATGGTCATTAAGCACCTCTGCCATTCCGAGCGCAAGCCGACGGCTCTGGTTGTAGCCACGTTCCAGTTGGCGTCTGCGTGCCAACGGTATCGGGAACACAGCGTCGTACAAGGGATGGCCGAACTCACCATTCAGCGCCCCCGCCATATACCGGCCGAGTCGCTCGCCGAGTTGAGGCCGGTTCTGGTACTTGAGCGCGTGCTGAAGGCGCTGGATCGTTCCGCCCTCATCGAACACCCACAGTGCAAATAACTCGTTGAACACCCCGGCGGTGTCGGGCAACCGCACCAACCGCTTACTCACCTGCCCGGTTGTCGCCCTCGGCAATCGCCGAAGACAGGCCGGGCAAATAGGCAGTTCATCGTCCGTAATCTCGGGAAGCCGCACCTCGCAGCCGAGGCACAGCGTCGGGTAGATGAGCCCAACTGTCGCACGGAGTAGACTCCGTGCGCCATCCACCAATCCTGTTGTCGATTTGTTTGGCATTCACTTCTCGTTTGGCATTCCGATCGTGCTTCCATCAATATCTTGGACACGCGGTTAACAAGCAAACGCCGGCCCTCCAACCAACGCAATCCCTCATGGCCATTCGTCGCGGCATGCTCATAAAGAACGTCGCCGAGCGCCCGCTCAGCGTCCGCCTGCGCACCCGGGTGATCCAGATGGCCGCCGAGGAGGAGGTGCTGATTACGGCCGAAGAGGTCCGCGATTCCGTTCTGCGCGAGAACCTGCAGATTCGGACGATTGCCATCGTGCGTCCGGCGACTGAGGAGGAAGGCGATACCCTCGCCCGCGAGCTGGCGGGTAAACGTTAGTCGTGGCGGCAGCGATGAAGGTTCTCGCTCTTGAATCGTGGTATGGCGGTTCGCACCGGCACTTTCTGGACGACCTCGAACGCCACAGCAGCCACGATTTCAGAAAAGTGACCCTGGTGGCCCGCTACTGGAAATGGCGGATGCAGGGCGGGGCGGTGACGCTCGCGCAGAAGGCCGGCGAGGCGGTTGACGAGGGCTTCTCGCCGGATCTGATCTTCGCCACCGACATGGTGAATCTGCCTGCATTTCTGGCGCTGGCCCGCGCCCACTTCGCCGACACGCCGGTTGTGCTCTACTTCCACGAGAACCAGCTCACGTACCCAATCCGCGACGACAAGGAGCGCGACTACACGTACGCCTACATCAACTACCTCTCGGCGCTGGCCGCCGACCGCGTGGTGTTCAACTCGCAGTACCACCACGACCAATTCTTTGCCGCACTGCCGACGCTCCTCAAGCGCTTCCCCGATTACACGCACCTCGGCACGCTCGGAAACCTCCGCGCCAAAAGCTCGGTGCTTCACCTGGGCCTCGACCTCGCCGGACACAACGAGTACGCACCGGCCGCTCAGGCCGAGCGCGCCCACGACAGCGGCCCGCCCATCGTGCTCTGGAACCAGCGGTGGGAGTACGACAAGAACCCCGAGGGATTCTTCCAGGTGATGAACCGCCTGGACGACGCCGGCGTCCCGTTTCGTCTCATTCTCGCGGGCGAGCATTTCGAGGAGCAGCCGGAGGGCTTCGAGCGCGCCTTCGAACGCTACGCCGACCGCATCCTGCACTACGGCTATGCCGAGAACTTCGCCGAATACAGCAGTCTCCTCCACCGCGCGGACATTGTCGTCTCGACAGCGCGGCACGAGTTCTTCGGGATCGCCATGCTGGAGGCCATCTATTGCGGATGCCATCCCTTATTGCCCAATCGCCTCACGTACCCCGAACTCATCCCGGAAAACCTGCATAGCCCGCTCCTCCACGCGCCGGTTCTGTATGAGGACGAAGAAGAGCTGTTCGATTTCCTCAAGCGGATGCTCACAGGCGAAGACCAACCATTACCCAAGAACGTCCTGCAGGAGATACCGGCGCACCTGGCCTGGGGCGAGCACGCCCCGGCCTTCGATGCACTGTTCGAGGCAGTGGTTAAGCAGAGCCTTGAA
>JADFQN010000077.1 GCA_022561755.1 Bacteroidota bacterium
CCCTCTACATTGCCGACGAGATCTTCTTTACAGGAACAGCGGCCGAAGTCACCCCGATTCGTACCGTAGACCACCACGTGGTGGGAGAAGGACGCCGTGGTCCGATAACGGCCGAGCTTCAGGAGGCCTTCTTCGATGTTGTCCGCAACGGCAACGACCCGCACGGCTGGCTCACGTTCGTTCCTCGGCGGGAGGCCCCGCTGGAATCGCAGGCTGAGACTGCGGAAATTTCAGCGTGAGGCTGCCCACACTCGTCTGAACGAGCACCGCTTCCGTGGCCGCGAGTTTTGGCCGACTCCTTGCTTACCCACGGCTAGCAGCCCTACTTTCGCGGCTGCACCCCTCTGGACCATCCCCACTAACCCCACAGACTCATGCGCCTTACGCTCGCACTAGCAATTCTGGGCCTTGTAGCCCTTTCGGCCCCCATTGCCCAGGCACAAGACTACACAGAAGAGCCTACGTATGGCAGCGTCAGCCTCGAAGAAGGCTTCTTGCCCGATCCTCACACCGTTTCGCTGACAGCGGGCGGCAGCATCGAAGTCGACATGGGCTCGTGTACCTACGGCTTCGTGGCCGATGCCCCCGACGTAGACTTCTACTACGAGACCTCCGGCGGCTCCGACCTGTACATTTACGTGGACGCCGCTGACGACACCACGCTACTCATCAACCGGCCGGACGGCACCTGGCTCTGCGACGACGACGGCCTGGGCGACGCCAACCCCATTGTGGCGATTTCAGGTGCAGCAGGCGGCCTTTACAGCATCTGGGTGGGCACCTACGGCGACGAACTCGTCGAGGCCACGCTCTCCATGTCCGAAATAGATCCGCGCTAGTTTTTGCGCTTACTTCCTCCGGCGCCCGGTCTCTGATGAGGCCGGGCGTTTTTTTTCTGCCATGAATGCGCAGGTCGCGGCAGCTTCCAGTTGTGTCGTAAGTGGTTCGATACCTACTTTCCAGGAGGCTGTTGGATTACCTACTCTGTCGCCGAGACAGCCTGCCCCGACTTGTCGGGGAGCGCATCTCGGTCAAGATCAAGGCGCCCCGCAGTACTGCGGGGACGAGGTGTTTCAACAGCCTCCCCAGAGCGCCCTTCCTTTCTCTCACGAACCCATACTCGTCATGCGTTCCGCTCTTTCCCTGGTCGTTCTGGCTCTCTTGATGACGGCTCTTCCCGCGGCCTCGTCACAGGACATTACAGCCGAGCCCAACTTCGGCAGCCTCTCTCTCGATGAGAGATTCAGGCCCGATCCTCAAACCGTATCCGTCACATCTGGTGGGAGCGTGGAGATTCTCATCAGCGGATGCAGGTACGGCTACGTTTCCAGTGCGCCAGATGTGGATGTCTACTACACGACGTCGAGAGACAGTCATCTATACTTTTACGTTGTAGGAGATGGCGACACGACCCTCCTTGTTAACACACCGAGCGGCGATTGGGTGTGCGACGACGACAGCTATGGAGACGGCGATCCCATCGTCGTAATGCGCTATGCACCTGGTGGCCTGTACAACGTCTGGGTCGGCTCTTACAGCAGCGACTTCCATGACGCCACGTTGTTCGTCTCCGAAATTGATCCGAGAGGGACTACGTCGTCAGTCCTGGTCCCCGATTACTCGCTCGATCCCACGTACGGCAGCGAGACGTTGCAGGAGGACTTTCTTCCGGATCCTTATACGGTGGACCTCGTGGCCGGAGGATCGATTAATTTGGACATCGGCGAGTGCACGTACGGGTATGTGGCGGAAGCACCGGACTTCGATCTCTACTACGAGACGAATAGCGGCGGCTCCGATCTGTACATCTACGCCTCGAGCGAAGAAGACACCACGCTGCTGGTGAACACGCCGGACGGCAACTGGCTCTGCAACGACGACGGGCACTACGACAGTCACCCACTCATCGTGGTGCCGAAGGCTGCCGAGGGGTTGTACGACATTTGGGTAGGCTCGTACGATGGAGATGCGGCCGGCGCAACGTTGTACATTTCGCAAATTGACCCGCGTTAGACCATGCACAGATTTTGCTGCCGTAGCCGCCCGGAGATTCGCGACTCCGGGCGGCTATCTTTCTGTTCGGTCTGCCACGCTTCTTCGTCGGAACCGTATCGCCATACGACTACCTTCCCCACTCTCAAACGCTCTTCCATCCCCATGCTGCGTAATCTGACTAGTCTGGTCTTGATGGGCCTCCTCATTGCACCGGTTGCTACCGCCCAACCCGACTGGGAAGCCGAGCCTACTTACGGCACCACCTCACTGGAAACAGGCTTCACGCCTGATCCGGCAGCGATAGACTTAGTGGCCGGCGGGCCAGATGAGAACTCTATTGAGGGGTGCAATGGCTACATCAACAACGCCGCCCCCGACGTGGATCTGAACTTTGAAACCGACGGAAGTCTGCCGCTCAAGATCTACGTCCGCTCGTCTACGGACACCGTGATTCTCGTAAACCTTCCGGGCGGCGAGTGGGTGTGCAATGACGACTACGACGGCACCAGCGCCGCCGTTCTGCTCGATGACCCGATGTCGGGCAACTACAACATTTGGGTGGGCACGTTCAGCAGCGATGTCGAAGAACCCGCTGCTACGCTCTATTTCACAGAGCTTCCGGATGTGGAGCTCCATTCCGGTGCAGAGGCCTCGCAGCACTCGCTAAGTTTTAAGAGTGGTTTTGAGCCGGACCCGGCGTCTTACGACGTGTCTGTAGGCGGCACTGCCTACAACCCGATCGACGGTTGCAACGGATTCGTGAACGCGGATGCGCCGGACGTGACGATTGAATTTGATACCGACGGAGGCCTGCCTTTATACATCTATGCGCACCCAGACGAAGACGAGGATCTTACGATGCTCGTTGAGCTGCCGGACGGCGAGTTCGTATGCAACGACGACGCCGATGGCCTTGACCCAGGGCTGGTGATAGATGAACCCGAAGCTGGGCGTTACGCCGTGTGGGTGGGCAGCTTCCGAGCATATGCCCGTACCGAGTCACGGGGCCAGGCTACGCTATCTCTCTCTGAGGTTGATGGACCGACAGCCGATGGCGGCTTCGACGATTTCGACGACATGGTGGACATGGATTACAGCGGCGGCGAAAACATCAGTTTGTTCTCTGCGCCTACTTACGGCTCGCTTCACCTCGATCCGGGTTTCCTTCCGGATCCGGAAACCGTATCCGTCGATATCGGTGGCGGCGATGCCATGTCGGTCAACGGACCCGGCTGTAAGGGCGTCATCAACAGCGCCGCACCCGATGTAAACGTGGTGTACGGGGAAGGTGGCGACTTGCTCTCGTTCTACGTCGAATCGTCAGCCGATGCTACGCTGCTAGTAAGCCTCCCCAACGGCGATTGGCTCTGCAATGACGACTTTGATGGCACCAATCCGGGAATCGTTATCAGCGACCCTGAAGAGGGGCTGTACAATGTCTGGGTGGGCGCGTTTTCAGAGGATGGTTCCGGGTCCGGCGGCACGTTGTATGTCTCTGAGTCCGAACCTGCGGAGGGGTAAGGAAGCGGTTCTGCAATCCATACTTGCCGCCCGGTGTCAACTCAAACGGACGCCGGGCGGCTATTTTTTGGCGCAGCAAGGCGGTCTGTTTAGCTCGAAATCGCGTTGTAGGGGGTGGCATCGGCTTTGTTGAGGATTACCGGCGTGCACGTTACCTTGATCTCCTACGTTCTATGTGGGGTTGTGGAAAACGGGGCGCATGCCTTTTTCACTCACCCTCCTGAAACCATGAAGATGCTCAGCAAGCCCATGCGATTTGCCCTCCTGGTGATGGGCCTCGGCCTTGCCGTAGGAGCGGTGCAGGCGCAACCAAACTGGCGTGCTCAGCCCATGTACGGCACGGTCAACCTCAATGCAGGCTTTACACCCGATCCACACATTGTTGTCGTTGACGCAGGTGGAAACAACCGAAACTCGATTTCGGGCAGCGGTTGCGCTGGGTACATCAACAACGCCCAGCCGGACGTGGACGTGAACTACCAGGCCGGTCGCAGCCGGTTGTACTTCTTCGTCAAGTCCGATGTGGATACGACGCTGCTCGTAAACGACGCCAACGGCACCTGGCACTGCAGCGACGACTTTGAGGGCAGCAACCCGGCCATCATCCTCAACAACCCACCGAGCGGCAAATACAATGTTTGGGTGGGTACGTACTCTCAGGATGATAAGGGTAGCCGGGCTAGGCTTCACATCTCTGAGCTGACGCCGAGTTGGTAAGTATCTACGGGCGGATTCTGTCAGCTACCCTTCCTGATAGGTTTGGAGCTTTTCGAGAAGGTTGGAAAAGGTAGTTAGTTCGTTTTGGGATGGGAGAAGTGCTGCGTCAGTGTGGCAATGTGGTCGTCCACGGGTTTATTGAGAGGGGCAAGGAGTCGCTGCCCTTTTTCGGTGATCGATGCTCCTACGTCGGCCTCAGGGCAATCCGGATGAGGTCTTCGGCGGAAGAAACGCCGGGATGGTCTCGAAGCACCACTCGGATGCGTTTCTCCGCTTCTGCTCGGCCGAGACCGAGGGCCTCGAGCCCTGCCCGCGCGTCGGAGCGTGCTTGCGCGGCTTCCCCATCGCCGGCAACCGCGCCGTAGGTACCGAGTCCGTCCAGTTTCGACAGCTTGTCGCGCAGTTCGACGATCAGGCGCTCGGCCGTTTTCTTCCCCACACCGGGGATGCGCGTGAGCATGCCCGTGTCGCCCGCCAGTACCACGTCGCGCAGTTCGCCGGGGCTCATGCCGCTCAGCGCGGCCAGCGCCAGCTTCGGCCCCACGCCCGATACGCTGATCATAGTCTCGAATACCTGCCGCTCGGCCTCGGTGGCGAAGCCGTAGAGAGTCTGGCTGTCCTCGCGGACGATCAGCGTGGCGTGAAGCCTTGCAGACTCTCCTTTCGCAGGCAGTTTGTCGAACGACGACGTTGGTATGAGGAGCCGGTAGCCAAGCCCGCCCACATCAATGACGGCCTCGGTTGGTTTCTTTTCGGCGAGCGTGCCGGAGACGTAGGCAATCAAGAGAAAAGGGATTGGGCCGGACGTAGAGACGACCCGCTGGGGCGTCTCCCGATAAGGCGATGATGTACGGGCCTGGAGACGCCCTGTGGTGCGTCTCCCGATAAGGCGATAATGTACGGGCCTGGAGACGCCCCGCAGGGCGTCTCTACGTGATCGCCGTACGCTCAACCCGCGTCCGCCGCATCACGATCGGCAGGCGGCGGCCCACGCCGAACGCCTTGTCGCTCACGCGTAGGCCCGGCGCGGCCTGCCGCCGCTTGTATTCATTGCGATCTACCATGCGGATGATCTTCGCCACGATGGCCTCGTCGTAGCCCGTCTTGGTGACGATGTCGTCCTGGCCGAGCGCCTCTTCGATGTACAGGTCGAGGATACGGTCGAGGATATCGTAGGGCGGGAGGGAGTCCTGGTCGAGTTGGCCTGGCTTGAGTTCGGCGCTAGGTGGTTTGGTGATGGTGTTTCTTGGGATGATTTCTCGGTTGGCCAGCTCGTTGATGTGATCCGCGAGTTGATAGACCTGCGTCTTGAACACGTCCGAGAGCACGGCAATCCCACCCGACATGTCGCCGTACAGCGTCGCGTAACCGACAGCCATTTCGCTCTTGTTGCCCGTCGTGAGGAGGAGGTAGCCGAACTTGTTCGACAGGGCCATCAGCGTGACCGCGCGCGCGCGCGCCTGAATGTTCTCTTCCGCAACGCCTTCCTGGGTGCCCTCGAACAATGGCCCCAGCATTTCACCGAAGGCATCCACGGCCGGTTTGATCGTCACGTTGTGGAACTCGATGCCCAAGTTGTCCGCCAGCGTTTGCGAGTCGGCCACGCTGCCTCCGGAGGAATACTTCGAGGGCATCGTCACGCCCACGACGCGCTCTGGCCCAAGCGCGTTGACTGCCAGCGCGCACGTCACGGCGGAGTCGATGCCTCCGGAAAGACCGATCAGGCCTTTCTCGAATACGCCAGGGCCGGTTTTTTCCACGTAGTCGCGGATGCCGAGGACGAGGGCGTCGTGGATCTGCGCGATGGGGCTGACATCGACCCCCTCCCAACCTCCCCCTGTCCAGGGGGAGGGGCATTCTGTATCCCACACGAAGAAATCCTCCTTGAAGGGCATGGCGTGCCAGAGGATGGCCCCGTCGGTGCCGTGGACGCGGGAGTCGCCATCGAAGATGAGCTCCGTATTTGCGCCCACTTGATTAACGTACACGAACGGCAGGCCGTGTTCGCGACAGCTTTCCTGGATGAGTAGCGTGCGTTCTTCCGATTTCCCCACGGCAAACGGCGACGCCGAGATATTGACGAACAGATCCGCTCCGGCCGCCGCCAATTCGTCGATGGGATTCGCGTCGTAGAGGTGGAAGGGGGCGATCTCCTCGTTGTTCCACATGTCCTCGCACACGTGCAGGCCAAGCTTGCGACCACGAAACGGCAGAAACTGTCTCGTCTCGCCCGGCTCGAAATGCCGAAACTCGTCAAATACATCGTACGTGGGGAGCAGCGCTTTGTGTGAGACGCCGGCAACGCGCCCGCCATCCAGCAACAACGCCGAGTTGAACAACCGCCTTCCCGTTTTATCCGGGTTGCGAACCGGAGCGCCGATGAGCACGGCGAGGCCCTCGGGGACTTGTGCAGCCAGATATTCCACAGCGTCTTCTACGTCGTCCAGAAACGCCGGGCGATCCAGCAAATCCTGCGGCGGGTAGCCGGTGACGCACAGCTCAGGGAAGACGGCCAGTTCGGCGTTCTCATCCGATGCCCGGCGCGACCACGCGAGAATCTTCTCGGCGTTCCCGGCAAGGTCGCCGACGATTGGGTTGATCTGGCAAAGGGCGATACGCATACGAGGATTAATCTAGATCTGCTTAGAATCACCGCATGAACCAGTTATCTGCTCATCCGATCCCAATAACAGCTTTGTCGTAGAATTCAAGCCTGGCTATATCCGAAGCAGAGCACGAGAACGTCTCTGGCCAAGTTTACTGTTCAGTAGATCAAGTATGGCAAAAGAAGACCCACAACCTGTGGACACTCCACCGGTGTTGTACAAGTATCGGCCATTTGATGCGAATGGATTCGACATCAACCTTATCACACAAGGTCGGGTTTGGTTCTCATCCGCTAGACATTTCAACGATCCATTCGATTCTTCAGTGCACCTCTTCATCGATTCCGTGCCTTGGGAAACCCAATTAAGACATGCAATGGGTCTTCTGAGGCGGACGAATCCGACCCTGAATCGGGAACAGCGTCGGGTGATTGCTACTCGTCAACTCAAGGAAAGAGAACGAGATCCGAACCGTAGTCAGCAGTTTCAACAATCTCAGCAGAGACAAAACGAAACGGCATTCGGTATCTGCTGCCTTACGCCTGTGTACGACGACCTTTTGATGTGGGCCCACTATTCTGACAATCACACAGGATTCTGCATCGGTTTCCACTCGCATGTTATCGAACGCTGGCAACAAGAGTTCGTTGGGACCAACCAAAGCCTCTTGGATTTGGTGAAGATTGAGTATTCAGAAGAGATGCCAAGGCTAGGATTCTACGAAACGATGCTTTCAGATGACTGGCAAGACGGTTTGATGAAACTTGTAACAACCAAGTCAATTCATTGGAGTTATGAGCAAGAGTATAGATTGATGTATTGGGATCATCCCGACACTGCGCTAGCACTAGGAAGGGAGGTTGTAGCGGAGGTCATCTTCGGATGCAGGGCAGATGACAGCGACATTACCGGGGTGTTTTCCGCACTGGGTAGTGGCGGAGTGACCGTCCCACTCTATAAGGCTCGGAAACATTCGACGAAATTTGCGCTTGAGTTCGACCGAATCAACTAATCAGCCACACTCAGGAGTGTGCTCTTCTCTTCGGCCTTTCCAACTCCTCACATAATCCTCTCCGGATCGGGCTCCGGTGGCACCTGCCCGCGGTAACGGAATACACGTTGCAGAAGGCGGATAGCCCACGGGGATTGCAGCCGGGCGTACCACTGGTCGGCGGCGCGGCGCGCGGCGAGGCCGTACGATGGGTAGGGGTGGATGGTATCGGCGAGGGCTTTTAGGGAGACGCCGTTGCGCATCGCGACGGCGTAGAGGCTGATGAGCTCGCCGGCCCGCTCGCCGAGGATGCTCACGCCGAGGATCTTACCGCGCCACTTCGTAGCGAACACCTTGATCTGCCCAGTGGTTTTGCCGTCCGTGGTCGCACGATCCACCTTTGTGTAGGGGAAGCGGTAGACCTCGAACTTCGCCCCTTCGTCGCGGAGTTGTGGCTCCGTTTTACCGAGTTGGCCGATTTCGGGCGAGGTAAACGTCACCCACGGCACGTGCTTCCGGTCGATCTTCATCGGCACCTTCAGCACGGCGTTGGATGCGGCCACCTTCGCCATGTGCTCGCTCATGTGCGTGAGCTGGTACTCGCCCGTGCAATCGCCGACGGCATAGATGTGGCGGCGCGACGTGCGGCACTTCTCGTTGACGGTTATGCCGAGTTCGGTGAATGCCACGCCTGCCTCCTCCAGCCCGAGGCCTTCTACGTTAACCTGCCTCCCCGTTGCGAGAAGCAGAGCATCCGTGTTCAGCACATCCCTCGACGCCAGATGCACGGCTATTTCCGCGTTGTCCTCATCAACTCTGTTCACGCTGGCACCGAGTACAAACCGCACGCCCTCGGATTCGAGCACTTCTTTCAACATCTCGGCATGATCGGCGTCGTCTTTGGTGAGGATGCGGCCAAGCATGTCCACGACCGTCACTTCCGTGCCGAGACGAGTGAACGCCTGAGCCATCTCGATTCCGATGGGCCCTCCCCCGATAATCACCAGTCGCTGAGGTTGCTCTTCCAATTCGAAGAGGGTTTCGTTCGTGAGAAACGGAACGACGTCAAGTCCGGGGATCGGAGGAACGGTTGCCCGCGCGCCGGTAGCAATAACGAACAGGCGGCCGGTGACCCGGCGTGTTTCATCCGCCGTTTCGATCACCAAGGAGTGCGGATCAGCAAACCGCGCCGAACCATCCACGACTTCAATACCAAAGCCCTCATATATCGCCGGGTCGTCGGCGTCTCCGTAGACCTCTTCGCGGATGCGGCGGACGCGCTCCATCACTGCTCCGAAATCAATAGAGACCTCTTCCGCGTTGATTCCGAACAGCCCGGCCGTGCGGACCGTCTGGGCAACCTCTGCACTGTGGAGCAGCGATTTCGACGGAATGCAGCCCGTCCACGTGCAGTCGCCGCCGAGCCGGTCTCGCTCAATCAGCATCGTCTTGACGCCTGCGTTCGCTGCAATGCCCGCCGTCACGAGTCCACCGGCTCCGCCACCGATCACAATCAGGTCGAAATCATACGAGGCCATGAAACGGTGCGCGTTGCGAGTATTTCGTGTCGAGCGAGGCACTTTAAGCGAACTTCCAGCTATTGCCTGACGTGTGTATCACGAAAAGAAAGCCGCCTAAAGAACGTGATTACGTTCGCAGCGGCGTGCCACAGGCCGGCAGGCCCGTTGCTCGTTACTGAATACGCAACACGTACTACGCAACACAACTCGTTCCTGTGCTCCTTTTCTACTGCACCTTCGAGAAATCTCTCAAACGACTGGCAAAGGAGGGTCTTCTCGGTAACGGCGAACCCTTCGCTCTTCATCGGACACTGGAGCAGGCGGAGGCAACGTGTCGGGCTCCCGATGGCCGCCGCGGCCATGTCCTCGTTCTCGATCCGTCGCGGATCGCTTATGCGCGGGTTCACCCCCCAACGGCCCATCACATTGCGCCGCACGCCATCCTGAACCTGAAGCCCTACCGGCCTCCGCTAGCCGTAGAAGCCGCCGGAGGATATGTGATCCGAAGGACGCCCAAAGGCAACCTGAAGGTGCTCACCATCTTCCGGCGGGGTGTGTGGGATTTGCCGAAGGGCAAGCTCGATCCAGGAGAGACGCCCGAAACAGGAGCAATCCGCGAGGTGAGCGAAGAGGTGGGCATCAAAAAGAAATCGATCACGCTCCTGCAGCCACTGGGCGTTTCCCTCCACGGATACATTCTGCCTCGGAAAATGCGTTTCGCCGTCAAGACAACGCATTGGTACGCGATGGAGACGACGCAGACCGAGTTCACGCCGCAGAAAAAGGAAGGCATCGAGGCCGTAGAGTGGATGTCGTGGAAGAAGGCTAAAAAGCGTCTTGGCTACGACAGCCTCCGCCGGCACATCGCAGCCATCGATCCAGACGCGCTCGGCCTTGCGCCCATAGAGATTTCGTAAAGGCCGGCCCGCCCGCAAGCCTGTATCTTCGCGCTCCTTTTCTCTAACTCGCACCTTCTCATGCGCTCATTCTTCCTGCTCGCCCTTTCGCTTTTCCTCTTCGCAGGTTGCGGAAACGACGAGGCCGACCCTGCTGCCGAGCCAACTTCCGAAGAGCTCATTTCTGAGGTCGCTCCGACGTTTTGCGAAGACGAGAGCGAACTGATTATTGTAGAGCAACAGCTTGGCGACGGGCCTGAGGCTGTCCGCGAAAACGTGGTGATGGTGAACTACGAGGGCCGTTTTGAGGATGGAGAGGTGTTCGATTCCGGCGAGAGCGTGCAGTTTTCGCTGGATCAGGTAGTTCCTGGCTTTCGTGAGGGTATTGTAGGGATGAAGATCGGTGGACGCCGCGAACTCACGATCCCACCAACGATGGGCTATGGTCCGGATGGCCAGCGCAATCCTGATGGCTCGGTGGCCATTCCTCCTTGCGCCACCCTGATCTTCGACGTCGAGCTGCTGGATATTGAGCACTAGGAGGCTGTTGAATTACGTGCTCTGTCGCCGAGACAGCCTGCCCCGACTTGTCGGGGAGCGCATCTCGGTTGAGATCAAGGCGCGAGATCGTAGTCGAATCGGTGATTCGGGGAGCATCTCGCAACGAAGAGATCGGCCGAGAGGCGCCGTCGCAGGCAGGATGACGTGTTTCAACAGCCTCCTAACGCCGGCAAATCACTCGTCGGCCGCAGGTTTTCTCCGTTTCGCTTTCGCCTCGCCTCGGCGCCGTTTTGCGTCGAGGCGTTTTCGTTTGGAGGCCGCAGTAGGCTTCGAGGCAATCCGCTTCTTCTTTGGTTTGTTGAGGGAGACCAACCGTCTCCGCAGCTCCTCCAACGCCAACTGTTTGTTTCGGTGCTGGCGCCGCGAGGCCCGGCTCGTCACCACAACCCCGGACGGCGTGTGCGTCAGCCGAACGCCGCTTTCCACCTTGTTGGCGTGCTGCCCTCCCGGCCCGCCGGAGCGAAACGTCTCCACCTCGCATTCCGCTAGGAGTGCATCGTTGTCGTCCGGGATAGGAATGTCCGGCATGGCTAGTCGGCCATCACCGCAATGCGGACGCGGCGGTTCTGCTCGCGGCCTTCGGCGGTGTCGTTCGTGGCCACCGGATGGTACTGGGAGAGCCCAACGACCTCCATGTTGCTGCCGTCGAACTCGTGCGTCCACTGCAAGTGCCGGGCTACCATCGCGGCGCGCGCGGCGGACAGCTCCCAGTTGCTCGGGTACTGTGCTTGCAGGTTTTCGCCGATGGGGTTGGCGTCCGTATAGCCCTCTACCCGAATGGTCTTTCCACGATACTCTGCGTGTAGCCTCGCGGCCACCTCCACAAGACCAGCGATGCCTTCCGGTGTGAGTAACGCACTTCCACTTTCAAAAAAGATGTCGGTAGGAAGCATGGCCACGGTTTCGCCGCGTTCGCCGGAGCGGCTGCTTTGCAGGCTGAGCGCCCGCTCCAACTCGGCCACACGGGCCTGACTGGACTGGTACTCCGAGCGCGTTAGCTCGAGCAGTTCAAAGGCCGAGGTCAAGTCGTTTTGCAACGATTCGTTTTCGGTTCGGAGGCGGTCGAGGTCGCTCTGCTGCTCGGCGAGGCCGCGGTTGGACGCGCAGCCGGAAGCAACGAGAAATACAGCGGAAAGTAAAAGGACAACAAGGCGGTTCATGGCGGCAGTGCGGTTGGGGGGCGAGGAGCCGTATCAGGTTTATACCAACAAGCTAACGCGAAGCGCGCGCCTGCACGTAGCAGCGGTACACCATAGAGCACCATGACCGCGTCGGCCCGCTACCTGCTCGGTACGGACAGAACGCGCGTGTCGCCACCTGGAAGGTGATCAATCAGGCGCGATCCGGGTGGCCCGAACGTCCAGTTGTACCGCAGCGAAAATGCGCACGAGCGGCTGTTGCCGGTGCAACTCGCTCCGGTGAGCAGATTGCCGCGGACCCGTTGGTTTGCATCGAGCACAGGCGAACCGAAATGCCCAATAATCAGCTGGCCTTCATCGACAGATAGCCTCCACATCATTCCTTGCCGGTCGCAGCGGTCGTTGTGCTCAATGGGGTCGTGGTCGTTGGCGATGGTCATCGGCATACCGTTTGGATGCCCGATGACGGTCGCCGATTCCGGCACGGTTTCCTCCAGAGACCACCCCGCATACCTAACATTGAACGAGCCGGGAATACGCATCGCGAGCCGAACGAGCATGTAGTCGCGGCTGAGAGAATACGGGCCTTCGCCGTTAGTACCAGTCGCTACCACTTCGCCGCCCCAAATGCAGTTGTTCTCGATTCGGCAGGGAGGCGCGCGAGGAATCGAGGGCATTTCTTCGATCTTTTAAGGCGTCCCGCAGTACTGCGGGATAACGAAAAAGACCGAAGAAATGGGCCGATTTATCACCGCCGCAGTAGATCCGTCCTTAGTCAGACAGGCTCCTAAGAGGCTGTTGAAATATTCCATGTTCGTGGGTTCGCGCTGTTATTTTGTTGTCGTCGTGCTGTTTTTCTGTCCCCCGTCTGCCGATGTTTTATCCGAAGGCCAAGCCGGCGCAGCAGTCGCTCTGGATTGCGACCGAGGAGATCGTCTCGACGCCCGCCAATTCGTTCTACACCAGGTTCGATAAGGCGCTCGTCGCGATGGGCTTCCCCGAGCAGGTTCGCTCGCTCTGCCGCCCGTTCTACGATTCGCATGGTCGAGGCCGCCCCGGCATCGATCCGCTTGTCTACTTTAAGATGCTGCTCGGACGGGTATCCGTCCGGATCGGGTTCTTCGAGAACCTGTCTAGCGAGCGAGCCATCGCGGCTCGTTGCGCGGACTCGCTCTCGATCCGGAGCTTTCTCCATTACGAGCTGACCGAGGGCACACCGGATCATTCGAGCGCGCGCCGTCATCCGCCAACGCCTCGCTCCGGAGGTCTACGAGCAGGTCTTCGCCCTGGTGCTGCGGGCTCTGAAGCGGCACGGGCTCTTGCGCGGCAAGAAGCTCGGCATCGACGCCTCGAAGCTGGAGGCCAATGCCTCGATGCGCACGCTCGAGCAGCGACTCAGCGGCGAATCCTACACCGCGTACGTGCGGGCGCTGGCCGCCGAGGCGGGTGTTGATGCTGAGGATGAGGCAGCGGTGCGGCGCTTCGACCGCAGGCGCAAGGACAAGAAGCTCTCGAACGACGAATGGCACAACCCGCACGATCCGGATGCGAAGATCGGCAAGACGAAGCAGGGCACGACAAAGCTGATGTACAAGGTTGAGCACACCCTAGATCTGGAGACGGGCGCCATCGTGGACGCGGACGTGCTGCCGGGCAATCAGGGCGACACGGCGGATCTGTCCCGGCGTGTGGAGAACATCCAGGAGCGGATGAGGGCGGCCATTGGCGAGCAGACCGGCGAGGGCGAGCAGATCACCATCGAGAGCATCACAGCCGACAAGGGCTATTACGATACGGAGCAGTTGCGGCGCCTTCAGGCCTCGGGCATCGAGACCGTGGTGCCGGATCGCATCGAGAACAGGAATCCGGGCCGGTTGAGCGAGGCGCAGCGCGCGGCGGTCATCGCCGCGCGGCGAGCGGTGGAGACGAAGGATGGCAGGGTGCTGATGAGACGTCGGGCGGAGTACGTCGAGCGGAGTTTTGCGCACGTGCTCGATAGCGGGGGCGCCCGCAAGACCACCCTGCGCGCGCAGCGCAACGTGCGGAAGCGAAACTTGATTCAAGCGTTGAGTTGCAACCTGTCGCTGCTGTTGCGCACGCTGATGGGCATCGGGACGGTGAAGCAGGCGCTGGCCGCAAGGCTTGACGCTCTCGAACTTGCGCTGATTCATCTTCTGCAGACCCTCACAGAAGCTTCTTTACGTCCAGTGGCAATCCGGAGCCTTCCGCAAACCTGCTTCTTGCAAAAAGCCGCTTCGCCGTCTTGCCTCAGGCTTGCCGCCTAACAAAGCCAACTCCCGCCCAAAACATGGGTTTTTCAACAGCCTCTTATGAGGCTGTTGAATTACGTGCTCTGTTGCCGAGACAGCCTGCCCCGACTTGTCGGGGAGCGCATCTCGGTTGAGATCAAGGCGCGAAATCGCAGGCGAATCGGTGATTCGTTGACTATTTCTCAACTCTGAGATCGGGCAAGAGG
>JADFQN010000078.1 GCA_022561755.1 Bacteroidota bacterium
CCGCGTTCAAAAACCGCGAGACGATGAAATCGGAGAGCTCTATGACGGATTCAACAGCATGCTCGAACAGATTCAAAAGCGGGAACAGGAACGGGATACGGTTCAGGCAGCTCTGATTCAGAGCGAAGCAATACTTAAGAAGGCTCAGGAAATCTCCGAAATTGGCAGCTACGAGTGGAATGTACTGGGAAACAGCCTGATTTGGTCCGACGAAATGTTCCGGATTTACGGAGTCGATAAGAATACCTTTCAGCCAACAATTGAAAAAGTCGTAGAATTAACCCGCCTGGATGACAGAAAAAAAATCCAGGAGGCCATTGAACAGACTATAGTTAACAAGAAAGTTCAGCGCATTGAGTACCGGATTCTCTGCCCGGGCGGGACTGAAAAAGTTGTTTTGGTAGACGGCGAAGCCACTCTAGATGATCATGGCAATCTCAAAAAAATTGTTGGTTTTGTTCAAGACGTTACTGAGCGTAAGGAAGCGGAAAAGGCCGTGCAAAAAACCAGCAAACAACTGCGAGCACTGGCAACTCACTTACAATCCGTTCGTGAAGAAGAGAGAACCACGATTGCCAGAGAAATGCACGATGAGCTTGGACAAGATTTAACTGCGTTCAAAATGGACTTAACTTTCCTGGAGAAACAAATCCAGTCTGGCAAAAAAAAAGATTCAGATCACTTACGTTCCATCAACGATTTGAAAATCTTTATCGACGAGACCGTCCACAAAGTGCGGTCACTCATCCGCTACTTACGGCCTGAAGTACTCGACGACCTTGGCCTGATAGAGGCCTTGCAATGGCAAGCACAAGAATTCAAATCCCGCAGCGGAATCGATATAAAATTCAAATCAAACATCAAGAAGATTAAAGTTGACAAGAATACTTCAACGGCTCTTTTTAGAATTTTTCAAGAAGCACTGACCAACATAACTCGACACGCCAGAGCCACCCAGGTGGACGTCAATATCGAGAAAAAAGAGCGCATATTTTCTCTGAAGGTCACCGATAATGGCGTTGGCATTTCCTCAGATATAGGAGATAAGTCCAAAAGCTTCGGCTTATTGGGGATGAAAGAACGCGCTTTGATGCTCGGAGGAGAAGTCGAGGTTAATGGGGCAGATGGAAAAGGAACGACGGTGAAGGCAAGGATACCGATCAAATGAGCCCTCTTTTATTTCACCAAACTCCTAAATTGATTGACTTAAAAAATAAATGGGCTATCTTTATTGGGGTAGGGATAAAGGGAAGAATGACGAAAGGATTTTTTTTTATCAGAAGTAGATTCCTATGATAAGAATTTTAATTGCAGACGATCACTACTTAATAAGACAGGGCTTCGAAAAGCTTATTGCTAAAGAACTAGGCATGACGGTCGTTGGTCAGGCAGAAAACGCAGGTGAAGTTTTAGATTTGATCCGGGATAACGAATGCGATGTGATCGTGCTGGATATCAACATGCCGGGCAAAAGCGGTCTGGATTTGTTGAAAGATTTGCGAGAAATCAGACCTAAAATCAAGGTGCTGATTTTAACCATACATCCGGAAGAGCGCTTTGCAATCAGAGCCTTGAAGACCGGCGCCGCAGGCTATATTACCAAAGAAAGCGCACCGGATGAATTGGTCAAAGCCATCCGAAAAGTCCAAAGCGGCGGAAAATATGTAAGCCAGGAGTTGGCAGAGAAATTGGCATTTGATTTAGCCGACGACAGTGAAAAGCCGCAGCATGAATATTTATCCGATCGTGAATTCCAGGTTTTTCAACTGATCGGGGCAGGAAAAACCATGAATGAAATATGCCACGAACTTTCTCTAAGCTTGAGCACCATTAACACATATCGCACTCGTGTCTTAGAGAAAATGAATATGCATTCCAACGCGGAAATCATCCGTTACGCAATCAAAAACAAATTAGTTGACTGACACCCCAAATAACTCCCCAATAACTTTATGTCCTAAAAATTACGACATAAAAATAGCAAATTTCGTGACAGAAATAATTAAGTATATTTAATATTTATATTCAGGTGAATTTTTGGATAACGACAGGTTCATGATAGTGGAACCGAAGAACTCTCTAAAAATACTCATTGCCGACGATTCCGACAGGCCAACTCCCACTCCGCGACGGTCCAGCCGGAGGGGGGATAGCCGTTGATCAGATCGTGCGCGCTGGTCTGGTCGGTGAGAACATCCGGCACTACACCGCGACGGACCAACTCGGGCAGCACCTCGGCCACGTTCCCCACCAGCCCGATGGAGAGCGCCTCTCCCCTTTCCTTCGCACCGAGAACGGCCTCCAGCGCTGCATCCAGATCGGTTTCCATTCGGTCGCAATAGCCCGTCTCCACGCGTCGCCGGATGCGCTCCGGATCGACCTCGACCCCCAGGAATGCCGCCCCGTTCATGGTAGCGGAAAGAGGCTGCGCGCCGCCCATCCCGCCCAGCCCGGCCGTAATCACCAGCCGCCCGGCCAGCGTGCCGCCGAAGTGCTGGCGTGCGCACTCCGCAAAAGTCTCGAACGTGCCCTGCAGGATGCCCTGCGTGCCGATGTAGATCCACGAGCCGGCAGTCATCTGCCCGTACATGGTGAGGCCGAGGGCGTCGAGGCGGCGGAACTCGCTGTCCGTGGCCCACTTGGGCACGAGGTGCGCGTTGGCGATGAGCACGCGCGGCGCTTCCTCGTGCGTGGTGAACACCCCGACCGGCTTGCCGCTCTGCACGAGGAGCGTCTCGTCGTTTTTGAGCCGCCGAAGGGTCTCCACAATCTTGTGGTAGGCCTCCCAGTTCCGCGCTGCTTTGCCGCCGCCGCCGTAGACGATCAACTCGTCGGGCCGCTCGGCCACCTCCGGGTCGAGGTTGTTCATCAGCATGCGCAGCGCGGCCTCCTGATGCCATCCCTTGCACGAGAGTGTGGTGCCGCGCGGTGCGCGGATGATGGGGGCTTCGACTTGCATCTATGCAAACATTGTGGTGGAGCAGAATCTACGGAAGGGACACAGGAACGAACACTCAGCAATCGTGAACCACTGATACCATGAAACACTTAGACCGCCCCCGGCCCCTCAATCACCGACTCCGCCCACTCGACCACTGCACGGGCAAGGGCCACGGCCTCTTGCCATTCAGTCGCTCCGATCACGACGACATCACCGGGATAGCGGCTGATTGCCGCGTAGGGGGTTAATCCGGCTGAGGCGCTGACCGCTTCAGGAAAGCTCAGGGTCGGGGCCAGAATATTGAGCAGCCTGTTGATGTCGTGAATGAATGGAGGCTCCACACCAACATGAATCATCACACCTTTGATGGCCTTCTCGGCCGCCTGCTGGGCATGAAAGCAAAGCGCCTCCAGCAGTACACCCGCGGGTGGATTCGACTCAGCCAGGATGAGGTCGCTTCGTGCGTAGCGGAGCCGATCTGGCGAACTTCCAGATTCAGCGAGAGACATAGACCTCCTGCCCGGTTCGAAGAATCTCTTTGTACACAAGCCCAATGTTGTCGGCGTGACGCTTGAGCACGTCGGGGGAAGCAACGAGGTAGTCCACTGCGGCGTCGGCGTGGTTAATGGAGCGATAGAGCCGCTGCATCGTTGGCAGCGCCGGCGTGCCGTCGGGCATAACGACGAGCAGATCAATATCGCTGTCTGTGCGGGCCGTCCCTTTCGCTCGAGAGCCAAAGAGAATGATGCGAAGCGGCTGCACCTCGGCAACCACCTGCTCAACCACACGACGGACTTCCTCACTCATTCGTGGCCGGCGCGCTTCGTGCGAGCCAGTAAGGGAGGATGACGTTTTAATCGTTGTTCCCATTCAATCCACAGCGTTCCTGTCGTAGTTAAATGTACTCGTGCCCGGTGCGCAAGGTCCAAAAGCCAGATCTTCCGATAGATGCGCACGGTATTGATTTGCAATGTAGGCTACACAGCCACGCTCTCCTCACCCTTCACCGGCGCCTTCCAATTCCGGAAGTGGTCGTCCACAAACACGGCGTCGAAACCGGAGGCGTTCAGCAACGCGGCGGCGACGGCGCTGCGGATGCCACTCTGGCAATGCACGAGAAGGGTTTTGTCAGTGGGGAGTTCATCCAGCCGCGCCAGCAACCGAACATAGGGGATGTGGATAGACCCGGCGACGAAGCCCAGGTCCACTTCGTCCTGGCGGCGCACGTCCACCACGCACACGGAAGGATCGGCTATCCGGGCGGCCAAGTCGTCGAAGCGGATGACCTCTATCTTGCTGAGTTCGGCTGAACCGAGGTCTTCCGGTGTGATGAAACCGCGCACGTCGTCGAGGCCGATCCGGATAAGATCGCGGACGGCTGCGCCCACGTTCTCCTCGTCGATGACGAGGTACATGGCCTTGCCGGGCATCACGTACGAACCGGCGACTGTAGGGAAGCTCTTGTCGAACGTCGCGAGAAGCGATCCCACCAGGTGGCCTTCGTAGAACTCGGCCTTGGTTCGTGTATCAATGACTACGGCTTCATCCTCGATGCCGCTCACGGAAACACGCCGCGGCTTTGGAAGCGCTCCCAACAACGCCGGGCCCTCCCTGTTCTCCCTTTTCATCCGCGCGAAGTAGAGCGGCGGCTCCGGCTGGCCGTCGAGGATGAAATCTATGAACGTGCTCTCGCCTTCCCTCGCCGATAGGATGGACGCGTTGTGGCGGAGTTCGTAGCCCAGCGTGGTCTGCGGAACGGAGCCGAGCGCCTTGCCGCATGCACTCCCCGCGCCGTGCCCCGGCCAGACTTGCAGGTACTCGGGCATCGTCTTCAGCTTCTGCACGGACTCAAACAACGCCTGCGCAGAAGGCTCGCGGGCGCCGACCACTCCTGCGGCGGATTCCAGCAAATCCGGCCGGCCGAGATCTCCTACGAAAACGAAATCGCCCGAGACCAGGCCCATCGGCTCGCTCGCGCCTCCGCCCTCGTCGGTGATCAAAAAGCAGATGTGCTCGGGCGTGTGGCCCGGCGTGTGGATGACCTCCACCTTGATGTTGCCGACATTGAACGTGTCGCCGTCCTTGACGAGCTGCACATCGAGCCCTTCGTCATCGGCCCAGCCGTATTTCCAGTCGGCGTCGCCTTCGTCGGATAGGTAGGCTTTGACGCCGTGCTGCGCCGCAAACTCGCGCACGCCCGAGAGGAAATCAGCGTGGATGTGGGTCTCGGCGACGGCCACAATCTTCAAGTTCTCAGAGGCCGCCGCCTCTACGTAGCGGCCGATGTCGCGCTCGGGGTCGATCAGCAGGGCTTCCTTCGTTTTCTGGCACCCGATGAGGTAGGCGTACTGCGCGAGGTGCGGATCAAAAAGCTGGCGAAACAGCATGGCAGGAGCGTTTTCCGAGGAGGTTAATGAGGGAGCCGGGACTTGAGTTGCCCGTACGTCCACGTACCGACGAGGGCACTCAGGAGCGCCACAATCATCACACTGAATCCGCTTCCGACGAGTGCGAAGAGCGGACCCGGACATGCACCCGTCAGCGCCCATCCGAACCCGAACAACAGTCCGCCAATGCTCACATTCAGGCCCCGGTTCATGGCCTTCGGCGCGACGGAAACCGGCCGGCCGTGTACATCATAGGCGCCGAAGCGTTTCATCAGGAGGATGGAGATGGCCGCCACGACCACGGCCGAGCCTATCACGCCGTACATGTGGAAGGCCTGGAAGCGGAACATCTCCTGAATGCGAAACCAGGAAACGACTTCGGACTTGATTAGCGTGATCCCAAAGATCACACCCAACAGGCCGTACACGACGTAGTGGATCGGCTTGATCTGTGGTAACGAAGAATCTGTCGTAGTCATCAGACGAGAACTAAATCAGGTACGGAAGAACGAAGTACGTGATGAGCATGCCGCCTGCGAAGAATCCGAGGACGGCGATGAGCGACGGCAGTTGGAAGTTGGCCAGCCCGGAGATGGCGTGGCCCGACGTACATCCGCCCGCGTACCGAGCGCCGAAGCCGACCAGAAAGCCTCCGAGGACGAGGCAGATGAATCCGGGGAGAGAACCTAGAGCCGACCACGAAAGCAACTCGACCGGGATGTACCCGGAGAAATCCGTAAGGCCGATCGCCGAGAGGTCCGCCCGCGTGGCCATCGAAATGGCCACGGAATCACCACCGCCCAAAAACGTTCCCGCCACGATGCCGCCGGCGAAGATCCCGAGCACGAACGTGAGATTCCAGCCACCCTGCGTCTTCCAGTCGTACTTGAAATACTCGGAACGGCCGGGAAAGGTGGCCGCGCACGTATGGCGCAGGCTAGACGAAACACCGAGCGGCTTCCCGACGGCATACAGCAGTGCCGGCACCATCAGGCCGATGATGGGCCCGGCCACGTACCACGGCCACGGTTGGCTGATAAATTCGAGCATGGAGACTAAAGCGGTCAGAACGGACGCTGCACAATGACGCCACCAAATCGTTCCCGTGCTGCGGATTCTAGGGGAAAGTCTAGTTAGATGATCCCCCAACGTAGTCATCTGCGAGAAGGGCGGCGGTATTGCTGAAGTTGAGTAACCCAAAGTCCCCCTTTGAAGGGGGTGCCGCCGAAGGCGGTGGGGGATGTCGGAATGGCGTGATGCCGCAATTCAAGCGCCGTGCTCCTCCAGCCAGTACCGAATGGCCTCTACCACCGCAGGCAGATCGCTACGTACGTCCTTTTCCGAAAAACGGAGAAACGTCACACCAAGACATTCAAGTCGCGCCTGTCGCTCAAGGTCCTCCTCGCCCCGAAACCCGTGGCTGGAACCATCAACTTCGACGGCAAGCACGTGTTCAGGACAAAAGAAATCGACGATGTACTCATCAATTGGGCGCTGGCGGTAGAACGACACTCCGCACAACTTCTTTCCTTTCAGTTCATTCCAGAGCACGACTTCTCCCAGCGTGCCTTCTTTTCTCAACTTCCGGGCGAGGGGTTTTAAGGCCGGGTTGTAGGGAATGATCTTGCGGCGTAGCATCTTTGCAAGTTATCGGTTACGTGGCGAATGTAGCCTGGCCGACATCCCCCGCCTCCGCTTCGCTCCGGCACCCCCTTCAAAGGGGGACAATTAGTCCTCCCTTCAGGGGCGGCGCCTTGCGGCGCAGCGAGGCCAGCGCGGGGATGATCGTGCCGAGCTTGCGAGGCGGAGGGGTGTTGCCGCAGAATGCTATGCAGCACCTAGCCAATCCGACATCCCCCGCCCTCGTGCCTCGGGCACCCCCTTGAAAGGGGGACTTTTTTCCTACCGCACCAGCGTAACACTGCCGTGGCGGACGGCGCCGTTGGCCTTTAGCTGGTAGACGTACACGCCTGACGGCAGGCTCTCCGCTTCAAATGCAACCTCATGGCGGCCTGCACTCTTGTAACCACTCGTTAGCGTGCCGACGTAGCGGCCTAGCCCATCAAATACTGCAAGTGTGGCTTCGCCGGCTTCGGCAAGCTCAAACGGGATCGTGGTCGACGGGTTGAACGGATTGGGATACGCCGGCCGAAGCGTGGTGCTCTGCGGCAGTTCCACCGTTGGTCCGTCCTCGTTGGCGACTGGGATTGCCCCCAAGTCTTCGAGGACCTGATCGGCAAGGAAGGCAAGGGGACACTCTATGCCGTCAGTCATGTCCTTATCGTTGACAGTAAAACGAAGAGTGAAACGATCTCCAGGCTCTATGCCTTCGGTGAGAGAGAAAATAAATTTCTCATTCACTTCTCCGGTTCCCGAGGGGATTTCGAAGAGCGTGTGGAATCCGCCTGCATCAAGATTCAACGTTTCCGCCCTTGCGTAGCAGGCAGAAGGACCCAGAAACGGTCCAAAGAGAGACTGGTCAGCCCGCGCCCACATGTGGGAGAGGTCTGAGACACCTGCAGGCATCGTCATCTCGAAGAGATAAACAAATGTCCAACTGCCAGGACCAAGGACGACCACGAAAACGCCATGACTGTCCCCATCAGAGGCACGGTAGCCTTCACAGTCTCCGACGGCGTCGAAGAGGAGGCCAAGCTCTTGGCCACCAGGCTGAACCTGGAAGCCAATTTGCTCCCAGTCGACAGGGCCACATTCAAACGGCACCTCAGGAAACTCGATGTTTTGCCCCATTGCTGCTGAAGGGAGTAGCAGCGCCATACCCAACGCAACAGAAGCCAGATTGCGCGGTGAGGTGAGGCACGAGAATACCATGACGGTCAGATCCTGATAGCGGAATATCCTTCGACGGGTGCGCCAACAATATATACAACGAACAGATAGTCATCCCGGCGAAGCGGGGCCTCTCAATATCCTGAGCCTCTACAACGAAAACGACTCTCCACACGCGCAAGTGCGTGAGGCCTGCGGGTTGTGGAAGTGGAAGCCCTGGCCTTCGAGGCCGTCGGAGAAATCGAGCGTGGAGCCTTCCACGTAGAGGAAGCTCTTGCGGTCCATGATGACGCGCAGGCCCTGCTCCTCAAGCTCGGTGTCGGATTCACCCTTCACCGTGTCCCAGCCGAGGTCGTACGTGAGGCCGGAGCAGCCGCCTTCTACCACGGCTACACGGACATACGATTCGTCGAGATTGACGTTCTCTCTCACGGCCACCTCGCGGAGGCGGCTCGCGGCGGCTTCGGTGATCTGGATGGCGGGGGTTGTGGTTTGCATAGCGTCAACAATTCGACTCCTGGACAAGAGGGGTTGGGGGTGGTCGAAGGAGCGAGCAAAAGAGTTGATTGCGGCAACCCCCTCCCCGCTTCGCGGTACTCCCCCTTGGTAAGGGGGAGAGTCTATAACGAAACTTTATCGGAGCTCGGCGATTATTTAGATTTTGTCTTCCTAACATGCAAACGCGGCTCCGGTTTCCGCCTGCGTGAAGGCTTCATGGACATCCACAAGACGGGAACCGCCACACACGCGTAGTGTATCGCCCTACACTCCTTTCCGCGTCAATTTCCCCATGCCAACCTATACCGAGCACGACTTCTTCGAGGACGTCGCAGAGGAAGGTTACAAGTACGGCTTCGTAACCGACGTCGCCTACGAGAAAGCCCCGAAAGGGCTCTCGGAGGACACGGTTCGGTACATCTCGGCCCAGAAGAGCGAACCCGACTGGCTCCTCGAAAACCGCCTGAAGGCCTACCACCAGTTCATGAAGATGCTGGAGGAAGGCGGCTTGCCGTCATGGGCGCACCTCAGGATGCCAGAGATCGACTTCCAGGACGCCTACTACTTCGCGGCGCCGGGCAAGAAGGCGAAGTACGACTCGATAGACGATGTGCCCCAGGAGATCCTCGACGACTTCGCGCGCCTCGGCATCCCGCTCGGCGAGCAGGCCGCTCTCGCGGGCGTGGCTGTAGACGCCGTGATGGACTCCGTCTCGATCGCCACGACATTCAAGGAGGAACTGGAGAAGCACGGCGTCATCTTCTGCTCGTTCTCGGACGCCGTGGAGAATCATCCGGATCTCGTGCAGAAGTACATGGGCTCGGTGGTCCCCTACACCGACAACCTGTTCGCCGCGCTGAACTCGGCCGTGTTCTCGGACGGGAGCTTCTGCTACATCCCGCCCGGCGTGCGCTGCCCGATGGAGTTGAGCACGTACTTCCGCATCAACGAGGCCAACACGGGCCAGTTCGAGCGGACGCTCCTCATCTGCGACGAGGGCGGCTACGTCTCGTACATGGAGGGCTGCACCGCGCCGATGCGCGACGAGAACCAGCTCCACGCCGCCATCGTTGAAATCATAGCCCACAAGGACGCCGAGGTGAAGTACTCGACCGTCCAGAACTGGTACCCCGGCAACGCGGAAGGCGTGGGCGGCATCTTCAACTTTGTGACGAAGCGCGGCCTCTGTGAGGGCGCGCGCTCCAAGATCACGTGGACGCAGCTCGAAACGGGCTCGGCGATCACGTGGAAGTACCCGTCCTGCATTCTTAAAGGCGACTACTCCGTCGGCGAGTTCTACTCGGTGGCTTTCACGAAGGACTACCAGCAGGCCGACACGGGCACTAAGATGATCCACCTCGGGAAGAACACCCGCAGCACCATCATCTCGAAGGGCATCTCGGCGGGCCACTCCGATAACTCCTACCGCGGCCTCGTCCGCGTAAACAAGAAGGCGACCGGCGCACGCAACTTCTCGCAGTGCGACTCGCTCCTCATAGGCGATCAGTGCGGCGCGCACACGTTCCCGTACATCGAAATCCACAACTCCACAGCCAAAGTAGAGCACGAGGCAACCACCTCGAAGATTGGCGAAGATCAGATGTTCTACTGCCGGCAGCGCGGCATTTCCGAACAGGACGCGCTGAATCTGATCGTAAACGGCTACGCGAAGGAGATCCTCGCCCAACTGCCGATGGAATTCGCCGTCGAGGCGCAGAAGCTGTTGTCCGTGCAACTGGAAGGATCGGTCGGCTGAGGGCTGATCGAATAAGACCGTACGGGCGTATCACTATACGCCCCTTCGCATCTCAAACTCAAGAAGCATGCTCACAATTCGTAACCTCCACGCCTCGGTCGAGGATCACGAGATCCTGAAGGGGCTCTCACTGGAGGTGAAGCCGGGCGAGGTCCACGCCATCATGGGGCCGAACGGCTCCGGCAAGTCCACGCTTGCCTGTGTGCTGGCCGGGAAGGAGGACTACGAGATCACGGAGGGTACCATCACGTTCAAAGGTGAGGACCTCACCGAGATGGCCCCCGAGGAGCGCGCCCGCGAAGGCCTCTTCCTTGCGTTCCAGTACCCCGTAGAGTTGCCGGGCGTCAGCACGATGCAGTTCCTGAAAACAGCGGTCAACTCGATTCGCGCGCACCGCGGGCAGGGCGACATGAACGTCGCCGAGTTCCTCAAGCTGATGCGCGAGAAAGCCGATTTCGTCAACCTCGACCACAAGCTGATGCAGCGCTCGGTCAACGAGGGGTTCTCCGGCGGTGAGAAGAAGCGAGCCGAGATTTTCCAGATGGCGATGCTCGATCCGCAACTCGCCATCCTCGACGAAACCGACTCCGGCCTCGACATCGACGCCCTCCGCGTGGTGGCCGCCGGCGTGAACAAGATGCGCAACAGCGAGCGTTCGTTCGTCATCATCACACACTACCAGCGGCTGCTGAATTTCGTCGTCCCCGACTTCGTCCACATCTTGCTTGACGGCCGCATCGTGAAATCAGGGGGGCCTGAGTTGGCGTTTGAACTGGAAGACAAGGGCTACGACTGGATCAAGGAAGAAAATGGCGAAGCCATTGTTGCATAGCGCGTAATACGTATTTCGTATTCCGACTGACCCTTTCTGAACTACAGGTAATACGCGATACGTCACCGCATCCTATGCTGACGCTCAAACCAACCTCCGATTTCTACAGCCGCGCGCTTCTGGAATACGACCGCGTCTTCAGTGGTGACGGCGCGCCGCGCCCGTTCGCGGATCTGCGTCGGCGCGGCCGCGATGCGTTCGAGGCGCTTGGCATTCCGACCAAGAGAGACGAGGAATGGAAGCACACCGACATCCGTAAGGCGTTTCCAAGCGACGTGTCGTTTTTCGATCCGGTTGCACTCCGCATCACACTGGACGACGTGGCCTCGCACTCCATCCCGGGCCTCGACGGCCGCACGATTGTCGTCGTGAACGGCGTTTTCGAGCCGTCGCTTTCGGAGTTGGACGGGCTGGGCGAGATCGTCATCACGAGCCTTCGCGCTTCCGCAGATGCGCATCCCGAACTGATGCAGGCCCACTTCGGCCGCTACGCCGAGGTCGGCGAAAACTCCTTCGTCGCACTGAACTCCGCCTTCGATCTGGACGGCGTGTTCCTGTACGTTCCGGACGGCGTAATCGTCGAGCAGCCGATTCGCATCCTCCACGTCATCGACGCTGATAAGGAGGTTATCGTCCAGAGCCGCCACCTGTTTGTGTTCGGGCAAAACAGTCAGGCGCGAGTGATTGAAACGCACCATGCCCGGACGGGCAGCGTGAACTCGTTCGGAAACCACGTCACGGAGATCGTCGTCGGGCGGGATGCTGTCATCGACCACTACCGAGTTGAGGACGAGGGAGACAACGCCGCGCAGGTCAACACCACGCAGGTGTACCAGCAGGATCGCTCCGTTTTCTCGACGACGACGTTCACGTTCGCCTCTGGCCTCGTGCGCAACAACGTCAACGTCGTTGTGGATGGAGAACACTGCGAGTCAAGCCTCAACGGCCTCTACATCGCACGCGGCGACCAGCACGTGGACAACCGCACGCTCGTGGACCACGCCAAGCCCGGCTGCAACTCCAACGAGTTGTACAAGGGCATCATCTACGACCGCGCGACGGGCGTATTCAACGGCAAAGTGCTCGTCCGCCGCGCCGCGCAGCAGACCAACGCCTACCAGCAAAGCCAGGGGGTGGTGCTCTCGGACGACGCAGATCACTATTCAAAACCCGAGCTTGAGATTTTCGCCGACGACGTGAAGTGCTCCCACGGCTCCACCACGGGCGAAATTGACTTGGACGCGCTGTTCTACTGCCGTACGCGGGGCATTTCGTTCGAGGATGCCCGCGCGCTTCTCCTCTACGCCTTCGCCCACGACGTAGTGAAGCGGGTGAAGCTGGAGCCCCTCCGCGATTGGCTGAACGCGCGGATTGACGAGCGGCTGGATTAGGACCTCCCAGGTAGGGACGCCTCGCCGAGGCGTCCGCAGGAAGAACTTGCATGTTTATGGCGGCGCGCTCGGCGCGCACGCCCTTCCGCGACGCCCGCAGGATTTCAGCGCGCCTACCACATCCACACATACGGCCAGTCTTCTGGATCTTCGACCAGGCCTGCCCGCACCGGATTCATTTGGATGTACTCAGCCTTATGCTCGATCTCGTTGTCGTTTCTCAACCTGTGATCGAAGAAATCGCGCTGCCAAGCAACTCCGAATTGACGAGCAGTGTACCGCTTCCAATCCGCGAGTACCCTCCGCAACCCAGGCTCAGAATTGAACCGTGCAATCATGTGCAGATGGTCGGGCATGAGCAAGAATAGAAGCATGTCCCACTGAAATTGTTCGATTCTGAACTCGACGCTCTCAAACAAATGCAGTGCAATATCTGACTTACACAACACATTCTGGCCGCGTTCCTTCGCGTTGATAGTGATAAAAAACGCAGCGCCTTCCTCGACCCACCATGGAACATCGTGGGGTAGCGTGTTGCGCTCTGGAAGGCTCATGGCAAGTCAGTCTTTGGATCTCGCAAACCTACCCATCGCGGCGCGCTCGGCGAGCACGCCCTACCGCAACGTCCGTGATCATTCAAACCAACTTTTTTAACGCGGCGCGCTCTGCACCGTGGACGTAGTCAGCAGCGGAAGTGTCGGCCTTTACAGCCGCAACGCCGGCAGTGGCTACACGAGCTACTGACCCAAGTCTTCCGTGTTCTTGCCGAGGGTAGGGACGCCTCGCCGAGGCGTCCGCGGGAAAAACTTGCTTATTTGTTGCGGCGCGCTCGGCGAGCACGCCCTACCATGCTGCGCCTACCTGATGCGACGCGCTCAGCTGGCACGCCTACCATCCACCGGTAAGCGCCTCGGCCACTCGCACGGCCCACGCCTTCGCAGATTTCAAGTGTCGTGGTTTCGGCGTACCGTCTATGTCGAGGATTTCAATCGCCGCGGCTGCACCGCACGCTTCCAGCGTCTTCACCAGTTTGTAATTGGCCGTGAGGTAGAACGGATCGTAGTCGTGGTCGCCGAGGCCGATCATCCCGAAGGAGAGATGCGACAAATCGGGCTTTACCTCCACGAGGGCATTGTAGAACTCAACCGTGTTATCAGGAAACGTGCCCTCCGCCCACGTACACATCACCACCACGAGTTGGCGGTAGTCAGCCAGCATCTCGGGGTAGGCCTCTGCCATATCCACCACGTGGCAGGTGAAACGCGCCTCGCCCAGTTGCTCGGCCACGGCCTCCGCCACGGCCTCTGAGTTCCCCGTCTGCGTACCGACGAGGATCAGGATGTCGGGATGGGACATAATAGATCGTATTCCGCATTGCGTAAGGGCATCTCCACCAGCATCTTACGCAATACGCACTACACGCTAGTCCTTCGGATCCAGGATATCCTCGATCCTCACCAGCGCGTCTTCGAGGTGGAGGCGCGTCGTGCGGTCGCTGCGGTAATGCGGAAGGGCTTGGCGGATGGACGCGGCAAGATCCTGCAGCTCGCCGCGAACGAGCGGGCGGATGTCCGACTGGCTCACGTCGATCGATGTGATGCCGATGTAGTATCGAAAAAAACCGGTCGCCGTTGAGGACGGCTCTTCCTCCATGAGGTACTGAAGGCGCTCGATGTAGCCGCGCTGGAGGTTGCGGCGGAACGGGCCGATTTC
>JADFQN010000079.1 GCA_022561755.1 Bacteroidota bacterium
TGCGCATGCACTCTACAACGAGTTGGGCGGCGACGCTGTGACCGTGGCGCCGTACATGGGCCGAGATTCCGTCGTACCGTTTTTGCAGGACGAGGAACGCTGCGCGTTCGTGCTGGCGGCGACTTCTAATACTTCAGCGGTTGATGTTCAGCAGCTTCTGGTGGATGGCGAACCCGTGTACAAGCACGTAGCACGGATGGCGGTCCAGGTCGGTGAAGAGCACCCCGGAATGGTCGGCCTCGTGGTGGGCGCGACGCGGCCGGAACTGCTGGCAGAGCTCCGCGCGGAGCATCCTCAAACCCCCTTTCTCGTCCCCGGCGTGGGCGCGCAGGGAGGCAGCGCCGAAGCCGTGCTGGAAGCCAATACAGGTGGCCCGGTGCTCGTCAACAGCAGCCGGGGCATTCTGTACGCTTCCGGCGGGCCTGACTTTGCCGAGGCGGCCGCGCAGGCTGCCAAGGATTTGGCTTCTACGCTGCCTGCCTGACGGGCCGAAAAATATTTTCGTTGAGAGGTTATGAATGGCGGGCCTAGCTGTCTAACAAGGCTAACAGGTATCCCCACCGTTCATGCATGCTCCCGCCACTGCCTTCAAAGGCGCACTCTTCCCGCTTCGCGTACTCGAACCCGACGCCCGTGTGCAGGGCATTCCGGAGGCCGTGGTGCAGGACATCTGGGCCTCGCGCGAATTCAACACAACCGACCTGCGCACAACGGTTGGTGAGTCCGTCACCATCCTAGACCCTGGCACGCTGAACCACAACGGTGGCCCTGATTTCACAGGCGCCCGGTTGCAAATCGAGAGTGAAACAGCACCCGGCGGCGTTCTTAACTGGACCGGCGACGTGGAGATCCACCGCACTTCCGGCGAGTGGCTCCTGCACCGCCATCACGAGGACGCCAACTACAACCGGGTGGTGCTGCACGTGGTGTTGCTGGAGGATCGGCATACCGGCACGCTCCGCCGCGCAGACGGAACATTGCTCCCCGAGATTGTCCTCTACCCGCGCCTGACCGCTTCGCTGCGGAGCCTCCTGCACCGGTTTTACACGCAGGAGCATAAGGATTTCTACTGCGAGGCCCACTGGCCCACCGTTCCATCGGACGTGAAAAACAACTGGCTGAAACGGCTCGCTCTGGCGCGGGTGCGGATGAAAGCGGCGAGGCTCGCCGCCGACGCTCCGAATCAGGATCTCGATGAGTTGATCTACCACGCTGTACTACGCGCCCTCGGGTACGCCAAAAACGCCGACGCGATGTCCGAGTTGGCGCGGAGGCTTCCGCTCGATCTTCTCCGCTCCCAAACCGACGCCCCGGACGTGGAGGCACTGCTCTTTGGTGTCTCCGGCTTGCTTCCCGATCTGGCCGAGATGCTGCACACCGATCGGCATTCCGTTGAGTACGTGGTGGATCTGCGGGATCGGTTTGAGCGCCTCCAGCAAACAATGGAGCTGCGGCCTATGAGCAGTGTTGCGTGGCAGTATTTCCGGCTCCGCCCGGCCAATTTCCCCACGCGGCGCATTGCGCAAGCGGCGGCCCTACTCGCCCCGATGACACCCGAGAGCGCAGGGGGATTGCTTTCCTGCGAGACACTCGAATCGCTCAAGGAAGCGCTCGATTCCGACAAACCCAAACAAATGCTTCGTCTCCTGTTCCAGGAGGAGGAGCCATCAGGGTTCTGGAACGAGCACGTTCGCTTCGAGCAGCGGTCGCCCGGCGGATCGTCGCGCATCGGCCGAAGCCGCGCCGACCGGATTCTGATGGATGCCATCCTCCCCCTCCTCCTCCTCGATGCCGAGCAACGCGACGACCGCCGGCAGGAAGAGCGCGTCGGCGTGGTCCTCGGCAAGCTTCCCGCTGCCTCCGACGAAATCACGCGCAAGTTTGAGCATCACGGCGCCATCGCCGGAGGCGCCCTGGGAACGCAAGGCCTGCATCAACTCTACCGCTCGTGGTGCAGCGAGGGGCGCTGCCTCTCGTGCGAAATAGGACAGCATATACTTTCCAAGAGCCCAGAAAAAGGGTAGTGGACCGCCGACAGAACCTGGCGATTTGTTTTTCGTTACCGCGCAACTGTTCTCCGTGAGCGCGGTTGTAGTTTCCGTTTCGCCCCGGAAACCGTATGGCTGACATCCCCGCTCTGCTCGAGATCCCGAAGTCGGCGCCCACTACCGCCCCGCCTCTCAGCCTGTCGGACATCCGGCAACCTGTGGAGGGCGAGTTAAAGGAGTTTCGCCGTTACTTCCGCAAGGCAATGCGGTCGAACGTTGGGATTCTGGACAAGGTTACACGGTACGTGCTGCGACAGAAGGGCAAGGAGATCCGCCCGATTCTTGTGCTGCTCTCTGCCAAACTCTGCGGCGGTATCACCGAGTCGAGCTACCGGGCGGCGGCGCTGGTTGAACTGCTGCACACGGCCACGCTCGTCCACGATGACGTGGTGGACGATGCTGAGCGGCGGCGCGGCGTGTTCTCCATCAACGCCTTGTGGAAGAACAAAATCGCCGTCCTCCTCGGCGATTTCCTGCTCAGCCGTGGCCTCCTCCTGGCCCTCGATCACGCCGAGTACGATCTGCTACACACGGTCTCCGACGCGGTTCGCCGGATGAGCGAAGGCGAACTCCTGCAGATCGAAAAGGCGCGCAAGATGGACATTGACGAGGAGATCTACTTCCGCATCATCTCCGACAAAACAGCGTCGCTGATTGCGGCTTGCATGGTTGCGGGCGCGGTGAGTGCGGATGCCGACGCCGATACGCAGGCGAAAGTCCGCACGATCGGCGAGCAGCTTGGGCTGGCCTTCCAGATCCGCGACGACCTTTTTGACTACGGCACGGTGGACGTAGGAAAGCCCCTCGGCCTCGACTTGCAGGAGAAGAAGATGACGCTTCCGCTGATCGCGTCGTTGCAACGGGCCGAGCCCTCCGAGCGAAAGCGGATTCTGAAGATTGTCCGAAAGAAGAAGAAACGCTCGGGCGACATCACCGCCGTCGGCGAGTTCGTCCAGAAGCATGGAGGCCTCGTATACGCACGCTCGAAAATGGAGAGTCTCGCCGCCGACGCGGCGGAGAGCCTGTCTACTTTCCCTCCTTCCCACGCCCGCGACGCCCTGATTGGGCTCGCGGCGTTCATCGTGGCCCGCAGGAAGTAACCGGGATCGTAGATTGGGGATAGCTACGGCAATCACTTCTCCGCCAGACGCCAAGTTCATGACGTTCTATCTCCTCGGCACCGGCGCAGCGGTCAGCGACCCGCACCGAACCACCACGATGCTGGCCGTGGAAGAAGCCGGGAGGTTCGTGCTGGTGGACTGCGGCGGGGATGCCTTCCAGCGCGTGTTGGCCGCAGGCCTCGACCCCGCGAACCTGGATGCCGTCATCCTCACGCACGAGCACCCGGACCATGTCAGCGGGTATCCATTGCTGATCGAAAAACTCTGGCTGTTCGGCCGCCGCGAGCCGATTCCCGTCTACGGCCCGGCGCCAACCTTGCACCTAGCGCGCACATTGTTCGGGGCCTTCTCCACCGACCGCTGGGACGGCCTCCCCGACCGCGAATACAATGACGTGGTCCTGGAGCCCGACGTAGAAGTCCTCCGCACCGACGATCTAAGCATTACCGCAACGCCTGTCGATCATCCGGTACCCACGATCGGCCTCCGGTTCGAAAGTAGCGACGGCTCCGTACTGGCCTACTCGTGCGATACCGCAAAATCACACGCAGTAGTCGATCTAGCCCGAAACGCCGACGTGCTCATTCACGAGGCCAACGGCTCGATTCCGCATGTTCATTCCTCACCGGAAGAAGCTGCCGAAACCGCTGCCGAGGCCGGCGCGGAGCGGCTGATTCTGGTTCACCTGCCTCCTGCCGTTACCGAGGACAAACTCGTTGATGCGCGGCGGATCTTTGGGAGGACGGAGCTGGGGGTGGAGTTGGGGAGCTATGAGGTAGCTCGAAAGCGGGAAGTAGCATAGGGATGTTATTATTTGCCGTTCAGTACATACCGCGACAGTATTTGCCTAATCCTGCGTTTTAGTTGCGACGTCGGCAAGTTTCGGCTACAGTCGCTTTTGACACGTCGCCAATCTGATGCTTTTGAAACACGTTTCTTCGTTTCGATGTCGAAGCGGCGGGGAACTGTCTCATCTATCCTTACGACATATTCCGCCTTGCCGATCACCGTGCGATACGTTACTCCCCTCTTTCTTGTGGACCACCTCCAATCGCAGCGCGGCACGATTCGTTCGAGCTCTCTTCGAAACTCAGAGGATGATCTGTACCTATCATTGGGGCTGATCGACATACATTTATTTATGATACGCTTAAGATTTGGAGGTATATAGGGTCTGTAGTGTGTACGATCTGGATACTTACCGTCTAGAATAAGATCTTGTAGTTCACCTAAGTCGGCCACATATGGCAAGAATCCGTCACCGTTCAACATCCGATAAGCAGTCACACCTAGCGCATAGATATCCGAAATCGCCGAAGTCTCGCCTTTCAAAAACACTTCTGGTGCAACATGGGTTAGGTAACCGTACGGAGATGCTGTCGAACCGCGCGGAACACGCGTTGCGAGCCCAAAGTCGGAAAGCTTGCCGACTCCATTCTTTCCAATAAGAATGTTGCCGGGTTTGATGTCGCGGTGGATGTAACCTCGTTCATGTGCGAATTCGAGCCCCCAGCAAACATCTCTCAAGAGCCTTAGGGTTTGACTCAACGGGAGTGGACGTCCTTTGAATGCCGAGTCGACAGAACCGCGAGGTAGGTACTCCATTGAAATGTAAAGTGCCCCGTTACCATATATTCCGGCATCCTCAACGCGAACAATGTTCTCATGCCTGAGGGCCATAAGAATCTGTGGCTCTTTGTAAAACTCGGTCGGATCGACAATTCTACTAGGCATTACGAATTTTACTGCCCGCTTGACGCCCAATGCATGGTCTCGAGCTAGCCAGACCTCACCAAAATTGCCTACCCCCAATCGTTCAAGTCGCTCGAAATCAGACATCTATTATGCCGGGAGCTCAGCAATCGCTGTCAGCGTTGCCTCCTGAAAACTTGCATGGTTAAGTGTATCCAGCGTATCGGAATCTGACAAAACCTTCTCCAGGTATCTCGCAGGATCATCGAAGTCCTGAATGTCTCTCCTGAGTTGGGCCTTGATTCGCTCGGAGCAAACAATTCCTAAGCTGGTGTACAGATACTCAAGAACGACCGCCTCAACACGAATTCTCCCAGGCGACTTCTTTCTTGACACAGGCTCGATCATTTTAATACATGCACACGTAGGGGCCACTCTTTCGACGACTTCAGCTAGTTGCTTGCGTAGCCACGATAAGTTTTGCGGATCTTGATTTCCTGACGGGAACGAATAGCGCTCATAAGATTCAATCTTTGGGTTCGATTGAGTACCAGATAGAGCTACATACGAGAATCCATTGGTAAAAGCTCGAATGCCGATTGCTACTTGGCTCACGTTGACCTCTCTGTAGAGTGGTAATCACCCTGAAGTATACTACTAACTCATCTGTGAGATGGCATCATCAATCAGTCCCTCTCCCCACTATACACCCCAACCTCCTCCGTCTTACCTCGCAGCAGGATGTCGCCGTGGATTCGAAAGTAACGGATTCGTCAAGAGGCCTCCCCACCTTCCACGCCATAGAACAGTACCCACACGGCTAGGTCGTCGCTAAAGTCCACGAAGCGGTGCTCGACGCCTGCCGGAACAAACAGAAAATCACCGGGACCGAAGGGCGTGGTCTGGCCGTCGCAGAAGAACGATCCGAAGCCGTCGGCTACGATGTAGGCCTCGTCGCGAGTATGGGGTTGTTGGAGATCGGTGCCGCGCGGCGCGTACATCTCTACTTGCAACATGCCGTGTTCGTAGAGGGTGACAAAGCGCTTGCCCTCCGGTGTGGGGATGCACGCGACGGCTTCTTCTACGGTCAGGCGTTTTCCTCGACCGAGATCCATGGTGGTGTTCGTCAGGGTGAGAGGTCGGGTTTTACGCCATCCAACTTGAAAAGCTTCCCGGCGTTGGCAGTAGTCGCGGCGGCAACTTCTTCAACGGTCATCCCCCGAACCTCCGCGAGCTTCTCGGCCACCAATCGCGTGTGGGCGGGCTCATTTCGTTTTCCGCGATGGGGCGCGGGCGCCAGAAACGGCGCATCCGTTTCGAGGACGATGCGCTCCAGCGGCACATCGGCGATGGCCTCGGGCACACCTCCATTCTTGAACGTCAGCGTACCGCCGATGCCAACATGGAAGCCGAGGTCCATCACGGCCTGTGCGAAATTCGGCGAGCCACCGAAGCAGTGGAACACCCCGAACAGTCGCTTGCCGGGCGCCGCCGCAGCCTGCTCCTCACCCAGAATCCGAATCAGATCGCCCGATGAACCCGTTTGATTCTGCTTGTCGCGGTTGTGAAGCACGAGCGGGAGATCCTTCTCGATAGCCAGCCGCGCATGGAAGCGCAGCACATCCTGCTGTTTGGGGATGTAGGATTGGTCCCAGTAGTAATCGAGGCCGCTTTCGCCGACCGCCACGACGTTTGGGCCGTTGCAAAAGGATTCAATCTCAGTCAGATCGGCTTCCGTGGCATCTTTCGTTTCCGTTGGATGGAGCGCCGCCATCGCGTACAGTCCGTCGAACCGCTCGCACAGCGCAAGGGCCTCGTGGATGGACGAAATGTCGATGGCGGGCTGCAGGATGGTTGTCACACCAGCACCGTGTGCGCGGTCTAGCACCTCGTCGAGGTCGTCGGCGAGGCGGTTGTGGTACAGGTGGCAGTGTGTATCGACGAGCATGTGGTAGCATGAGTGAGGCCATCCGAAGCCGAAAAGCTACGAGCGGCTCGGCGTTTGACCCTTCCCATGTGCACGCCCCCGCCCTAGATTGCGCTCCCTTTACCTCTCAATCACCCCATGACGCTCCATCCACGCGCTGCGTGGCTGCTTCGGGTGTTGCTCATCCTGATCCCGATGCTGGCCCTCCTGCCATTCGGCCGCCTCGTGGCCGACTGGGTGGCCTTCGTGCGCATCGTGGAGGTGCCTCTGCCGCAACTGCCGCCGCGCGGCTTCGACTGGGTGCGCTGGCAGGACCGCGATGGCGAGATTGAAGCGGTTTTCGTCGATCCGCGCGGAACGGCCTACCGGGAAGGCCTTCGTGAGGGAGCCACGCTGTTCCAGCTTGATTACCAGCAATACTTTAGCTCTGAGGATGTAAAACGTGTTATAGCAAGGTCATCGGGTTCTACGATTGCTTACGAAGTTACGCAGGACGATGAGGAGCGGATCTTCGATATCGCCATCACGCGCTACCCAACGTTCCTCTACCCACTGAGCGGTTCGCTCTGGGTGGCATCGGGCTGGGGCTACGCGCTCGTCACGTTCTTGCACGGGCTGGCTTTGCTGATCGCCGTACCGCTGGCCATGCGCAGCAGACGGGCGCTCAGTTCGTCCATCCTTATTGGCGCCGCACTGGTGTGGGTGGGCGGCACGCTCATCCGGTTCCTGATCGTCACTATTGCGGGGCCGCCCGAACTTGCCTCGCCTGCTCTCGGCGTAGCGTTTGAGGCGCTCACGCTGATCAGCCTTGCCGGGTGGCTCCTCTTCCCTGCCCTGCTCTTGCGGCACATTTTATTCGATACAGCGTCGGTTCGGCAGTCAACTCGACGGTGGCGGTTGGCGATGTACGTTCCACCAATCGTGCTCGGTGTTGCGATGATCGTGGCAACGGTTCGAGGCAGCCTCGGCCCCATCCCCCCAGTCGCCCTCACCACACCGATCCTCTTTTACGTTTGTGTCTACGTGGCGGCAGCAACAGGCCTGATGCTTCTCGCGCCTATCATCCGCATTGCGTTTGATGCCGGCCAGCCCGCGCCTGGGTGGAGTCGCGCAGGAAGCGCGGTTGTCTTCCTCCTCGCCACTGTGGGCGCGTTGTTCGTGTACGGGGCGCTGCCGGCTCTGGCTGGGGAAAATGATGCCGCAGCCGGAGGCATTATCGTGCTGCTGCAACTCTTTTCTGTGGCGCCGGTCTCGCTCGTCTCGCTGGCGTCACTGCGGTATGGGCGCTTCAGCTACGTTCTCACGCGCGGCTTTACCTACGCGGCGGCGCTGGGCCTGATCTTCTTTGCCTTCGTCGGCGGCCTCGCTGCCGTCGATGCGTTGAGTCCCTCTGAAGGCCCACGCAACATTGTGCTGCTGGGGATTTGGGTGATCGTACTCCTCATCCTCGTGGAGCGCCTCGCCCGGCCCGTGCGCAATGTGTTTGGGGATCGCTTCCGAACGGACCGCGAGCGCGCCCGGCAGCAATTGAACCGCTTCGGAGACCGCGTTCGTACTATCCTGGACGCCGAGCGGTTGACCCACGAGTCTGTTCTCGTTATAGGGGAAGCGTTGGATGCGCGGTCGGCGGTGCTCTTTCTTCGGGCCGGGATGGGTACCTCCACCGAGCACTGGGTGAACGCCACGTACAAACCGGAGTCGCCTTACTTCACCCGCGTAGAACTGGCCGATATCTGGTCGCAGCTTCAGGAGGAGGACAAGGTTTGGTCTGTCAACACTGAACTCAACGAAAGCACCTTGCCTGAGTCGGACACCGCGATTCTTCGCAATTTCGGTGTAGCACTGGCGGTGCCCGTCTCCAGCGGACGTGGCGAGCCGGTTGGTGTGCTCGTATTAGGCCGAAAAGCTCGGCGCCGTGCGGTGTACAACCTCGAGGACGTGGAGATGCTGAAGGCCCTCTGCGGGCAGCTTGCCGTCGCGTCCGAGCGCCTTGGGCTCATTGAGCGCGAGAAGGCCCTCGTGCGAGAAAGCGCCGAGGCCCAGCTTGCGGCCCTGCGCGCGCAGATCAATCCGCACTTCCTCTTCAACGCCCTCAACACGATTGCCGCACTCATCCAGGAGAAACCAGACGAGGCCGAGGACACCGTGCAGCAGCTCGCCGGCCTCTTCCGTTACGTCTTGCAAACGGGCAGCCGGACGTTCGTCCCGCTCAGTGAGGAGTTGCGGCTCGTCCGTCAGTACCTCCGCATAGAACAGGCGCGTTTCGCCGACAAGATGACGGTCGAAGAGGCGTGGGATGAATCGCTGAACGACGTTTCCGTGCCGGCCTTCGTCGTCCAGACGCTCGTCGAGAACGCCGTGAAGCATGGCATCGAGCGGAAGCGTGGAGGCGGTACGATCCGGCTGTCGAGCCGGCGCCGTGAGGATGGCAGCGTGGAAATCACAGTTGCTGACACGGGGGTTGGGATTCCGGCCCTCTTCGCCGATACCAGCGGCGCTGTGTCCGGCGCAGCCGAGAACAAAACCACGCCGGCCTTCTTCGGCATAGGCCTGCGCAACGTAGCCGACCGCCTCGAGCAGCTCTACGGCCGCACGGACCTTCTCGATATGACGAGCGACCCGGATCACGGCACGGTCGTCCGCCTGGTGCTCCCGGCAGAAACGCCCATCACGTGATCCATACCAGTTGATCAATGCCTGCTCTCCGCACCCTCCTCGTTGACGACGAAGCACCTGCCCGCAAGCGCCTTCAAAAACTCCTCCAGCTATTTATAGAAGAGGAGCGGATTGAGCTGGTCGGCGAGGCGGCGGATGGCGTGGAGGCCCTCCGGATCCTGGAGGAGGAGGAGGTGGACCTCCTCTTCCTCGACGTGCAGATGCCCCAGCTAAGCGGCTTCGACGTGCTCGACCGCCTCCCTCCGGGTAACCGGCCAGCGGTCGTTTTCGTGACGGCCTTCGACGAGTACGCGGTAGAGGCCTTCCAGGCCAACGCCGCCGATTACCTCTTGAAACCCATTGAAGAGGGCAGAATCGCTGAGAGCATCGCACGCATCGAGGAGCGTTTCTCGGACAGCGATGACCGTACATCAACCGAAGACCGCCTCGCTGAGCTCCTCGAATACCTCGACCGGCAGAGCATGGGCGAAAGCGCGCCCTCTGTCAAACAGGACTACATCCAACAGATATCCATCCCTGGGAAGGATCGCATGATCATCGTTCCCGTTAGCGATCTGCTCTCGGCCGAAGTGCAGGATGGGATTACACGCCTCTACACGTTGGCTCAAAGCCCCAGCCATCCTCCAAAGGTCAGCCGCCACATTGTGTCGTATACGTTGGAAGCCCTCTCACACCGTCTCGACCCGGAGGCGTTCATGCGAGTCCACCGCTCCGCCATCGTGCAGGTGCAGTACATCCGCGAGATGATCTCGTGGTTCTCCGGACGCTACAAGCTCGTCCTCCAGGGTGGGCACGAAGTCATTGCGAGTCGGGCCCGTTCCAAGGAGTTGCGTGACAGGCTCAGTCTTTGAAAGCGCGTCGTTTTCTTTCCATCTGGTGTAATTAAGGAGGCGCGCGGGCGTGCCGATACGAAGTTGAATCCTGCCAAGCTGTATTTATGCCAATCTCCTGTTCGCGCCTGCTGATCGCCTCGCTGTTTCTGACGCTCACTCTTCCCCTCCGAGCCCAGCAGGCCGACCCCATCGTTCGGGTCTACGTGTTGAGCCGGGTAGCTCCGCAGTCCATCACTGTGCGCGCTACGGATGGCCCGTTGACCGTCTACGCCAACCGGGACAACATACCAGTACACACGCTCCTTCCGGGCGAGACGGTGACGATAGACCGCGTCGGCGATCGCGTCCGGATAACGACGCCGGCCGGCGCCATGCAAGCCACTGTAGGCGAGGTGGTTCCGAGCAACGGATCGGTGGTTACGATCCGGACGGGCATGCACCGCCGCGTGTACCACGGCGCGCTTTCGGTAGAGATCGACAACGGTCGGCGGGCCATGCGGCTGGTCAATTATGTGCCGTTGGAGGATTATGTGGCCAGTGTTGTAGCCGGCGAGTATCCGTTCAATGAGATGGAGGGAGTGAAGGCCCAGGCCGTCCTGGCGCGCACGTATGCGCTCCGAGCCGCCGGCAACCACGATGCGTACGACCTTGTGGACGACACGCGCGCGCAGGTCTACGAGGGTATTGAAAAGGAAACGGATGTGACGAGAACGGCAGCCGAAGCCACACGAGGGCAGGTGCTTAGCTACCGGGGCGAGCTGGTCGAGGCTCTCTACTTTTCAAGCTCGGGCGGACATACGGCCAGCAACGAAGACATTTGGAATACGCGCCCCGTTCCCTACCTGAGAGGCCGTCCAGACCCGTACGATTCAGCCGCGCCCGATCATCGCTGGTCGACCAGCGCCTCCACCAGTGAACTGCTCCGCGCCCTCGGCAGACGCTTCGGCGGCTCGGTGAGTGGCTTCGAGATTACGCGCCGCGCTCCTTCGGGCCGCGTACTCAGCGTACGCTTGCGGGGCTCGCGCTCGCAAACTGTAACGGCGTCCCAGTTTCGCTCGGTTGTAACCTCAGCGTTCGGTTCGCGGATGCTTCGCAGCACACACTTTTCGGTCGAGCGACGTGGCAACCGCTACGTGTTCAACGGGCGCGGATTCGGCCACGGTGTGGGAATGAGCCAGTTTGGGGCACGCGGGCAGGCACGCCAGGGCCGCTCCTACCGCGACATCTTGTCGTTCTACTTCACCAACACGAGCATCGATTTCCACGATTCCGCGTTGGTTTCGCGGCCCAACATTGCAACCAACACGCCACACCGCACCCGGCCCACACCTCGCGCGGAGGCACACGCGGCGCCTCAGCAGGAGCCGGTTCGAATAGCGGCCACACCGTTGCTCCCGGCGCCGCGCGCGACACAGCACGCGTCAATCGAAAGCGCCCCAACGTGGAGCGGCCGCGCCGAGACCTCAGGCCGGCCACGCCGCACAGCCTGGTAGTGCCCTTCGGGAAGGGAAAAGGGAGAAGGTGCCTTCGATCTTTGGGCTTCGTGGTTCGTGTTTGGGTTGGAAGATTACAGGTTTGAAGGTCGAAGGATTGTTCTTCGGGGAGCAGTGCCCTGACTCCTGCCCATGAAGCCACTTTTCCAAATCCGAAATCCGACAGATCTCAGCCAAAGTACCCGAAGGCGTTGTCGAAGTGCTCGATCTCCGGCGCCACTCCCTTCCCGATCGTGATGGCGATCACGTCGAAGCGGCAGGCTGAGCCCTCCAGCTTCCGCTCGCGGAGGTAAGCCTCGGCGGTGCGGAAGATGGCTTCCTGTTTGGGACGATCCACAGATTCCTCCGGCCTCCCGAACGAATGGCCGCGTCGTGTCTTGACCTCCACAAACACGAGCTCGCCGCCCTTCGTGTAGTCCTCGTAGGGCTCAAAACACACGAGATCGATCTCTTCGCGGCTGAAGCGGTAGTTGCGGTCGAGGATACGGTAGCCCTTCGCTTCCAGGTACTCGGCGGCCAGGTCTTCGCCAAGATCGCCGATTGCTTTAGTGGAAGGTTTTGTCGTTTGTGTCATCTTCTCCTGAATGGTGCGCACGCATGAAGGGCAGCGTGCGGAAGTGCCAAGATAGCACGGCGGGCGTAGGCGCATTTTGTAGCCCAAACGGTTCTATATTTCGGCCTCACCTCTCTTGCTGCCAGTGCCGCCACTTGTTACGCTAACAACAGATTTTGGGCTGAAAGACGCGTACGTTGCGGCTATGAAAGGCGCCATGCTGCACGTGGAGCCGTCGCTGCGAATTGTGGACGTCACCCATCAGGTTGACCCGCAGGATGTGATGGGCGCCGCGTTCGTGCTGCTGCAAGTCATCCCCTTCTACCCCGAAGGCACAGTGCACCTTGTCGTCGTCGATCCTGATGTAGGCTCGGCTCGCCTTCCGATTGCCGGCCGGTTTGAGGGCCACCTGTTCGTTGGGCCGGACAATGGGCTGCTGTCGCTCCTCCTTCGAGGCTCAGAGCCCGATCAGGTCGTGGTATTGGATCAACGGTCTTTTTGGCGGACGGAGCAGCCCGCGCGGACGTTCAATGCGCGCGACCTCTTTGGCCCGGTCGCTGCGCATCTGGCATCGGGCCGGGCGCTGGATGAAGTAGGTACACCCACCGATACGTTCCGGCGATTGCATTGGGCGCATCCCCTTGCCGACGACGAGGGTATTCAGGGCTTCGTCGTCCACATCGACCGGTTTGGAAACTGCGTCACGAACATCTCGCGCGAGGTGATCGAGAAAGATCCCCGCAGCCGCCACGCAAAGTGCTACGTGGGCTCCACCATCATTGAGGGCGTCCACGATACCTACACGGACGTGCCGCAAGGCGAGCCGCTCGCCCTCCTTGGAAGTTCGAACCATCTTGAGGTTGGGGTCAACGGGGGCAATGCAGCTACCCTCCTTACCATCCACAAGGGCAGCCCCGTCAGCCTGGTTTATGGCGATGGGTAGCCCAGGAGTCTGTTGAAATACCTGCTTTGTCGCCGGATCGGATGGCGTAGTTCAACAGCCTCCCAAGTACGAAATTTCAAGTTTCAAATTCCAAGCTGTCTCATAAAGCACCCTTTGTGATCTGGAGTTTGGATCTTGGTACTTCAGACTCACAATTCCCTACGAGTCTGTTGAATTCCGGGCTCTGTCGTAGGCCGCATGACTTATTTCAACAGCCTCCTAAACTGACGCTCTTCTTCGTGCTCCTCGCCTCTACATCTTACGATTCGGAGCAATCTGACGTGGACCTTAACGCGGCCGAAGCCCCGAGCCACGCTTCTCCGGCCGAGCCGGAGCCTATTCCCGATGACCATCCGGCGTACGGCCGTGTCCAGACACCTCTGGAGGCCGATGTGGCGCCGCGCGTGCTCAACAGGCGCACCGTAATCGGTGTCCTGATTTTTGTAGCAGCGCTGCTGGTTACGTACCTCATCGTTCGCGCTTCCGGCGGAAACGGCGGCGACTCGCCGGATCTGCTAACACTTGCTGCTTCCAATGCGCCCACCGTCCGGCTCGAGGTTCTGACGGACGACCTTGACGAAGCCGAAGAATACATCCTGGGCGAGTTTGGATGGCCGATTCGGGCTCCTGTCCTGGCCGGGAGCCGCCTTGTCGGGGTCGGCGTAGATGAAATTGCCGAAGGCGTTGAGTTACCCGTGCTGCAGTATGCCACGGGCGAGAGTGAGCCGATCACCGTGTACGTCTTCGACTACGCCTTCCTGGACGCTGCGGCTGGACGTCTTTCGCTGGCGCCCGCCGTGTTTGCGCGGTTGGCGGAGGACGGCGGCGTGGATGTGCGGCGCGTCGAGGGAAGCTACATCATCCTCTGGCGCCGCCGGGCCGTGATCTACACTGCCGTCATGCTTGAGGATCCGTCGCCGATTGCCGAGGGGCTTCGGGGGG
>JADFQN010000188.1 GCA_022561755.1 Bacteroidota bacterium
TCGTCTCGGTGACCGTGAACGGCTGCACCAGGACGAGACGTTTGGCCTCGCGCGGCAGGTAGTCTTCGAGCGATCGCCGATTGATCGTGACCTTGCCCTCGCCCTTCTGGAGCCACACGCGGGCGATGGCGCTCTTGCGCTTGCCGGTTGCGTACCACTGGTCGGGAGCGTTCGCCACGGATCCTCCTACTGCACTACAGCTCGAGCGGCGTGGGTTGCTGCGCCGCTATTTCGGGGCGCTGCGCGATCCGAACCGGAAGGCGTGGAAAAAGGCGCTGCTCTTGTTCTGGGGCCTGTTTGTGATGGCAGCGATCCCGGTAATCGTGCTCGCGGCTTACGTCGCCGTTCTGATTCCTTCGACGCCTAGCGCCCTCGAACTCCAGCGAGCCGCCGAGGCCCGGCCGACCATCGTCTATGCGGCAGGCGGGGAGAAGCTCACGCAGTTCGAAGCCCCGTTTCGGGAGTGGGTTTCGCTCGATAACATCCCCCAGCATGTGGTGGATGCGCTCCTCGCTACGGAGGACCGGAAATTTTACAACCACACCGGCATTGATATTCGTCGTACGATCGGCGCAGCGGTGCGCTCGGTGACGGGCAACCGGGAGGGCGGTTCGACCCTCACGCAGCAACTTGCGCGGAACCTGTTCCCCGAAGTGATCGGCAACGCAGGGACCATCAACCGGAAGATCCGCGAGATGGTTGCGGCCGTTAAGATTGAGCAGGCGCACACGAAGCGCGACATCCTGGAGGCCTACCTGAACACGGTGCCGTTTCTCTATAACGCGACGGGCATCGAGCGGGCTGCACAGACGTATTTCAGCAAGCCGGCCACCGAATTGACGGTCTCGGAAGGAGCGACGCTCGTGGCCATGCTCAAAGGGCCGGATTATTACAACCCCGTCCGCAACCCGGAGCGGTCGCTGGAACGGCGGAATCTTGTCTTACGATTGATGGTGGAGCATGGCAACCTGGACGCGGCCGAGGCCACAAGGCTCAGCAGCGGCAGCCTTGGCCTGAACTTTCGCCGCCTGCCCGGCAACGAGAGCCTCGCACCACACTTTACGGCGGCCGTCCGCGTGCGGATGGAAGCCTGGGCCGAGCGGAACGGCTACAACCTTGAAACGGACGGCCTCGTCATCCGCACGACGCTGGATTTGGGCATGCAACGGATGGCCGAGGAGGCGGTGCGCGAGCAGACCGAGCGTCTGCAAGCTGTTGCGGATGTGGAGTGGAGCCGTAGCAGGATGCCCTCGCTCGTTGGGGCCGACGCCTATGTGCGGTACCGCTCGCGGGTGGAGCCCTTTGGCTACTTCTGGCGAACGCGCTCGCGCGTTGTAGAGCGCCACATCCGTCGCTCCGGCGAATTCAGGGCGATGGTGGATGGGGGCCAATCGGAGGAAGATGCCATGCGCGCCCTCCGCGAAAACGACCGTTTTATGGAGGCCCTCCGTGCGTCTGCCACGCGCCTCGAAGCAGGCTTCGTGGCGGTGGAGCCTTCCACCGGCAATGTGCGAGTATGGGTGGGCAGCCGCGATTTTGCGGTGGATGAGTACGACCACGTGGCCGTCGCACAGCGCCAGCCCGGTTCTACGTTTAAGCCATTCGTGTACGCAGCGGCCTTGCAGCGTGGCTTTTCGCCGCTGGACCGTTTCACCGACGAATCAATAGCCATAAACCTTGGAGGTGGGAGAACCTGGCGGGTTACGAACAGCGGAAGCCTGGGCTCGGGCGCGCAGCTCACGCTTGCCGACGCGCTTGCGTATTCAAAAAACACGATCACCGTGCAACTCATGGACGAGATCGGGCCTTCTCGCATTGCTCTGATGGCGCGCCAGATGGGCATCAGCGACAGCGAGCTCGATGTGGTGCCGTCGCTGGCGCTGGGTACGAGCCCGGTGACGCTGCTGGAGATGGTCTCGGCCTTCGGCACCATAGCCAACGAGGGCCTCCGGCGCGTGCCACGGTTGGTCACGCGCATAGAAACAGCCCACGGCCACGTACTCGATTCGTTCGGCGCGCAGGGCCGGCAGGTACTCACCCGCAGCGACGCCCGGACACTAGTTGACATGATGCGTGGCGTAGTGGACCGGGGTACCGGCCGTGGCATCCGAGACTGGGGCATTACGGGCGACGTGGCAGGGAAGACGGGTACCACGCAGCGCAACGCCGACGGATGGTTCATTCTCATGCATCCGCATTTGGTTGCAGGCGCGTGGGTCGGCTTCAACGACCAGCAGGTCGCCTTCCGATCGAATTACTGGGGCCAGGGCGCACACAACGCACTTTACTTGGTTGGCGATTTCTTCCAGAATGCCCAGGCACGGCTGCCGGACAGCCGCTTCACGAATCCGCCCAACTACGGCCAGTCGTTCGCCACCTATTACGGCGATGCGGACTCGGTTTTGCAGTGGATCGATCAGCACTTCCGGAACGACTCGATGGGCATGGATCCGCTGGAGGGCCTCCAGCTGGATGACTTCGAGCACGCGGAGTTCGACGCCGAGGCCTATGTGGAGACGTTTGGCCCATGGGTCGAAGACGAGGGGGGCGACCCCTACGAACGCCTCCAGAATGCCACCCTCGCCGATGATCCGTCTATCGTAGATCCCGTTGAGCCCGACTTCCAGCCCGCGCCTATCCCGCAAGACGGCCAGATTGACGGTGGTGGCGGCTGACGGTTCATTCAGAATTAACTGTCGAGCGCGTTGGGTGGTGGGACGAGGGCGGTTGCTCGCAGACTTTTTGCATGCTCTATCCGGCGTTGTGATTTAAAGGAGTTGTTGTCTCCGAGGCCGTAGCGTCGTGGCCTCGTACCCGACGGCCTGAAGGCGGTCGGAAGCGGTTTCGAAGATCGGAGCAGGAACGGCGCGTCGGATTTGTTCTGATTCATATATTCGGAAAGAAAGGACTTCGACGTGAAGGCATGCGGTGGATCAGGAGTGCATTATCCTACGCCAGCAGACCACGCTGCCCACGACGGAGCACTCGCACGCTCATTCAATCCCCGGGATCATGAAAGCGCTCTTCGCCATTTTCGTCGTCGCCCTTCTCGTCGCTACGCCATTGGGGTCGGCATCAGTGGCAGCCCAGGACTTCAACGATGCGGTGCAAGGCTACGTCTGGGCGAACGAACCCTCTTTAGGCAACTACACGCCCGATCCGGCTTACTCGTACAATTCTTCGGGGGGCGCCGTCGAAATCGACAGCCCTTTCATGGGCACCTACTCCGTAACGTTTTTCGGGCTCGGGCCGGTTGCCGAAAGCGGAGACGTCCAGGTAACCGCATTCAGCGACGACGGTCCGGCGCATTGCAATATTATTGGCTGGGTCTCCGCTGGACCAGACTTGCTGATAGATCTTCTTTGTTACGACCACGCCGGCGCCCTGGTAGACACCCGGTACGATGTGCTGTTCATATCAACCGCAGGAGGAATCTCCGGATTAGCCTACGCTTGGGCAAATAATGCAGGTTCTGCATCGTATACCCCCAATTCGCTGTATTCCTACAATGGAGGGGGCGGGTCCATCACGGCTACCCGATCGGGTGTAGGGCAGTACACCATGACGTTCGATGGCATTGCCGGTCCATCAGGTGGGCACTACCAGGTCAGCGCGTACGGCGGCGGGAGTGAGTTCTGTATCGTTGTTGGCTGGGGACCCAAGACTGTTTCTATCAGCTGTTTTGACGCAGCCGGCACTCCCGTTGATGTGCAGTATACTGTTCTGTATGTAGAAACGACGAGCACCGTGGACGGGCTTGGGTATGCCTGGGCCGATGATTCTGGGTCTGATTCCTACTCTCCGAATGCCTTTTTTGCCTACAACAGCGAAGGCGGTGGTATTAC
>JADFQN010000080.1 GCA_022561755.1 Bacteroidota bacterium
GGCATCGCCTGAGCTGCTCGCGAGCTACGTACCGTGTGTGGGCGCGTTACTGTGCAGCCGAACGGCCCCGTGTGCCCGCCCCGGCCATGAGGATAATCGGGGGCAGGTTGAAGCGCGCGGTGCTCAAGGCGCCCAGGGGCCGCGACGTTCGCCCCACCACCGACAGGGTTCGTGAGGCACTGTTCAACGTGCTTCATGCGCAAATTTCGATAGACGGCGCGCGGGTCCTCGATCTCTTCGCGGGGACGGGCGCGCTGGGCCTCGAGGCGCTTAGCCGCGGAGCGGAGCGGGTTGTTTTTGTGGAAGCGGACGCCTCGGTGCTCCGAGTGACAAAAACGAACGCCGCCGCACTGGCTGTCGAGGAGGCCTGTTCCCTTGTTCGATCGGATGTGATGAAGTGGCTTCGCAGGCCCGTTCGGCAGCGGTTCGATCTGGTCTTCGCGGACCCGCCCTACGATCTCGATGAGATTCCGGCGCTGCCTGGGCTCGTGCGGCCCCATCTGGCTGAGAATGGTCTGTTCGTTCTTGAACACGATTCGCGCCAACAATTCGACAGCGAGCCGTCACTGGTGATGTCGAGGGCCTACGGGCGAACCGTAATCAGTATGTTTGCATCGTAGCTACTCGCTTTCGCCGCCCATTCCATGTCGCTCGCGCTGTATCCCGGCACCTTCGATCCCATCACGCTCGGCCACCTCGACGTGCTGGAGCGCGCCCTGACGCTGTTCGACCGGGTGGAGGTGACCGTGGCCAGGAACGTCTCAAAAAAGACGCTGTTTAGCCTTGAAGAACGTGTTCAGCTTATTGAGGAGAGCATCGTCGGCATCGAAGGGAGCGGCCGGGTAGCGGTAGCATCCTTCGACGGCTTGCTGGTCGAATACGCCCGAGCCTCGGGCGCCGTCGCGCTCGTCCGCGGGCTCCGGCAAGTGTCCGATTTCGATTACGAGTTTCGCATGGCCCTTGCCAACCGAAGGCTGGCTCCGGAGGTTCAGACGATTTTCCTAATGTCCAGCGAGGCGCACACGTTCCTGACCGCGTCCATCGTGCGCGAGGTCCATCGCTTCGGCGGCGATACGTCGTCGTTCGTGCCGGAACCTGTCCAGCGGGCGCTGGAAGGGAAAAGGGAAAAGGGGAAAGGGTGAAGGGCTCTTCGGGCTTTGATCTTCGGGCTTCGGAATTGGCACACTGGAATTTGGAATTTGAGATTTGAAATTTGTGTCTACCTCCCTCCTCCTATGCCCTCCGTCTTCCGTTCTCTAGAGGCCCTCGGCGCGCTCGGCGATCACACCCTACCATTCTCCCTCCGCCGCCCACACCTTGCCCCTTTCCCCTTTCACCCTGGCGATCACGCCCTACCATCAAGCTCCTGATTCCTGAACCCTGACTTCGGTCCTCGGTCCTCCGTCTTCTGCCCGGCATCGCTTCACCCTTTTCCCTTTTCCCTTCACCCCTTTCCCTTTAACCCCGGCGGTATCTTTCCGCCCACCCCTAGCAACGCCTAAATGATCGCCGACGCGCCTGTCCTGAACGAGCTAAATCCCAACGTTGCGGCCATGCGGCCCTCCGCCACGCTGGCGGTGGCTGCGCGTGCCAAGGCTCTTAGCCGTTCCGGGCACGACGTGATCTCACTCTCGGCGGGCGAGCCCGACTTCGACACCCCAGCGCCGATCGTGGAAGCCGCGTTTCAAGCACTCCGAGACGGGTTCACTCGCTATACGGCCAATCCCGGTATTCTTGAGTTGCGCGAGGCTATCGCCGCCAAACTGCAGCGCGAGAATGGGCTGGAGGTCGAGCCGGGGCAGGTGCTATGCTCCAACGGCGCCAAGCAGTCCGTGGCGCAAGCCATCCTTGCTCTATGCCGCCCCGGCGATGAGGTGCTGATGCCCGCGCCCTACTGGGTGAGCTACCCGGAGCAGGTCCGGCTCGCCGGGGCTGAACCCGTGGCCATCGAGACGGCGGCCGTGGACGAATACAAGATGACGCCTGCGCAGCTCGACGCGGCCATCACGCCGAACACGAGGCTGCTCATCCTCAATTCCCCGTCCAACCCGACCGGCGCGGTGTACACGCGCGAGGAGATAGAGGCCCTGGTTGAGGTGTTGCATCAACACGACTACGTGATCGTTCTCTCGGATGAGATCTACGAGTACGTCCTCTTTGACGCCGAGCACACGACCATCGGCGCGCTGCCGGGCATGGCCGAGCGGACGGTGACGGTCAACGGCTTCTCGAAGGGTTATGCAATGACCGGCTGGCGTATCGGCTACATGGCCGGGCCACAGTGGATTGTGGACGCAGCCGCCAAGATCCAGAGCCAGTTCACCAGCGCGCCGTGCTCTATCACGCAGCGGGCCGCACTTGCAGCCGTGCAAATGAGCAAGGAGCCCATCGAAGCGATGGCGGTCTCCTTCAGGGAGCGCCGCGATTACATGTTGGATAGGGTCAACCAGTGGCCGGGCGTTCGTTGCCCGAAGCCCGAAGGTGCGTTTTACCTCTTCCCGGACATCTCGGCGTATTTCGGGCGCACAGCCTCCGACGGAACCGAGATCACGGGTTCAGAGGCCCTCTGCTTTTACCTTCTGGAGCAGCACGGCGTGGCCCTCGTACCTGGCCAAGCGTTCGGCTCCGACAGCGGCGTTCGCGTCTCCTATGCTTCATCGATGGACGAGCTTGCCCGCGGGGCGGATCGGATTGAGGCGGGGTTGGGCGCGTTGGTGTGAGGACGGCTCCGCCGTCAGAAAGGGCGGAGTTCATTGCAGTAGTATGAATCGAGTCTTTGTTTGATCGGAAGCAATCTGTGGAACCCGTCCCCCCGACCCAATCTCCCGCCTCCGGCTCTGTTCTGATGGAGTACGGTCCGCAGCCCCAGCGAGAGCGCTACGGGCTGCATCTCGGGCTCTTTCTGGCCACGTTTGTTTCGACGGTTTACGCAGGCGGGATGCTGGTCGGGCGCGGAGTGGTCTATGAGGATCTCGGCTGGACGGCCTACGTCATGGACGGTCTTCGCTACTCCGTGCCGTTCCTCCTCTTTCTGACGGTCCACGAATTCGGGCACTACCTCGCCGCCCGGAAGCACGGCATCAGCGTTTCGCTGCCGTACTACATCCCGATTCCGCTTCCCATCCTATCGTTCGGGACGTTCGGGGCGGTTATCCGTATCCGCGAGCCCATGCGCCGCACGCGCCAGTTGTTTGACGTGGGCGCGGCCGGCCCGCTGGCGGGTTTTGTTGTGGCGCTGGGTGTGCTGATTTTGGCCGTCGCCACGCTGCCGGGCGCGAGCTACTTGTTGGATGTCCCCGGCCACGAGGCCGTGGCGAGCTTCGTGGAGCAGAATGGCGTCTTCCCGGCAGTCGACTTCCAGCCCGGCGACCTCATCCTACTATTTGGCGATACGCCGCTTTTTGCGCTGGTCCGCCTCGTGGTTCCCGGCCTGCCGTCGCCGTCGGAGTTGATGCATTACCCGCTGCTGCTGGCGGGGTGGCTCGGCCTCTTTTTTACCGCTCTGAACCTGCTCCCGGTAGGCCAACTGGATGGCGGCCACGTGGTGTACGCACTGTTCGGAGCCAAAGTCCACGCCGTCATCGCTCGCGTTGTCACCCTGATCTTGCTCATATCAGGCGCCATTGGCTTTGGCCACGTATTCGGGACGGTCTGGTACGGCTGGGCCATTCTCGCGGCCATTCTTGCCGGGCTGATGTGGCGTTTGTTCGACGGCGACTGGCGGCTTCTGGTGCCCGTGCTGGTTAGCCTGATGGGTCTCGCCGCCCTGGTTGTTAACCTCCTCCCCGAGATAGCAGACGCGTTCGGGTACTCGGCTTGGCTGCTGTGGGTCGGTCTGATCGTCTTCCTCATTCGCGTAGACCATCCGCCCGTGCTGGTACAGGAGCCCCTCTCGCCCGGCCGCAGGGCGTTGGGCTACCTCTGCCTCGTGTTGTTCGTTCTGTGTTTCTCTATCCAGCCGATCTACATCGTAGGATGAGGTGCGCGTTTGGGGCAATTCGACGCGGATTGGTTGCCGAGCCCTGCACAGGGCCGTATGTTCGGCCCCGTTGAATTCTGGACAAGCCCCCGAGCCATCTGACCGCTCCGCTACGAGCGCCGTACCTTTGCGCCCCGTCGGCGCAGCCGGCCGTTTGCATTCGTTTCACCGCCCAAGAGGCTGTTGAATTACCTACTCTGTAGCCGAGACGAGCGCAGCTTGACCGAGATCAAGGCGCGAGATCGCAATCGAATCACTGATTCGGCGAGCATCTCGGAACGCAGAGATCGGCCGAGTGGCGCCCCGCATACTGCGGGGATGAGGTATTTCAACAGCCTCCTAATTCGCTTGATGCGCCCTCGGTTGCAGGTACGTTCTGCCGCGTTCCTTTTTGGCGCGCTCGGGTTAATAGTCTCGCTTTCCGGCTGCGACTCAGCGCCGGGTGCAGGCGACCTCATCCCGAACCCTCCCACGCTGTCGGATTTCTCCTTCACGCCGCTGGAGTTTGAGCATACGGGGAGTGGCGATACGGCCCAGATTCCCCTCCAGATCGGGGTTACGGTAGCCAACCCCGCCGGCGGCGGATTGACAGTGGACTACTTCGTTCGGCGGCAGTTTAATGATGCGCTTGTGGCACAGGGAACGCTGTCGGGTGCAGCAGGAGGTGGACGTTACGTTGGAGGCGAGACGGTCTCCGTCCCGCGTGGCGACATCGGGATGTACGTCATTACCGTGACCGTTGTGGATGATAGGGGCAACGTGGGCAACATCGTTACCGGACTGCTCCGGTTCGCGTCGGAGAACCTCGGGCCTCCTGTCATCACCGAAATCGACGGGCCTGCGGAGTTTACGCCGCCGGGGCAGCTTCGTTTGATCGCCGTCGTTGCCGATCCGGATGGCCTGGGCAACATCGCGTCCGTCGTAGTCACTACACCAACGGGCGATCCGTTCGCGATGTTTGACGACGGCCTCTCGCTCGGCGACGAGGTGGCTGGAGACGGCCGCTACACCGCCACGTTCGACGTGCCCTCTGCCACGCCGGGCGACCAGACCTTCACCTTTGTGGCGACGGACAACTTCGGCGCCGAGAGCGAAGAGGTGTCCTTCACCGTCACTATTCTGCCGTAGCCGTGCGTTTGTCCACCCTTCTTTTGCTTTCTGGGATTGCAGCGTTGACGGCTGCGGATTCCGTGGCGGCGCAGCCTGTCTTCAGTGGAGACGCCACGTTCGAGGGCCTTCCTCTTGGTGCGCGTAATGGTAGCTCTAACCTCGCTGTGGAGGGTGGACGACTGTATTCCGGGCCGCTTCTCATCTTTACGGATGACGGAGAGACCTTCACGATCGTTGACGATCCCGCCTTCGAACCCAACGCCTCCGGCCGGGTGACCATTTTTTCGATGGATGTGGAAGGCGACGTTATTTGGACGGGGCTGGGATTTGTGGATCGGGACGCGGATGATGAGCAGGCTGCTGCGGGTTTTGCCTTCTCGGAAGATGGGGGGCAAACATGGACCTACAGATTTCCACAGCTTGATGCGCAGGACGACGATACGGTGGTTTATGGCATTTCCACGCTTACTGCACTTCCCGTTATTGTTCCTCAGCAAAGCCCACCTTTCGATATTGACTACGACCCTGTGACGGGCGATGTGTGGATGGCAGGCTTCGCGAGCGGCGTGCGACGCAGTAGCGACAACGGAGCAACGTGGGATCGCATCGTACTTCCGCCGGATACGAGCGACGGCATCGACCCGCAAACGCCCTACGATTTTGACTTCGCGCCTATACGGGGAGGTGTCCAGCAGAATGGCTTCCTTGGGTTCTCCGTACTTGTGGATGAAGCCGGGACGGTTTGGGCAGGTACCGCGGCGGGCGTCAGCCGCTCCGATACCAGCGATATCGATCCGGCCACGGGAGACCGCGCATGGCGACGTTTTGCGAAGGACGGGACGGACCAGAGCATTGCCGGCAACTTCGTTGTCTCGATCGAAGAGCAGCCCATCGGCGACCCGGCCTTCCCGGTCGGTTCGCCCGAGAATCCCCGCAATCCCGTATGGATCATCGGATGGCCTGCCGACGATCCTTCAGAGGAACTCAACGTCACGGTCTGGCTGGGCGATGACGAGAACGGCGACCCTATCTTTGAGCCCAAGCTCCTGACCAACGCGCGCATCTTCGACACGGCCTTCCACGGAAGCACTGTCTACGTAGTAGGATTTGACGGCTTGTATATCTCCGAAAACGGCGGAGACACCTGGCGTACGATCACGACGTTCCGAGATGCGCAGGGCAATATCATCCCTATTGACCCGAATTCCGGCGTTTTCTCGGTGGCCGTCGTCGATGATGGAACAACGGACGGTGTTCTGTGGGCGGGGCACGGGGACGGCCTCATGAAGAGCACGGATGGCGGCGGCACCTGGACTGCCTTCCGCGTGAACGTGCCTACCAATCCCGCGACGCCGACGGAGGCCGTACCGACGGTAGACGCCTACGCGTACCCCAACCCGTTCACGCCGGGCGTGGATGGTTACTGCCGCATCCACCTCGATCTGACGGCGGCCGGCACCGCCAATCTCCGCATCTTCGATTTCGGGATGCAGCTCGTTCGAGAGCTGGAGGCGCCCGTCCGCGCGGGGGCGAACGAGATCCTCTGGGACGGCCTCACCGACGGCGGCACGCGCATCGCGAACGGGACGTATTTCTACGTGGTTGATGTGGCCGGCCGCGAGGCGACCGGCAAGATTTTGGTGCTGAGGTAGCGCCATGAAGAAACTGACTCTCGTTTTCCTCCTCGCGGCGTTCGGAACGCCGGCGCATGCCCAGTACGCCGGTTCCTTCGCCCGCTTCGGGTTCGGCGCGCGGTCCATGGCCATGGGCGGCACGCACACGGCCGATGTGTTCGGCCAGGCCAGCCCGTATCATAACCCGGCACTCGCGCCGTACACCGCTGCACAGCACCTGGAGGTGTCGGCGGCTGTCATGTCGTTCGATAGGCAGTTGCAGCACCTGCAGTTTGCTGCGCCGCTGCGTCCGCGCGCGGGCGTGGCCATCGGCGTCATCCACGGCGGTGTTTCGGGCATCGACGGCCGCGACGGCAGCGGCTATCACACGGAAGACTACTCGACGAACGAGTACGCTTTCTTCCTGGCCTTCGGTACACGCTTCTCTGAGCGTATTTCGGCCGGCGTCGGGCTACGCATCTACCGCGCCGATCTGTTCGATGGAGTCGACGCGCCAACCTCGCTCGGTATCTCGCTGGGTTTCACCGGCAAACTCTCCGATCGACTCGCCGTAGGCCTTGCTGTGGACGACCTCCTCGCGAAGTACGACTGGGATACGTCTGGGCTGCTAGGAGACGCCGGAAGCCAGACCACCGACAAGTTTCCGATACGTCTTCGCGTGGGCGCGGCCTTCCAACTGCCTGCCGGGCGCGGAGTGATCTCCGCGGAAGTGGAATCGCAAATCCAGACGGCAGAAGTTGAAACGGTTACAGGGGTTGGTGTGATTGCCGGAACGCCCGTGCCGACCACCACGACAGACGAACTCAAGCTTTCGCAAGTGATGGTGCGGGTTGGCGGTGAGTACTGGCTGGCCGAGCCGTTTGCCGTCCGCCTTGGGTACGACCGGTTGGGAGCGGGCTCACTCGGCGAGGCCACGCCCAGCGCAGGATTCGCCATCCGGCAGCAGTTCGGCGACCTCAATGCTCGCCTGGACTACGCGGCGGTCCTTGAGCCCTTCGCAAACGGATTGATGCACGTGGTTACGCTGCACGTTGAGCTATGAGTTGCGTGATTAAGTCGGCGGACCCTTCGGCTACGCTCAGGGCGGGCGGCGGGCGGCGGACGGCGCTGACCAAGACCGCAGACGGCAGACGGCGGTCAGCGGTCATCCTTCTTTTCTTTTGTACGGCACTGGCAGTACAAGCGCAGGGCAACGGCCTGGTCTTCCTCACCCTCGATCCCGACCCGGCGGGGCAGGCCGCGGGCGGCGCGTATTCGGCAGCGGGCAGCGGACCTTTTTCGCCGCTCTTCAACCCGGCCGGGCTGGCTTCGGGCAGCAGGAACGGCATCGCGCTGACGTTCCAGGACTGGATCGGCGATGCGCGGACGCTGGGGATCGCGGGGAGGTTTGGTTTAGGTGAGAAGGCGGGGGCAGGGCTCTACGTTCTCTCGACATCCTCCGGCGATCTGGAGGCGCGTGACCGCCCTGGTCCGGCTGAGGGTACGTTTGAGGTGCAGTACTTCGCGGTTGGCGCAGGCATCGCGCGGCAGTTTGGCCCCGTGCAGGTTGGTGTAGCAGGCAAGGTGCTCTCCGAGCGCGTCTTCGATTCGTCTGCCAGTGGTTATGCGTTCGACGCCGGCGTTCAGGTCGAAGCCATGGACGGTTTCCGTATCGGCGCAGCCGTGCAGCATCTGGGCAAGATGAATGAATTGGAAACCGCTGCCACGCCGCTTCCAACAACGTTTCGTGGCGGCGTGTCGCTTCGACCGTTCAGGTTGATGGCGGCCACCGAAAGCACGGCATTGCTCTCCACGGCTTTCCATGCAGAGGTCGTCTACCGCTTGGAGCAGAACGATCCCACACAGATCCGCATTGGTGGCGAGGCCACGTTGTTCGATATGCTCACACTACGCGGCGGCTACGTATTCGGCGACCCGGTTCGTCGTGTATCCGCCGGCGCCGGGCTGGCCGTCGGAGCGTTCCGCGTCGACTACGCCATGCTGCCGCTCGATACGGGCTTCGGCACGGGGCAGTTGATATCGTTGGGGTATAACTGGTAGAGCTTTCCATCTCCAGTACGTCATCCCCTTCCAGTACGGCATCCCCGCGATGGCGGGGACCCATTCCGCAGATTAGCTGCCAGGAGAAGGCACGAGTTGAAGAAATGGATACTATGATGTGCTTTCGTCTGCCAATAGTTCTACTCACTTCGCTTTGGCTCCTATGCGCACTGCTGCCAACCGCACAGAGTCAATCACGTGCCGGCATACCCGAGGTCAGAGTTCTGGCTGGTCCAACCGTGGCCTTTTCGGGTGAGATGGCTTTTCAAGGCCAGGTCCGGATGAAGCTGCCGCTCAATATTCGGTCTTCCATCGAACCCTTTATCGTGTGGCGTGAACGCAGTACAACGCTCACCCAGATTTGTCCGATAGCCGGCACGTGCCCCGTCGAGCTACTGCACCACAATGACGTGTTCGGTGTTGGCGTGGCGGTTACTGTGGACCCCTTACGCACATTGATTCCTGATGACCTGAGCTTGTATGTCGGCGCTTCGATCGCGCGGCATTGGTTACTTCATGACGAGAATAGGGCTGTCGCAGCTGTTGGGTACATGATGGGTGGGCAACTACGCATAGCACATTCTGTGTCGCTTGGTGGGGAGGTCCAGATCGGTTTCTCACGTGAGTTGCGGGGAAGGCTGAACCGCGGAGTTTCTGTCACGCCGGTGCTTCAACTCGTAATTGGGGGCTAACCCAGGTTCCGCATCATGCACACGGCAGATTCCGTGCAGAACGACACAAACTCGGTCGTTGCTCCGATTGCATCCGGCACGGACGCGCGCTCAATCCGCTCGTACCCATGTCGATCAAAAAAGCGGTCCGCGGTGGTGGTCAGGAGGTAGAGCGACGTCACCCCAATGTCGTGCGCGTGTGCTTCGATTCCTTCCACCAATTGGATGCCCAGGCCCTTTCCACGGCGACTGGGGGCCACAACCAAGGAGCGCAGCAACGCATCCGAACCAATCACCTCTAGCCCCACGGCCCCAATCAATTCACCGCCGTCACGGAGGGTGAGGAAGTGCGCCATGTGCTCCGGCGTGAGGTCGTCGTAGCACAGCTTTTCCGTTGCGAGGAGCAAGGTGATGCCTGCAAGATCTTCCGACTGGGTGAGCTTCATCATTGCGCCGCCGGCTCATACAACTCCACCCGGTTGCCTTCGGGGTCGCGCACCCACGCGAATCGGCCGTACTCCTCTTCCTCGCGCTTTAGGATGGTTACACCTTTCGATTGAAGGTGGGTCACAAGAGCATCGAGGTCGTCCGTGCGGAGGTTCATCATGTAGGGCTGGTCGCCGTACATGGAATCGGGCTCCTCGTCGGGTACAGTGTTGCCCATCGGTTTGTTGGCCTTGATGATGGAAAACGTCGTGTCCAGTTTGCGTTTTTGATCGTCCGGGTCGAGTCCCCAGAACGTCTGGTAGTACGCGCCGAACTCGGCGCTGCCTTCAAACTTGAAACCGAAGTGCTCGCTGTACCACTCCGCGAGTTCTACCGGCTTGTCCGAGAAAACGAAAGCGCCGCCGAGGCCGTTGATGAGGGGCATGGGAGGGTGGGTTAGTTGCCAAGAAGTCTAATATCGTGCGAAAACGTCCACGTTCCGTTCTCGTCCTGCGAAAGAGCAACGATAACGGTTTCGTCGCCCAGATCGCTCCTGCGCTCCGGGATAACGAGGGGATCATCGTCGAACCAGTAGGTGACGTACCGGAACCGGTGGGCAGGCGCCGTAATTGTTAGATGGATGTGCTGGGGGTTGCCGCCCCCCGGGTACGGCCCAGGCCGGATGGTGGAGAAACGGAAGCCGCCGTTCTCTTCGCTCACCGCCACCGCTCGCAGCCGAGGCACGCGCGTGTTGGTCTCCGGAGGATTGTAAAGGCCGGTTGCATCCGTTTGTTAGGCTACAATCGCCGCTTCCGGCAACGGACGGCCCTGATAATCCAGGACGCGGCCCCAGAACTCCATGCGCTCGCCGGGCTCGAACGCATCGGCGAGGACGGTTGTGTCGGCGTGAACCGTCGCCGTGGAAGGTTCGGCGAGATCCGTGGAGGACGGCGCCTGTGCGGGCGACTGCTGGCGGCATCCGATGGCGAGCAGTCCAACAAGGAGGAGGGAGGAGGTTTTCATAGCACATCCGGCGAGTGTGCTAAGTGGCTGTTGAAATACGTCATCCTGCCTTCCCCCGCACTAGCTGTGGGGAGCCCGCCCCGTCCCGTAGACTTGCGGGGAGCACGTGATTCGACAGCCTCTTAGTCGGCCATCGTACCGATCGAGGTGATTCCTAATGCCATGCGGCCGAGTCATGAGCACTAGGAGCCTGTCTGACTAAGGACGGATCTACTGGGGCGGCGACAAATTGGCCCATTTCCTCGCCCTTTTTCGTTACGTAGCCCCACTATGCGCCTAAAAAGATCGAAAAACTGATCTCAATTCCACACTCGCCTCGTGACGAACCCCTAAGTTTGGCAGACTCCTAGACTTCTGCTGCCACCTCCGACGATACGCTATCCGTATACTCCTAGGCTAGACTGTAGTTAATCAATGACCCTACTAGAAAAGCATTTCACGAATCTCTCTCGATCATACAACGACTTGCGAACGACGGACCCGGAACCGGTCCGGTACGTTCGCGAGAAGCTTCGTGGGCGGAAGACCGTATATGGGGCCGATATCGGCTGCGGCGGAGGGCGTTATGATCTGCTTTTGATGGAACTCATGCCCGGGCTATCGCTCATTTGCGCGGACGCTAATGAAGCGATGTTGAAGGAGACTGGAAGACTTCTTTTGAGCAATGGGCACATGGACTTTCGTACGCTACAAATGAATGCATCGGTTATGGTGCTCCCTCGTGATTCGCTAGATTTTATCACTGCTTTTAATGCTATCCACCATTTCGATCCAGTGGATTTCCTTCAACAGGCTTCTAGTAGTCTGAAGGATAGAGGCTATGTTTTCGTTTATACACGCCTGAGAAGTCAGAATGCTCGAAACATTTGGGGTCGATTCTTTCCGGGCTTTTACGAGAAGGAGAGACGACTCTTCCGAATGAGCCATATTGAGGCCTGGATGGATAGAGTTGAAGGGATTAGCTTGAGTGAGATCGTCTTTTTCAAGTTTAGACGGGTGGCCACATTGGACCGCCTTGTCAGTCAAGCTCGGAACAAACATTACTCCACGTTTTCACTTTACGATGATGGTGAGTTTGCGGAGTCATTGCTGCTATTCCAAGAAGAACTCCAGAGACATTTTCAAGATCTCCGGCATATCGACTGGATAGACGAAAATGTCATGTTGACCTTTCGTAAGGATTTGCCGCACGGCCAGAAATAGGTCGTAGGATCTTCCAATGGTCCCGAGACGCAGTGGGCGCGTTCCGGGAGTTGATCCGGTTGAAAGGCAACGCCGTCCGGTTCGTTCAAATCGAACGCAAAGTGTTGCTCATTCCACGCCCCGCCTGCCTTTCGATCCAGGCACCTAAGAGGCTGTTGAATTACGTGCTCTGTCGCCGAGGCGCCGTCGCAGGCAGGATGACGTAGTTCAACAGCCTCCTAAAGAACACGCCGTCTATGCCGAGAGCTCGCTTCATGCTTGGAGCTCGCTTTCGGCTCTCAAAAAGGAACCTGGCTAGTCCGTTTTGATAACCCGGAAGTCGTAAGCGCCCACCTCGCCGGTGCTCAACGAGGTGGCGTAGACGGTCCAGACTCCGGACTCGTTGGCCATCGGTTCTATTCTGGAGATTCTCATACCCGTGCCCATGTATGACAAGCCCGTGGCGTCGTCGTTTCGGAACACGTGTCCCGAGGGGCTGCGAACCACAAGGAACCCGTCAAATCCGTAGGAGAGCAACTCGAATGATATCTGACCATCGCGGCCACCCTGGATGATATGCTCGTCGTAATACTCGCCCTTGATCGCCTCTTCATCGCCTGGAACCAACCGGCCCTCGATGGTCTCGACCTCTGCTACGGGGCCTAGTGTTATGGTCACATCGTAGGTACCTGTTAGCCCACTCGTGTACGCCGAGGCCTGAATCGTGTACATGCCACTCTCCCGGGCGAGGAACTCTACCTGGGAGACGCTCACCCCCTCGAAATCGTCGTTGACATACGGTACACCGTCTGAGGGCGGGATGACGAGCAGGTACGTGTCGAAATCGACGCCGGTCATGCGAACCCTGACCATTTCGTTCTCAGCGGCTTGAAACGAGAACTCATCGTAGTATGCGCCGCCTTCGCGGATGCGATCTGTGTTATCCAGCGTACCGTTGAAAGTCTGCGCGGATGCTATGGGCGCGAGAAGGAAGAGCAGGAGTGAGAGCCGTTTCATGGTGTTACCGTAGGTGAGAGTGGGAAGGAATGAATAGGGCCTGTTAGCAGGCCCGGGCACAACGCAGCCAGATACCAGGAAAGTATCAAACGCCGTTTTAGATTGAATAGTCAGCCGCCGAATGCCTCTATCAACGCCTCCCACCCAATCCCCTCCGCGCCCGATCGCGCCCTCAGCGTACACCAGTAATCCAGCATCAACATCTGGAAGGCGTGGATGGGCACGGCTATCCAGAACGAGCGGCAGCGCCAGACGAGCGCGCCGAGGGCGAGCCCTCCCAGGATGCTGAGGTAGGCTTCGGTTGCGGGTTTCCCGGCGTGGAGGAGTGCAAAAGGGACCATCTGAATCACGATGGCCCCCACGCCGAAAGCCGGGGCCGTACCGAACAGAACGAAGCCGCGCCACAGGTACTCCCACCCCAGCCAGTAGAAGAGGAACGCGGCCTCGTAGATGAGGAAGACCGTCCACTTCGACTCGGCGCCCTCGAAGTGCGGGTATTGCGCCTGGAAGTCGGCGCCGCTGGAGAGCACCCACGTGCCGATGATGACGGGCACGGCGTAGACCAGCGCGAGGGTGGAGGCGAGCTTCCAGTCGCCGAGGCCGAGGCCGATCTCGGAGGGCTTCCGCCTGAAGCCGAGCGTCAGGATGAGAATAGGGATGATGAAGCCGGTGATCCCCTGTATCCCGAACCACCAGATCCACGCGAAAAGCTCCTGATTGGCGGGATCGACGGCGTCCGAAACGTGGTCCCAGAAAAAGCGGCGGTTGCCGAACTGCAGTTGGAGGAACACGAGCGCCACGGCCGCGACGAGCACCACCACCATCTGCCGGTCCAGTTTCCGCGCAGCGGTCAGGAACGCTTGCCATTCGCGGCCTACACGGTCTAGCATAAGAGGCTGTTGAATTACGTGCTCTGTCGCCGAGACAGTCTGCCCCGACTTGTCGGGGAGCGCATCTCGGTTGATATCAAGGCGCGAGATCGTAGTCGAATCGGTGATTCGGCGAGCATCTCGCAACGAAGAGATCGGCCGAGAGGCGCCGTCGCAGGCAGGATGACGTATTTCAACAGTCTCATAGAG
>JADFQN010000189.1 GCA_022561755.1 Bacteroidota bacterium
TTCCGCTCGCAGTCGAGAAACGGCTTCTTCAAGCGCCCCGCCGATGATCGTGACATCCGGGTGGTCCTCCTGCCGCAACGTAGAGGACACGACAATGGCCTTCATCCCCGGCATGGCGCCGCCGCCGGGCTGGGCCGACGCCGCCTCAAAGGTGAGGCGGCCCATCAGAACCGTATCGAAGCGGCTCATCAGTTCCCCGAAATCGATGTCGGGATCCATAATGATCCAGTCTATCTCGTCATTCGGGCCGGCGATGTAGCCGTCCAGGCTCATGGCGACGCTGTAGCGGATTCGTCTCATAGTTTCGAATGTAAAGCAAGCGGGATTAGACGGCGCCCTTCGCTGGCAAGGGGCGCTCGAACGTGGCTGTGTAATTCCACAGCGGGCCCCAGCGTTGGCAGAATCTGAATCCGCACGCCTCTACCAGGGTTCGAAGCTCTTCAAAGGGGATCCGGTCCGGATCCGGTACGTGCTCGTGGACGGCGAGTACCCCACCAAGCCGAAGCAGGCGAAAAAGTTCGGCCAGGCAAGACTGCGCGTTCGGAATCTCACCGAGGACGGCAACCAGAACCGCAACGTCGAAGGACTCGTCCGGGAAGGGCAAACGCTCACTCGCGTCGTGAGTCGTGTAACCAACGTTTCGATACCGCCCCGACTGCAATTTTCGCTTCGCCTTGGCGAGCATTTCGGACTGAACATCGAGCAGCTCAAGACTTCCCTGCGGGACGCGGCGCGCTAATTCTGCACTGAAGTAGCCGGAGCCCGGACCAACTTCGAGTACGTCACTGGACTCTGATAAAGGCAGACGGTCCGCCAGTTGACCGGGCGTGAGCAAGAGCCGGCGCAACGGGTTGTCGATTAACCACGATAGTTGATGTGGGAAGTAGCCGCGACCCAACGCTCGGGCTAGTACCCCACGATTTCCGACCGGGCCCATAGAATCATCCAGCATGCTTTCGGTGCCATTTAACTGCTTCTCTACCCAATAACGTAGCGATAACACCGCCCCAGATCACAACGGTGCCCACGCAGCATGTTCGAAGAGAATGGGGAGGTCATCCGTCGTCACATCCCGCAAAAGCACATCGTTTGTCATATTGCTGCCGGCTCTCAATGCCCGATGTACCAGTCGTAGCCGCGTTCGGTCCAGTAGTCGGCGGGGCGCTCGGCGCTGAACCGGATGATACCGATCTGCTTGAGGAGCTTCACGCCGTACTTCAGGGGCGTCACGAGCCGGAGCGGCGCCCCGTGGAACATAGTCAGCGGTGCCCCCTGCATGGCGTAGCACAGGAGCGTCTGCGCGTGCATCATCGAGGCCATGTCCATGCCCACGTAGTAGTCGCCGTCGGGCGTGGCGAGGCTGACGTAGGGCAGCCCTTCAGGGAGCTGGTTTACGTAGCGCGCAGCGAAGTCCGAGAACCGCGCGCCCGTCCAGTGGACGATCTCGCTCCAGCCCTCGATGCACTTCAACTCCGTCGTCATCTCGACGCGCGGGAGGGCCTGGACGGCGGCGAGGTCGAGCGTGTCGAGGAGCGCGCCGTCCGGACCCTCGACACGCAGCATCCAGGCGTCGGGGTCGAGGTCGGAGCGGAGCCCGAGGCTGCCGTTCGCGATCGGCATCCGCGACCGCGAGACGGCGAAGGTCGGCGCGAGGCGGTCTGGGTTGTAGAGGCCACGCCAGAGCTGCTCGTTGAGGCGGTGGCCCTCACGGAGCAGGAATGGGATGTTTTCCACCTCGTGCTGCGTGCCGATCCAGCGCCACCCGAGAAAGCCGGCCAGCGCGGCGGCGCCCCCCACGACGAACGCACGGCGTGACTTCGTGCGGAAGGCGGCCTCGGAGATCATCGGCGCGTCGAGCATCTCGGCCTGGAGCCGGACCGCGCGTTCCTGGTCGGTCTCGCGGGGTGGGCGCGATGGGGGCTCGGGTGTGGTCATGGCGCCTCCGGCGGTTCGGTGTCGGAGTCGGCAAGGCCGGCGGCCTCGTCCGGCTTCAGGCGCTCGTAGCCCATCACCATGCCCCAGAAGTTGCTCCACCCGGCCCGCACCACCTGCGCGAGGTGGACGACGAAGAACGCAACGTAGAGCAGGGTGAGGACAAAGTGGATCGTCCGCGCGAACGTGTAGCCGCCGAGGAGCGTGACCAGCCAGGCGAGCTGCGTCGGCTTGTAGATCGCCAGCCCGGTCAGGACAGAGCCTGCGCCCATTATGATGATGCCGACGTAGGTGAGGCGCTGCGCGGCGTTGTAGCGGCCCTGCGGCGGGGGTGTCTTGCGCAGGTGGAGGTCGTGGAGGGCGGTGTGCCAGGCGTCGCGGAGCGCATGGCGATCCGGGCAGAGGTGCCGCCACTCGCCGCTGACGACCGTGTAGCCGACGTAGAGGATGCCGTTTATCGTGAACAACCACCCGAAGAAGTAGTGGTAGGCCATCCCGCGGGCGAGGTGTCGGTTGAGGTCGAGCACCTCGTAGAAGCCGTCCGGGAAGAAGGCGAACAGCGTCCAACCGCCCCAGCCGATGCGGTAGACGTCGTCGGCCCAGTAGATCCGCAGGCCGCTCCAGATCATGACGGCCAGGAGCGGGAAATTGACCCAGTGCATCCAGCGCACAGCGCGCGGGTGCTTCTGCACGGCCCGGCCCGGCTCGGCAGGCGGCGGGGGCTCATTGGAGGCAGACGGCGTCATGGCGCGCAGAGGGCGAAGTGCCCCAAATTAGGGACTGCGACTGAATGGCACAACGCGACCTCGTGCCGGGAAGGCTACCATCCGGATAGCTCGGGGTCGCGGTGGTTCGTGACCAAACGCAATACGCCATCCAGAACGAAGGCGAACGCCGCGAGCCGAAGTCAAAGGATTTAGTCGGTAGGGGCCTGATCACCGATCGTAGGCAGATTCTTTGGCTCTCGCAGCACAGACTAGAATGACGGCGTTGAGTCACGTGGGGAAAGGAGAACAGGCGCATAGACTGTGCTCACCACATACAAGAACCTGGGCGCCCAAGGAGCGTTTTGCGTTTATTGACCCTTACCGGAAACATTCGAATCTTCACCTCGTTCGTACCGTGTTTTTCACCGCACTACGCAAATTGTCATGGTTCAAAAGCTACCCTACTTGGCAACTCCGGGCTCGATCGAAACAGCATTCGAGCGGATCAAGAACGCCGCGACTCCCTCACTCTTTACGAATGATTTTGTTAGGCACGTTCTTAAGATCAAGGGGGGAAGTGGGTCACAGATCGCACCATACTTGAAAAAGATTGGCTTCATCGCAGGCGACGGATCACCGATGCCTCGTTATGATAAGTTTCGGAATCCTACGACATCCGGCACTGCCGTGAGTGAGGCGATGACGCATGGCTACTCATCGCTCTATAAGGTAAACGAGTATGCCCATGAGCTGACTGATGTTGATCTCAAGGGCTTAGTGGTTCAGGTGACGGGTTTGGAAGCGGACAATCGAGTTGTTGCGCTCACGGTTGCCACTTTCAAAAGGCTGAAAAAGCACGCTGACTTTGATAGAACTGTAGAATCGGTGGTTGAAAATGGCACCACTCTGACAGTGAGTGCCAGGCCTCCCCGTAATGTGGCCGGAGATGGCCGGATCAACTTGTCCTACACGATTAATCTAAACCTCCCGGCAACCACCAATATTGAGGTGTTCCACGCGATCTTCGCCAGCCTCAAGGAGCATTTGATTCCCGATGCATGAGTTCCCGATAGACGCTGACGCGGTCAAGAAATTCGGAATGACGAATCAGCTTCTGGAAGCTGATTTAGATAAGGTCGAACAAGCATTAGACCTCGACCTCGGTCGGACTCACGGCGATGCCGAAG
>JADFQN010000190.1 GCA_022561755.1 Bacteroidota bacterium
CCGCCGGATCCCGGACGGCTACTTCGCCGTCAGCAACCTCGGGCCACGGATCACCTTCCCGGACGACGTGAACGGTGCGCGTGACGAGGGCTTGCCACGTCGGCAGGTCATCCGCATCTACCCACGACCGTGGCGAGACGCCCAGGCCGATGAGCGCGAAACCGTCGCAGAGAAACGCGTCGAGCAGGGTGCGTTGGCCATCCTGTGTCTCAACGGTGGGCTGCGGGAGGAGGGTTGGCCTCGGCGCTCCTCGCCCAGAAAAGGCGAGCGGAATGTGCGGGATGTCGCCTTCCATGCTCAGCAGCTTCCGCTTGACGGAGGGCACGCCATGAAGTACTCGAACCGCCGCGTCGCGGATTCGAGCGCCAACGCCGGATAGTTGAATCAGCCGCCCCATGCGCACCGCCAATCTCGTGATGGCCTGCACGTGCGGCCGTCGCTCGGCTTCGTAGGAATCGAGCAGGGCGGGATCGGCAGCGCCCTTGGCTACCAGCGCCAGTTTCCAGGCCAGGTTGTGGGCATCTCTAAGGCCAGAGCACAGCCCTTGCCCGAGGAACGGAGGCATCTGGTGGGCCGCGTCTCCGGCAAGGAGCAAACGACCATTTCGCCACCCTCGCGCGGTCACGTCGCGGAACGTGTAGACTACCGCCCGCTCTACCTCCACAGCATCCGGGTCGATGTGAGCGGAGAGCAACGCGCGGATGGTTTCCGGCCGCTTCATGGACTCAGGCGTCTCCTCTGGTTTCAGCATGAACTCCCACCGCCGCCGAGGGTCGGGGAAGGGCACGTAGGTGGTCGGCCGCTTGGGATCGGCAATCTGGAGCAGGCGGCCTGGTAACTCAATTTCTTCCTTGAGTACGACATCCACCACCAACCACGGCTGCTCCAAACGGCCTCCCCGCAGTGGGCTCTCCATGGCCTTTCGCACGATGCTCCGCACACCGTCGCAGCCAACCAGCCAGCCGGCGGCGACCTCAAAAGGCCCATCCGGCCCGCTGCCTCGAAGACGAACGGACGGCCCGTCGTCATCCACCTCCTCGACGGTGCAACCAAATTCGACGTCCACGTTCGGGTATCGCCGGATGCCTTCTCGCAGGGCCCTTTCAACGGTTGGCTGGTGGATCAGGTTGGCGGCAGGATGGCCGTACGGCTGTTCCTCTGCCCGTGTTTTTCGAGCACGAAGCAGCACATCGCCTGCGCTCGAAACCACGTCCAATCCGTCAATGACGCGGTGATGGGCGAGAGCCTCGCTCAGAACACCAGCGGCCTGGAGGATGCGGAGGGCTTCGTCGTCGAGATGGGCGGCGCGGGGGAGGGAGTAGGCTGCGGTTTCACGTTCGAGCACGACGATGCGCAGGCCGTACCTCCCCAGCAGGTTTGCCAGCAGCGCCCCGACAGGGCCGCAGCCGACAATGGCAACGTCGTATGAGGGTTTAGTTTTCAGCTGGAACAAGCGAAAGTGCCGCTGGAATATCCGCAACGTAGGGGGACAGCAGTGCCCTTGTGCGACGTGTGTATTCTTCCGTACTTAGAAGTATTGCTCGCTATCCTGGTCCCGAACCATGAACACTCGCTTTCTGGCCGTTATCGCAGTCGTATTGCTCATTACTTCCGCCGTGTGGTGGTTCTATCCACGCGAAGTTGAGTGGGAGGAACGAAAGGGGGCCTTTCATGCCCTTGTGCAGTGGGGCCTCCAGCGATCCTATCCGAACACTCAGTTTCCAAGCGAGGGCTACATGGCTGCGTTTGCCGAAAGGCAGGCTTTGCACGCGCGGACGACCGAGCCGGGAACAACCTGGGAGCCGATGGGGCCGACAAACAATGGAGGCCGGACCCTGGCCGTCTCGATTAATCCGGATCGGCCTGCATCAGTTTGGATTGGCTCGGCCGGCGGAGGCCTTTGGCGGTCGTACAACGAGGGCCTGAATGCAAGCTGGGAGCGCGTGACGATAGGTTTTCCGGTTACGTCGGCAACCACTATTGCCATTGCCGAAAGCGACACGAATGTGGTGTATCTGGGCACCGGTGAGGTCTACCGTTATCAGGACATACATGGAGGCGTCCTTGACCGGCCGACTCGCGGCAGCTATGGCATCGGCATCCTGAAGACCGAGGACGGAGGGGCCAGCTGGAGCCACATTCTCGATTGGAGTCTCAACCAGGAGCGCGGCGTTGCGCGGGTTCGCGTGCATCCGATGGACGAGGACAACGTGTGGGCGGCTACTACGGAGGGCGTCTACCACTCCTCGGACGGCGGCGCTACCTGGGACAACGTCAACCCCGTGATCATGGCGATGGATGTCATCCTGCACCCTACGGATCCCGACATCATCTTCGCGTCGCACGGCGACCAGGAAAGCGAGGGGAAGGGGATTTACCGCTCTACCAACGGTGGAACGACGTGGACGCAACTCACGAGCGGCGTCCCCGACGATTTCATCGGGAAGATCATTCTGGATCGCCATCCGACCGACATGGACATCGTATATGCCAGTGTCGGGAATGGGATAACGTCCCCCACGTCCACCTGGCTAATCCGCACCCTCGATGGCGGGGATACGTGGAGCACGGTAACAACACTGGACTATGCGCGCTATCAGGGGTGGTTTGCACATTATGTGGGGATAAGTCCGCACGATCCTGATCTCGTTTTTCTAGCCGGCGTTTCGTTTTATAAGTCGACGGATGGTGGGTTTACGACAACTAGCTCAGGAGGCATGCATGTAGATCACCACGCGATGGCATTCCACCCGACAGACCCGGATATCGCGTACTTCGCAAACGATGGGGGTATTTATCGAACGACGAACGGTGGCACGTCCTACGAGAATCTGAATGCCGGCTATGCTGTCCTCCAGTTTTACAACGGAACAGGCCACGGGGCTACGGACTCCCTCGTTGCCATTGCGGGTGCTCAGGACAATGGCACCTGGATGTGGACGGGCACGGGGACGTGGGTAAGTGTGGGCGGTGGAGATGGATCGTGGGCGGGAATTGACCCGACGGACGCCGATATCCAGTATCGATCTTCGCAGTTCCTGAACGTTTCCCGGACCTTGAATAGATGGGCCTCGAGTACCGGGATTTCACCACCGGGAGGAGGGGCCACAGCGTTTATTGCACCGTACGTGCTGGCGCCGAGTGACCCGGAACGCCTGTATGCCGGACGAAATATCATCTATCGCTCGGACGACCGTGGCAGTAACTGGACGGCCACCAATGGAGGCGTAGAACTCGACGGAAATGCTGCACTGGCTATGGCTGTTTCTCCCCAGAACGCTGATGTCGTGATAGCTACCACTGCGCCGGATCGTCTACCAGGCGCTTCCGGAAATCCGACGGGCGTACACATTACGCGCAACGGTGGCACGACGTGGACCGACGTGACGGGCTCACTCCCGGATCGCATGTTTATGGATGTTGCTTTTAGTCCTGTTGATGATCAGATAGCCTATGTCACGGCATCGGGATTTGGAGCTGGTCACGTCTTCAAAACCAGGAACGGAGGCGCTAGCTGGACCGACGTGACGGGAACGCTGCCCGACGCGCCGACGAGTGCCGTTGCCGCTCAGGTTGCAATGATGAGCCGGCTGATGCCACCCGGAAGTCTCATACTCAGTGACTGAGATGGAAGGTAGTTGACGCACCGGGATGCCAATCCGGGCTGCAACGACGAGGGCCCCGGCGGATTTCCGCCGGGGCCCTCGTCAGCATTTTGCGTATAGGCCCTC
>JADFQN010000007.1 GCA_022561755.1 Bacteroidota bacterium
CGGAGTTGAACAGCCGCTGGGGCCGTTGCGTCTTCGATACCGAGAAGATATTAGAGAAGGCGGAGCTTCCGAAGTGTTATCTCAACGTCCACAGCCAAACAGGGTGGGTTATACAGAACGTGCCTATCGATGGGAGCAAACGTTTCTTGGACCCGATGGCTGGGTTCGGGACTGGGATGCCTCAGCACTCCACGTATTTCGACCTGGGAGAGGGCGGAGTGATGCTGACTACCCTGCCAGCCTTGGCGGAGTGCAATCCTCGCCCGCTCGTCACCTTCGATCCACAGGGTGAGTTCAGGAGCTTCCCCATCTCGCCCGACTTCGCCGACCCGGGCGGCGCCGGCGACGAAGACATTACCTCGCCGAGAGATATTCTACGTTTCATCTATGCGGATTCGTCGCGTTACCGGCCGGGAACGCGCACCGTCTACAGCGATTTCGATATGATTGTGCTGGGTGAGGTCATCGGGGGAATCACCCGGCGACCTCTTGAGGAATACGTACACGACGTGTTTTTTGAGCCGCTCGGCATGACCAGCACCAGCTATCTGGGCACAGGCCGCCGCGACCCAACGGTGGTGCCCACCGAGAGCGACCGGTCGTTCCGGGGGCGCATCATCCAGGGCGAGGTCCACGACGAAACCGCCTGGATGCTCGGCGGCGTTTCCGGCCATGCCGGCCTCTTCTCAACAGCAGAGGATCTGGCCAGATTCGCCTACATGATGGCCAACGGAGGCGAGGCCTACGGGCGGCGGTACTTCCAGCCGGAGACTATCCAGCTCTTTACGCGGCGTGTGTCTTCGCGCGGCCGCTACCCGATGGCGCTGGGCTGGATGAGCTGGCGCTCGCAGAACGAAGGCTCTTCCTCGGCCGGACGCTTCTTCGGCCCGCGTTCCTTCGGGCACACAGGCTATACCGGCACGTCCATCTGGATTGACCCCGACGAGGAACTGTTCGTCATCCTCCTTACCAACCGTGTCTTCCCCACCCGTCGAAACAGCCGCATCCGTAATGTGCGCCCAGCCTTCGCCGACGCGGCCGCGGGATCGCTACGGGCTCCCGCCGGGCATCCCGAACGGATGCTGGGCTTCGGGGCGGTACCGGCGGATTTGCTGGGCTTCTGAAGAACTCTTCGAAACCACCCCGGAACGGAACACATCTTGTGGCATCCGGTTGGACAGCCGATTTCTGAGTCAGCCCACTCCTTCATGCCCACCTACATCTACCGCCGCGAAGACGGCACCACGTTTGAACTCGTTCAGCGCATCACCGACGACGCGCTAACCGAAGACCCGGAAAGCGGCCAGAAGGTGGAGCGCGTGATTTCGGGCGGAATCGGGTTGCAGTTCAAGGGGACCGGCTTCTACATAACTGACTACGCGCGGGCCGGGAGCGGGGGCGAAACGACCAACGGAGAGGCGAAAAGCGAAACGTCGCCGGACGCGAAGCCAGAAGCCAAACCGGAATCGAAATCGGACGCGAAGCCGGAATCGAAGGGCGCGAAGGCCTCCGACACGTCGACGGAGTAGCTGCAACGGCGTATTCGCTGTCTGCGGTGTTAACGCGCGGTTCCCTGCCGCCACCGGCGGATAGCACGGCGCCAGATGGTCTCGTACGAGTTGCTCCGCTGCAACACCCAGTTCTCGAACGCAGGCCGCCGTGCAGCGTAGAATGACGCCCGCTCGAAAACAAACGTCGAAAGGCCGCTCCGCGATGAAAGGTCGTAGTGCCACGTTTCGGTCTCGAACCTGGTCTCCACGTAATGCGGTGGCCCGAAGAGCACGTAGACCATCCCCCTGTCTGTCTTCCACCCTTCCTTGTGCGTAGTGAAGAGCAGGTTGGCCTGCTCCACGCGCTCATAGTAGAGCCGCACAATACCGGAGGCCACGCGGCGGTCGTTGAAGAGGCTGCCCCAGAACGCATCGAAGCGGCGGCGGCGTTCAAGGAGCGTTTCGCCCCCGCTGATGAACTCGAACTCACGCTCCGAGGCGATGTAGGCCAGCGCGGAAATGAGGTCGTCCACTTCCGTAAGCCGTGGAAAATCGGCCTGGCGCACAGCAAACTCGCGGCTTTGCTCGGCGAACGGTGGCTGCCCCTCTCCTGTTCTCGCCTCCATGAGGATGCGATACATGCCCGGCTTCAATGGCGGCAGGTTGACCTCCACCGTCACCATGTCGGCGCCCAGTTCCAGCGTCCGCGAGGTCGTCTGGATCGTGTCCATCGGGGCGGCGTTAAAATCGACGCCCTTGAATTCGAGGGAGGAGCGCGCGTAGCTCATCCAGAAGCCGGGGCGAGCTACCGTGGTGTCGCTCTCCAATTGCTGGAGTTGCAGGCGGACGTTCGCGCCGGCCGGAACCTGGTACAAATCAATTGTGGACCGAAGCGAATCGAACCCGGCGGGCACACTGAGGGCTACGTGGGGCTCGAAGGCTTCGCCCGCCCGCTTTACCTCGATGTGCATGCGGCTCATTGCGGGCTCGCCCGAAGAAGCGGGCACCGTCACCCGCTGGCGACGCACCACGGTCTTGTCCGTTCCCTCGTCGGTAAGCGTGACTTCCACTACATACGTGCCCGGCGCTACTTCCAACCGCTCCTCCCTGATGAAGGGTCGGAAGGACTGGGTCGATGCGTACGTAGGCAGCCTGAGCGTATCGGCATACTGTGCGGATCGAACACGGCCGCCGTCGTCATCACGCACAGCAACATCGTACCGTGCCAGCGCCTTAAATCCGGATCCATCCCGCGTGTACACCAACGAAGCGTGCGGCAGGCTCAGGTAGATATCCAGGCCCGGCTCGCCGGCGCGGAGCGTAGCCAGGGTCTCCATATCGAAGTTGGGCAGACCCGGCTCGTACGCCGCAGAGCGCCCGGCGTCGGGCGAATCGAGTTCGGAGAGCCCGGAGCATCCGGCGAGCCAGACGCCCATGACGATGGTGCGGCATAGAGCACAGAATATCGGCGAAAGGGCGTTCTTCGGTGTGAGAGGGTGAGGGGCTGAGGGGGTGAGGGGGTGTTGATCTCCGCTTTGGGGGCGAAGAGTTGATGTCCAGGAATCCTTCTTGCCGCCCGCCGCCCGCCGCCGGCTGTCAAAATTCAGCCGCGGCACGACCTGGATTTTGCTCATACTCTCCGCAACAGTTTTTCCCGGCAATCTTTCAGAGCGCCATCTGCCGTCCGCAGTCTGCGGTCTACGCCTTGTAGCTGCACTCATTTTAGTTCCGCGCAGCATCCGCCGCCGCCCCAACGATGGCAGCGAAGGCCTCCGCGTCGAGGCTGGCGCCGCCGATGAGGCCGCCGCCGATATCCGGCTGGGCAAACAACTCGGCCGCGTTGCCTGGCTTCACGCTTCCGCCGTACAGGATCGGCACAGGCTCCTCTGCTCCAAAGCGAGCGGCCAGCTTCTCCCTGATGAAGGCATGCATGGCCTGCGCTTGCTCGGGCGTAGCGGTTCTACCCGTCCCGATAGCCCAAACAGGCTCGTAGGCCACGACCAGCGTGTTCCCGTGCCTCAACGAAACGCCGATCAGGCCGCCATCCAGTTGCCGCCCGACGACGGTTTCCGCTGCATCGCTATCGCGCTCTTCCAACGATTCCCCCACACACAGGATGGGAGTCATGCCGTGCTTCATTACCTGCATCACCTTCTCCCCCACAAACGCATCCGACTCGTGGAAATGCCGGCGTCGCTCCGAGTGCCCTACGATCACATACGTGCATCCGGCCTCACTTAACATTGTCGCCGAGACTTCGCCGGTGAAGGCTCCTTTCTCTTCCGGATGCACATTCTGGGCTCCCAGCGCCACGCGCGTCCCCCGAACGCGCTCACGCACCGCCTCCAGCCAGACCGACGGCGGGCAGACAGCGACGTCCACCGTGCGCGCGTCTGCGTCTGTTAGACGAACCACTTCGGACGCCAGCCTGTCCGCTGCGCGGAGGTCCGTGTGCATTTTCCAGTTGCCGGCAACGAGCATGTGATCTAAGGTTTATAGGCTAAATGGACGATACTGGAGTAAAGCCCGGCACACGCCGGGAAGGGGGAACGAGATGCCCTTGAATGGGTCCGTTCTTCTTCCTATGCTGGATGTCCGACGCGCAAAATAGTTCAACCACGTGCCGATCCTCTCTCTGCCTCTTACACCGATGCGCCTCCGCCACCTCATCTTGCTTGTACCCGCCATCGCGCTGGCGGTGCTCGCCGCAGGCTGCGACGCGCTCGTCGACCGGCCTGGGCTAGCTCTGGAGTTTGGCGCGCCCTACAGCGTTCTGTTCGGCGAATCGGTAACAGCGGCAAACGGCCTTGTTCAGTCCACGCCCTTTACTGATGCGGGCGGAGCGCTCCACGTGGCCGTAGAGTTCACAGGAGGATGCGCCAATCATACGTTTCGCGCTGACTACACACTGGCAGAATCGGCGGCTACGATCTGGCTCGTCCATGCATCCAACGGCGACGCCTGCGAGGCACGGCTGATCGAAGAAGTAGTCGTTGCGCTGCCTACCGGTGTGCTCGAAAAGGCGCTGCTCGTCCTCGTCAGCCCCAGCGGGCGCGAGGAAACCATTGCGCGGTTCGATGCACCGATAGAGTCTCCCTAGGAGGCTGTTGAAATACTACGCCTTAAGCGAGGCGAGCGAATCTTGGCCAAGATCGAGGCGCGAAATCGCAGGCGAATCGGTGATTCGTCGAGTATTTCGCAACGCAAAGATCGGGCAAGAGGCGCCGCCGCAGGTAGGTGGAGTTTTCAACAGCCTCCTAGGCAGCCTCCGGCATCCGTTTCAGGATTTCCGCCGCGTGGTTCTCTGTTTTCGGCCGCCGGAAGACGTGGACGATCACTCCTTCCGGATCGATGAGGAAGGTGGTCCGCTTCGTGCCGGTGACCAGGTTCCCGTACAGGATTTTCTTCCCCCAGGTCCCGTAGGCGCTCATGATTGCTTTGTCGGGATCGGCGATGAGAGGGAACGGCAGGTCGAACTTGTTTACGAACTCGCCGTGCGATGCTACGTCATCGGGCGAGACGCCGATCACGGCAATCCCCGCATCCATCAGGGATTTGTGATGGTCGCGCAGGTTGCAAGCCTGCCTCGTACAGAGCAGCGTGTCGTCTGCGGGGTAGAAGTAGAGGGCGACAAACTGGCCCTGATAATCTGCGAGAGAGATCGTGTCGCCCGTCTGGGTCGAGCCTTCAAATGCGGGGGCGAGGTCTCCCTTTTCGGGCATGGTGCTCATACGTCGGCGGGTGTAGGAGTCTATCGGACTTAGGGGTTCGTGACGAGGCAGACGGGAAATCGAGAGCAGTTTTTCGATCTTTTGAGTTGCATAGTGGTGCCACGCGACGATAAAGATCGGAAAAATGGGCCGATTTGCCGCCGCCGCAGTAGAATCATCCTAAGTCCGATAGACTCCTTAATTTAGCCGGCTCCACGCGCCAGTCCCAGTCCTTGATGCGGCTGAGGTGGTCGTAGGCGGTGAGGTCGTAATGGATGGGGGTAATGGAAACGTAGCCCTGGTCAATGGCGTGGAGGTCGGTATCACGGCCATCATCGAGGTTTATGAACTTCCCTCCCATCCAATAGTACGGTTTGTCAAACGGATCGCGGCGCTCCTCGAACTCTTCTTCCCATCGTGCGCGTGCCAGCCGCGTCACGCGCACGCCTCGAATGTGCTCCATCGGCAAATCCGGGACGTTGACGTTCAGTAGAACGCCCGCCTGAAGGCCATTCTCCAGAATCCGCTCGGCTACGAGGCGCGCGTAGTGACCGGCGGCCTCAAAATCGATATCGGCTTCCCAAGAGCAATGCGAAACGGCAAACGAAGGCACGCCAAGAATAGCAGCCTCCGTGGCAGCACTCACGGTGCCTGAGTAGATCACGCTCACGGCGGTATTCGGGCCGTGGTTGATGCCGCTCACCACGAGATCCGGCTTGCGCGGCAGTAGCTTCTGGGCGGCCAGCTTTACGCAGTCGGCCGGTGTGCCCGTGACCGCGCGCGCCCATATCGGCCCTTCGGAAACCTCGAATGCCCACGGGTGCGCCCGTATCGGATCGTGAATGGTGATAGAATGGCCAACCGCACTTTGCTCCTGTACGGGAGCAACGACCGCTATCGTTCCCAACCCGTGCAGAGTCGCCGCGAGAGCGGCCAGACCACGTGCATCCACGCCGTCGTCGTTGGACAGCAGGATCAGCGGGCGGTCCGGCTGGACATCAAGCGCGAGGACAGCGTGAGACATGGGACGTGAGTACGTGATTACGTGACTTCTCTTTAACGTTCAAGCTCAACGATTACTGAAAGTGAAGCACGCTTGAGTCCACAGGAGCAAAGCGTTAGGCATCATTCTTCTCTCCTGGAAGAGGGTTTCGTGAACGAAGTCCCCAGAGAGGCTGCCCGTCTTCCGACGCTCTAGCGCCAACCTTGAGTAGTAGTCGTTTTGTTGTTTCTTCGTCGGCTCCAATAACATGCATGAGCACACCAAATGAGCGCCATTTATGCTCCTCGTGTCTTAGCATCTCATCGAGCATCTCTAGTTGGGGCTGTTCACGCTGTTCTCGCATCTTCTTATCAATGTGGCTCGCTGCGAGCTGCGCCGCAATCGTTGCAACTGAGCCAATTACCGCACCCAGAACTCCTATTGGTCCGATGATGATCGGTTCGCTCATGAGATGACGGCTATCACTAATATTGGTGTACGTGGAGGCTAGAGTCCATCACGTAATCACATATTCCCTCAATAACTCTCCTCGTCGTTCGGGAAATCGCGGACGCGCACGTCCTCGATGTAGCCCTGAACGGCCTGGGTGATGGTTTCCGCGAGGTCGGCGTAGCGGCGAACAAAGCGCGGATTGAAGTCCTTTGTGAGGCCCAGGAGATCGTGTGTTACGAGCACCTGGCCGCTGCATCCGGTGCCCGCCCCGATGCCGATCGTCGGAATCGAAACACTCTCCGTCACCTCCGTGGCCAGCGCGGACGGGATCTTCTCGAGAACGACGGCAAAGCAACCCGATTCCTCGAGTTCGCGGATATCGCGCCGAAGGTCGTCGGCCTCCTGCTCCTCACGGGCGCGCACCTTGTAGGTGCCGAATTTGTAGATGCTCTGCGGCGTCAGTCCAAGGTGGCCCATCACCGGTATGCCCGCATCGATAATTCGGCGCGCAGACTCGAGCGTAACGGAGCCGCCTTCCAGCTTAACCGCGTGGGCGCCCGTTTCTTTCATCACACGGATAGACGAGCGCAGGGCCTCGCGGGAACTGCCCTGGAACGAACCAAACGGCAAATCGACCACCACGAGCGAGCGCTTCACGCCGCGCACCACGCACTGGGCGTGGTAGATCATCTGGTCGAGCGTAACGGGCAGCGTGGTCTCGTGGCCTGCCATCACGTTTGAGGCCGAGTCGCCGACGAGTAACACGTCGATCCCAGCCTCGTCGAGGATGCGCGCCGAGGTATAGTCGTACGCCGTGAGCATCGCAATGGGCACGCCCTCCACCCTCATTTCGAGGAGTGTTTGCGTAGTCACGCGTTTGGCCAACGCGGCGGCAACAGAAAAGGTTTGGGTGCTCATGGTGCTATCCGGCGCGTTGACGCCGTGCAATGGAATTGGAACGGAAGGATACGACCTACCCTACCAAAAACGACGCGGACGGCAACACGCGTCGCCGCCCGCGATCCCATACGCGCGATTCAATAGACTCGTAGGGAATTGTGAGTCTGAAGTACCAAGTTCCAAACTCCAAATCACAAAGAGTGCTTCAAGAGACCACTTCGAATCTGGTATTTAGAATTTGGTACTTAGGAGGCTGTTGAATTACGTCATCCAGCCATGCGATCGAGCATTACTTCAACAGCCTCCTAGAATCAGTTCCCTGCTGCGTTGACAGGCGGCGGCGGCGGCCCAATGTCGAGGCCAAGCTCGGCCATCACCGGATTCGTGATATTGAACGCCTCGTCGGAGGCAAACAAAATGACCGGCGCGTTGTTAGCGCGGGCCGAAAACACCATCATCAAGTTCATCTCGCCCGCGATGGCATCGATGGCTTCCTGAAGGCGCATGAGCATCGGTTGGAGCATCTGCGATTCCCGCTGGGCCAGTTCGGCACGGCCCTGCGACTCGGCCTGTTCAAGGTCGCGCTGGAGCGAGAGGATTTCGTTTTCCCGGTCCTGTTGGGCTTCTGCAGACGCCACCGCACTCTGTGCAAACTGTTGGAGCTCCTCAAACTTTGCACGGAGGATGTCCTCGCGGGCTTGCAAATCGCCGGAAATTACCTCGTCACGCAATTGCAGCGAATCGCGCATCAGGGCGTACTCGGGCATCTGGACAATAATGATGTCCGGATCGAGGTAGCCAATACGGACGGACTGCGCCTGCGCCCCTAGCATGGGCACAAGAATGGCCGCAGTGAGGCCAAGCGCCTGGAGGGTCGAACGGAGGGTCATGAGGGAGTTCAGGGTTGGTAGGTAGAGAGGGTTGCGCAAGCCTGCAAAACGTGGCCGAAACGGATCAGAGCCCACGTCGGGCGGGATCCACGTCGAGTTCGTCGAGAACGAGATCGGTGATGTTGTGGGCGTCCTTGGCGTAGAGGAAGATGAGGTCGCCGGTGCGGTCGAACACGAAGTCGTAGTCACCTTCTTCGGCGATCACCTCGACGGCGTCCAGCACGCGCTCCTGAATGGGCCGCATGGCCGTCTGCTCCTGGCGGAACAGTTCGCCCTCCGGGCCGAAATGGCGGCGGCGAAACTGCCCCATCTCCGTACGGCGAGTTGATATCTCAGTCAGCTTGCGCTCGCGATCCTCCGGCGTGTAGAGCAGGTCGCGGGCTTCAAACTCGCGCTCAAGATCGGCGATCTCCTGGGCCATAGCGTCTAGCTCGGCTTGCCATTGACCAGCAAGCCGATTCACCTGGTCGCGGGCTGTTTGGTACTCAGGAAGTAAGCGAAGAATCTCCTCCGAGTCGATAAAAGCCAACTTTTGCTGCGCGGCCGAAGGCGCTGCAACAACAAGGAGAGCAATGAGGCCGAGAATGGGGCGCATGACGTCCTACGGCTTGGTCAGGGGCAAAACAGGTTCGGAAGCGAAAAGACCACTAGGAGGCTGTCTGACTAAGGGGATTGTAGCGAGGCGAGCGAGGAATCGAGTACATTTCTTCGATTTTCTGAGTTGCATAGTGGGGCTACGTAACGAAAAAGATCGGGGGAATGGGCCAATTTATCGCCGACGCAGTAGAATCGTCCTTAGTCAGACAGACTCCTAGAATAGCTATCCGGTTTCGAGCGAGCTCCTGTTCGCCCTTATTGTGCCCCACCCAAGGAGAACTGGAAACGCCATTGCGGTAAGCCGGAGTCGCCGGCGGAACGCGGCACGAAGGAATCAATCTGGTAGCCGTAATTGAGATCGAGCATACCCAGAATGGGCAGGAAGATGCGCGCGCCGAACCCGGCTGAACGGAAAAGCTGGCCAGGATTGTAGTCGTCAAAGCTATCCCAGGTGTTGGCCGCGTCAGCAAACAAGTAGGGTGCGAACGAGAACGCCTGCGACTGCACCGCAACTAGTTGCAATTCCGCCGAGTACTTGTTAAGGATGCGCCCGCCTACGTTTTCGCCACCCAACGTAGGTGAAATGGACTCGATGGGATAGCCGCGCATGAATACGAGATCCTTGCCGAATCCGCGGAACTGCCCCTGTGTATCGAGCGGGGAACCTCCGACGAGGAATCGCTGAAACTGCACGTCGTCCCCCGTGAGCGACCCGATGTAGCCAAATCGGGTGCGAACGCTTAGCGAAAGACGGCCGGCCAACGGCGTGTACCACGCGTTCTGGAGATTCCACTTGTGATACTGGATGAAGCCCAATATCGGCGGCGCAACGGTCACAGAGAAGCTCAGGCTCGACCCGGCGGTGGGGAAGATCGGGTTGTCCAGAGAGTTCCGTGTCAAGCTCTGACGAACGGTAAACTCCTGGCTATTGCCCTCCGGAAGACCAAGCGAGTTGATGTTGTTCGCACCCGAAATGTTGTAAATGCGATACCCCAGGTCGGTGCCCGTCTGGAAGAAATCGTCCGGCCAGCTCAGGCTCTGGCGGTAAAACAGCCGCCCGAATCCGGAAGTAACCACACTTTCGTCATCCGAACTGCTCTCGTAATAGGTAAACCCGACCGAGCCTCCCACAGGCGTACGCCGGCCGCGAAACCAGGGCTCCGTAAACGAGATGGAGTAGTTCTGGTAGCGCCGTCCGTTGGTCACTACCGACAGCGCCAACTGCTGCCCGTCGCCCGACGGCAGCGGCCTCCACGCCGATCCGTTGAACAGGTTCTGCATGGAGAAGTTGTTGAACGTCACACGCGCCTGCAGCAGCAGCCCGGTCGATCCGCCCCAACCGCCGGAGAGCTCCAACTGATCGCTGCCGGCTTCTGTAAGGTTATAGGCAAGGTCAACCGTCTTATCTTCCTCGTTGACAGATAGTTCCGGCCCATTCCCAAGGGTCGTTTGGTCGAAGTAGTTGAGTTGAATCAACTCGCGAACGGAACGCTCTAACGCCTGCCGGCTGTACGTCTGCCCAGGAATGGTTCGCAACTCGCGCCGGATTACGTGGTCCTTCGTCCGCGTATTGCCGCGAATGGTAATCTGCCCGAACTCATACACGTCGCCTTCCGTGATCTCGAAGAACAGGTCGAGCGAGTCGCCGGGAGCGTCGGTGATGGTATCGCGGATGTTGAACGTCAGGTACCCGCGATCGGAGTACAGGCTGGCAATGTCCGTGTGTTCCGCCGTGTAGAGAAGATTGCTTTCAAGCTGCGAGCGGTTGAACACGTCTCCCCGCTCAAAGCCGATGGCCTGAAGGAGCTGCGCGTCCGTAAACACGGTGTTGCCCTCGAACTCGATTTCGCGGACGAAGTACTGCGGGCCCTCCTCCAGTTCTATTTCAATAATCACGCCCTGGCTGCCGTCGGGCAGCTCCTGCAGGTACACGGAGTCGCGCACGACGCGTGCGCTGTAGTAGCCACGGTCGTTGTAGAAGCGGATGAGGTTCTGGAGGTCTTCCTCAAATTTCTCGTCCTCAAAGGTTTCGCGGCTCCAGAACCTCCACCAGCGATTTTCCGGCGTGTTCTTGAGGCGCTTGCGCAACGTGCCCTCGCCGAACACCTCGTTGCCGAAGAACTGGATATCCTGCACCTCCACACGCTGGCCCTTGTTAACGGTAAACACCAACTCTACGCGACCGGTCTCCTCGTCCACCCGTCGGTCGACGTCAACGGTGATGAGCCGGTATCCCTTAGCGCGCAAATAATCTTGAATGACGCGAATGCTGCGGCCGATCTCTGATGGGCGGACTGCGCGGCCCCGGAGCAGCGGCAGTTCGTCTTCGAGGTCGCTGCGCTCCCCCCCGCTCACTCCCTCGATGGTGTAGCCGCCCAGCCGAGGCTCTTCCACAACGCGAATCAGTAGGAACACACCGTCGCCTACCATCCTGTCGGCAACGATTTCTACCTCCGAGAAGAGCCCGCCCCGGTAGAGCTTGCGGATGGCTTCGCCAAAAGCCTCGTCGTACGGGAGCACCACCCGCTGCCCGACCTGCAAACCACTTACCTGTACTATAAACTGAACCGAGTTGGAGTCAGCGGCGCCCTCAACGTCAAGCGACAGAATCTCGTACCGCGCTACTGCCGACGCTGTACTCTGTTGCGCCAGAGCGGCGGGCACGAGGCCCGCACCGACGAGAACGAGACCGGCGAGCAAAAGGGCGAAACGGGACATGCGTGTGCGTTGGGGGGGCGGCTGCCGAGTAGGCGCGCGGCGTCAAGTCTGAAAAGTTAACACCATGCGCGCCCGGCCCATAGGGTTAACGGGCTGCCCTAATCGCGTTTTCAGAAGATTCGAGGCTGATTTTGCCACTTCTACACGAAGCGTGGGCACAGGGTGGAACCGTCGCCTCAACGGAGCCTCAGCGCCGATTATTGCGGAGGGCAGCCGCTCTTGCTCCATCCTTCTCGTGCTTCACTCCGCGGGCTGACGAACGCGCCCGAACCGGCGGTCCCGGTCCTGGTAGTCGCGGATGGCGCTGTAGAGAGCGTCGCGGCGGAAATCGGGCCAGAAAAGGTCGGAGAAGTACAACTCGGCGTAGGCTATCTGCCAGAGCAGGAAGTTGGAAACCCGGTGCTCGCCGCCGGTTCGGATGAGGAGGTCCGGGTCCGGGATGCCGGCTGTGTCGAGCTCGGCGGCTACCATGTCCTCCGAAATGTCGGACGGGTCGAGATGAGCGGCCAGGGTCTTCTGCGCAAGCCGGCGCGCCGCCCGTGCAATCTCCCACCTCCCGCTGTACGAAAGCGCCAGGTAGAGCGTCATCCGCTGGTTGTTGCCGGTGAGTTCCATGGCCTCGGCCATCTCGCGTTGGCCGCGCTCCGGCAGTCGCGAAAGGTCGCCGATGGTTTGGAGGCGGATGTCGTTTTTGTTGAGGCGATCGGCCTCACGGCGCAGCGTACGCACGAGGAGTTCCATCAGCGCGATGACCTCCGCAGCGGGGCGGTTCCAGTTCTCCGTGGAGAAGGTGTAGAGCGTAAGGTGCTGCACGCCAAGCTGCGCGCAGGCCTCCGTTATATCGCGAACCGATTCTACGCCTTCCCTATGCCCGGCCACGCGGCGCTTGCCCTGCGCCTTCGCCCATCGACCGTTGCCGTCCATAATGCAGGCTATATGCACGGGTATCTCCCCGCGTGCCTTCAACGCATCCTGCACTGCCGCGTCCTCGGCGGTCTGGGCCTTCTTGGCGAGACGAACGGGCTCGGTCTGGACACTCACGGCGTCTTACGATTCACTAGGGCCAGAAAGTACGGCGGAGATCGCTCCTCTACCCTAGGAGGCTGTTGAAATACTACGCCGTAAGCGAGGCGCGCGAATCTTGGCCGAGATCAAGGCGCGAAATCGCAGGCGAATCGGTGATTCGTTGAGTATTTCGCAACGCAGAGATCGGGCAAGAGGCGTCGCCGCAGATAGGTGGAGTTTTTCAACAGGCTCCTAGCCAAACCACCGGACGGCGTCGTTGAAAATGACAAACGCCATGAACGCGAGCAGGAGAACGAAGCCCACCTGCTGCACCACCATGCGAAACTTGACGCTCGGCTCGCGGCGCGTGATGCCCTCGTAGATGAGGAAAATGAGGTGCCCTCCGTCCAGCACGGGGATCGGCAGGATGTTGAAGATGGCAAGGGCGATGGAGAGCACGGCAACGATGTTCCAGAAGCCACGCGCCCCGGTATCCGCCGCCTCCTTGGTGGCCTTGGCGATGATGAGCGGCCCGCCAACCGACTCCCGGAAGTTCTCGCGCCCTGTGATGAGGCGCCCCACGAACTCCGCATAAAACGATGTGAGCGCCCAAGCCTCGTGAACCCCGGCCTTCACACCGTCAATCAGACCATAACGCTCGTGCTCAACCAAAATGGCGGAGGGGTCGGGATATACGCCAACGGCATAGGAGCCATCTCCCTTTTCTTCGGGAGTGAGCGTGGCCTCGTAGAACGCGAATCCGCCTTCCTGAGCTACCGGAGCAGGATCATCGGCCAGAACCAACGAGTCGAGGCGCGACCAGCGTAAGAGCATCGAACCGCCGTCGGCTTGCTGAACGGCTGCAACCAATTCCACCCAATACGCCACATCCTGGCTGTCGATGGCGACGATACGGTCGCCGCCGCGAAGGCCTGCTTCCTCGGCCGGAGACCCCGGCACCGTCGCGCCGATCTGCGACGGCTCAATCGAGAAGCCAAAAGCTTCAAGCCCTCCCTCAGCCTGCGTACTACTCAATTCGGAAACCAGCCGATCCGGCCCTTCCATCGTCAGCGTGTCGCCTCCGCGCTCCACGGACATGAAGTAGGGGTTCGCCGAGAGAGCGCGCGGTGAGAGGATGTCGTCAAAGCGGTCCAGCCTTTCGCCATTGACGCCAACAATGCGGTCGCCGGTGCGGACGCCCATGTTGTAGGCCACCGACGAATCGGCCACATAGACGCCCTGCACGCTCTCGGCGGGTACGTACGCCTTGCCGTAGAAGAGCGCCAGCCCGATGAAGATGAGGAACGCGAAAATCATATTGAAGATGACCCCGCCGGAGATCACCACTATCCGCTGCCACACCGGCTTCGACCGGAACTCGTCGAGCTTCGGCTCCGACTCCATAAAATCGGTGTCCATGCTCTCGTCAATCATCCCGGCAATCTTGACGTAGCCGCCGAGCGGCACGGCGCCTATCCGATATTCGGTCTCGCCGATTTGCTTCCGCCAGACCACAGGAGGGAAACCGATGGAGAACGCATCAACGCGCATCCCGAAAAAGCGCGCTAAGAGGAAGTGCCCCAGCTCGTGGATGAAAACCAGAATCCCGAGTGCTAACGCAACCCAGAAGAAATACGAAAGGAAGTTGAGAACGGCGTCCATACGGCGTTAAAGGGGGGAACGAAATCAGCGTTGAGCGATCAACGGGCGAGGTCCAAGCGTTTGTGTACGGAACAACGGCGAGCTACCGTTCCGAGACCATCAACAATTCACGTGCCGGATCGACGGTGGGTCAGGAAACGAGAACATTGGCGTGCTCACGCACTGTGTTGCGGGCAGCCTGGTCGGCCGCAAGGAGGCTTTCGAGATCGTCTCCGCCCTCGTTTAGGATTTGGGAAAGTGCACGTTCGATGAGGCGTGGGATGTCGGTAAAACGGATGCGCTCGGCAAGGAAAAGTTCAACGGCAGCCTCGTTGGCAGCATTCAGCACAGCGGGAGCAGTCCCGCCCTGTTGCAGCGCCTCGAAGGCAAGCTGTAGGCAAGGGAAGCGCTCGAAATCGGGTTCCTCAAAATCGAGGCTGCCCAGCACAGTCCAGTCGATGCGCTCGTGCGGCGCCGACCAGCGATAGGGGAAGGTGAGGGCATACTGGATGGGCACCTTCATGTCCGGCACGCCGAGTTGCGCCTTCACCGAGCCATCCACAAACGTGACGAACGAATGGAGGATGGACTGCGGATGCACAACGACGTTGATGCGGTCAGGCGCCAGACTAAACAGCCAGCGCGCCTCAATCACCTCCAGCCCTTTGTTCATTAGCGTCGCCGAGTCGATGGTGATCTTCGGGCCCATCGACCAGTTGGGGTGATTTAGCGCCTCGGCTTTGGTGATAGCGCCAAACGTATCGGACGGTCGATTGCGAAAAGGGCCGCCGGAGGCCGTGAGGGTGATGGATTCGACGGCCTCGGCATCCTCTCCCACGAGGCACTGGAAGATGGCCGAATGCTCCGAATCTACAGGGATCAGCATGGCGCCGTGTTCGCGGACGAAGCGCTCGACCAGCGCCCCGGCGAGCACGAGCGTCTCTTTGTTAGCGAGAGCCACCATCTTTCCTGCTTCCACCGCTGCAAGCGTGGACCGAAGCCCGGCGGCGCCCACGATGGCCGCAACGACGACATCCACATCGGCCGCAGAGGCGATCTCGCACAATCCTTCCATCCCCGAAACAACACGCGTTGGTGTACCCGCAAGCGCGTCTTTCAACGATGTGTACCGGGCCTCATCGGCGATGCAGACCACCTCGGGCTGAAACGCGCGCGCCTGCTCGGCCAGCAACTCCCAGTTCGAGCCCGCCGCCAATGCCTGAATCTTCAGACGGTCAGAGAAAAGCCGGACGATTCCCAGGGTCTGCGTCCCGACGGAGCCCGTCGATCCGAGCACGGCCAGCCGCCGCGGACGGTCAGGTTGCGCAGCGTCGAACTGGCGGAGGGAAGGAATCATACAGCGATACCGGGGGTAGACCGGTGATAAGGCGGCAATACGAACAGACTCACCTCGTTGTCTCGGAGTCTGTCGGGGCAAAGATAGCCGGACGTTGCCCCGCTGCCGCACGTTTTTCGTTTCTTGATGCTATGCGCCGACCGTCTCCCATCATGCTCGCAATACTCGTACTGGCGGCGGGCTTTTACAGCCTGCCCGCGGAGGCGCAGCGAACACCCGCCAGCCCTCCGACGCTCGGCGACGCCCCTTTACAGGCAACGCCGGGATCGGATGGGCAAATCTCGGCGCTCTTCCAGCTTGCCGACCAGTACCTCCGCTCGGGCCAGATCGATCGCGCTGTAGCACTGATGGAGGATCTCTACGCCGACGAACCGGCGTCGCTTCCGGTCTTCACCAAACTGAAGCAGGTCTACACAGCAGCGCGGCTGTTCGATGACATCGTCGCCCTCGTGGAGCAACGGATCGGGCAAGAAGGGCCGAGCATGAACCTCTACGCGGAACTTGGCATTGCGCTCCAGCAGGCAAGCCGCACCGAAGAGGCGTTGGAAGCCTGGAGATCGGCTGTTTCCGCCGCCCCGAATGCGGAGATGACCTACCGGATTGTAGCCAACCACATGGGGCAGGCCCGGTTGTATGAAAACGCTGCGAGCGCGCTTCTGCAAGGGCGCGAATACCTCGGCGACTCCCTCCTCTACCGCGCCGAGCTCGCCAACCTGTACGGCCACGCGGCCAACTACGAGGGCGCCGCCGCTGAGTACCTCGCACTTCTCACCGACAACCCCGATTCTGCGAACCTGGTCCGGGCCCGCCTGACGCGCCTTATTGACGCCGAAGGAGCAGCGGATGCTTTTTCGGCAGCGGTCGCGCGTGCCGTCCGGCAGAATCCCCTCAACCGCGCCTACCGCGAACTGGCCGCCTGGATCGCTCTCGAACGGGGCGACTTTTCTGGGGCGCTCGATGCCAACATCGCCATCGACCGGCTTCAAGGCGAGCAGGGGCAGTCGCTGTTTGGATTCGCGGAGGCCGCCGTCACTGCCGACGCCTTTGAGGAAGCCCAGCGCGCCCTGACGATCATCGTGGAACGCCACGATAATGGTCCTATCGCCCCGCACGCGCACTTTGCGCTGGCGCAGTTGTCCGAGAAGCTGGCCGAGCAATCCGGTGAGCGCGCCTTCGACACGGAAGGCCGGCGAGTTCCGGCTCCACATTACGAGGCCGCGCTCGAATCATATTCCACCTTCCCCGACCGGTATCCCCGCCATCCGTCTGCGGGCGAGGCCCTCGCGCGGGCTGCGGAACTCCAGCAAACGGTTTTCAGAGATTATACGGCGGCAGAGGAAATCCTGCGTACGCTCGTCGCCGGATCCATCAACCCGAGCATTTCGGGCAACGCCCGTCTCGATCTGGGCCGCGTTGCGCTCCGGCGTGGCGACCTCGGCGAGGCGCGAATGTCCTTCACGCAGGTTGAGGAAGGCCTCCGAATCGGACCGATCGCAGAGAGCGCCCGGCTGGAACTTGCCAGGCTCGACTTCTACGAGGGCGACTTCGACGGCGCACTGGCCCGCGCAGACGCGATGAACCAGAACACGGCGACCGACGCGGCCAACGACGCCATCAGCCTCAAACTGCTCGTGCGCGAGAACACCGGGCCGGACTCGCTTTCCGAACCGCTACAGGCGTACGCCCACGCGGCGCTTCTCCTGCGCCAACAGCGTCCGGGCGAAGCCCTCGCCGCACTCGACAAACTGCTCGCTTCCGCCGGCGCCCATCCAATTTCCGACGAGGCGGCGTTCCTCCGCATCGAGGCGTTGCGCGCCCTCCAGCGGCCCGACGACGCCCTCGTTGCTCTCGGCGGCTTCGCCTCCCGCTACCCCGATTCGTACCTCGTGGAGCGCACCGTCTTTCTTCGTGGCGAGGTCTACGAGCGCGATCTTGGCGACTTCGCCGCCGCCACCGACGCCTACGCCGATCTACTTGTCCGCTACCCCGGCTCGCTGCTGGCCCCGGAGGCGCGGTCGAGGCTGCGCCGCATCCGTGGTGATAGGCCTCCGGGTTGATTTCATGAGAATGGGCGCGTGGGCGTATGGGCGTAAGGGAGGTGCAAAAAAAACCTCCCAAACACTTACCTCCCATACTCCCTCTCTCCCATACCCCCACACTCCCTGGCCCCTACTCTCCGATTCTTATGAGAGTTCTTCTCGCTCTGCTTACTCTTTTCGCCGCGCTTCCTGCGAGCGCCCAAGACCTCCTCATCCCCATGGATGAGACGCAGGCGAACCACCTGAAGGCGTACGGAGCCGTGTACCACGCGCTGGAGATGGGCATGGAGGTGGACTGGCTCCTCAACTACCGGGGCGGCTCGTTCCTCGCGCCGGGCGTGGAAGTGTTTGCCGCCGAGCTTCGCATTCGCGGTGTGTCGTTCGAGCCCGTGAACGGCGCGCCGATTCTGGCGGAGGTGGAGAGCCCGTCCGTGAACATGGCAGCTGTTCGGTTGGAGAAAGTCCCGAAGATTGCGGTGTACGCGCCTGAATTGACGCTACCGTGGGATGACGCCGTGCTGCTCGCGCTCACCTACGCCGAAGTCCCCTACGAACAGATTTACGACGACGACATCCTCGACGGCCGTCTCGGCGAGTTCGACTGGGTGCATTTGCACCACGAGGACTTCTCGGGGCAGTACGGCAAGTTTTACTCGGCGTACCGCAACCAGGCGTGGTACCAACAGCAGCAGCGCGAGGCCGAAGCGGCTGCCGCTGCTCGCGGCTACGCAAAAGTGAGCCACCTCAAGCTGGACGTGGCCAGGGCCATTCGCGCCTACGTATTGGAAGGCGGATTCCTCTTCGCGATGTGCTCGGGCACCGACACCTTCGACATCGCACTGGCTGCACAGGGTACCGATATCGTCCCAGCCGAAATGGATGGCGACGGCGTAGATGCGGACGCCCTCTCCCACCTCGATTACTCGCAGACGCTCGCCTTCCAGGATTTCACCCCGTCGTTCAACGCGATGGAGTACGAGCACTCCGACATCGACATCAGCCCGCCAGGCCCGCTCCGCAATCCGCTGGTGGACTACTTCACGCTCTTCGACTTCTCGGCCAAGTGGGACCCCGTCCCGGCCATGCTCACACAGAACCACGTGGCGTCCGTCCGAGGGTTCATGGGGCAGACGACGAGCTTCCGCAAGAGCCTCATCAAACCGGGCGTAGTGACGATGGCGGAGGCCCCCGGCCGCGGCGCCGTACGTTACCTCTACGGCCCGCTCGGGCGTGGCTTTTTCGCCTTCTACGCGGGGCACGACCCCGAGGACTACCAGCACTTCGTCGGCGACCAGCCTACAGACCTGAACCTCCATCGGCACTCACCAGGCTACCGCCTCATCCTGAACAACGTGCTCTTCCCGGCGGCGCGGAAGCAGCCGCAGAAGACGTGAGGTGAACGATGAAGGGTGAACGATGAATGCTGAAAACTGAGCGCACGTAGCACGTATGGCCATGCGTGTATCTTCACTTCAGCCTTCATCTTTCACCCTTCATCGTTGATACCAAAGTCCCCTACGCAGTCGCGGTGCCGCACGACCGAGCTGGTGTTGCCGAACGACACCAACGTGCTTGGCAATCTGATGGGCGGGCGGCTGCTGTACCTGATGGACATTTGCGCGGCTATCGCCGCCCAGCGGCACTCCAACAGCACGGTGGTAACGGCCGGCGTGGACAACGTGGATTTCCAGTCGGCAATCAAGCTCGGCGAAGTCGTGATTCTGGAATCCGTCGTGAACCGAGCGTTTACGACCTCGATGGAAACGGAGATCAACGTGTGGGCCGAAGACACCACCACGGCCAAGCGCCGCACGTGCAACCGGGCGTTCTACACGTTTGTCGCAGTGGATCAGAACGGGAGCCCCGTTCCGGTGCCGCCCATTCAACCCGAAACCGACGAACAGCGGGAACGATTTGAAGGCGCTGCACAGCGGCGCGAACTTCGGCTTATCCTTTCGGGTCGTCTGAGACTCGACGGCGCGAGGCACCTTCACGATCACCTCGCCGCCGTAACCGGCGCGTAACCCCGCTCAGTATAACCCAGCCCCCTATGCCACGCATTCCGCTCTTCCTTGCACTACTCGCTCTCTCTCTCCCGGCCACCGCCCAGCCGGGTAGTTTCGGAATCGGCGGGCAAATTGGTGAGCCCACAGGATTGACCATAAAAGTCCGGCCAGGGCCAGCCGCATTCGACGCGGCTGCCGAGTGGGACTTCGATGACTTCATTTTCGTGCAAGGCCATTTGATCCTCAGTGAGCGGCGTTTCCAAGGTAGTCAGGTCGGCTATTATTACGGCCCAGGCATCTTCATCCGTGCGCGCAACAACGCTGACACAGCCTTCGGCCTGAGCTTCAACGCTGCCGTCAACTACTACACAGGACCAATTGAGTTCTTCGGGCAGATAACACCTCGCCTTCGCCTCACCCCTGACTCGGACTTCGATCTCGGCGTTGCATTGGGTATTCGCTTCTATCCCTAGGAGTCTGTCGGACTCAGGATGATTCGACTGCGGCGGCTGTAAATCGACCCATTTCCCCGATCTTTTTCGTTATGTAGCCCCACTATGCGCCTCAAGAGATCGATAAACTGCTCTCGATTTCCCGCCTGCCTCGTTACAGCCTGCCCCGCTTTGGCGGGGAACCCCTAAGTCCGACGGACTCCGAGCACACATGGATCGGCCGATTCGCATCCTCATCGCCAAGGTGGGCCTCGACGGGCACGACCGGGGAGCCCGCGTCGTAGCCTCGGCGCTGCGCGATGCAGGGATGGAGGTCATCTATACGGGGTTGCGGAAGACGCCGGAGGTGGTGGTTGAAGCAGCCTTGCAGGAAGATGTGGACGCGGTGGGCGTTTCGATTCTCTCGGGAGCGCACATGACCGTCTTCCCGAAACTGCGCCGGCTGATGAACGCGGAGGACATGGACGACGTGATCCTGCTCGGCGGCGGCACCATCCCCGACGACGACGCCCAAACGTTGCTGGATTCCGGCGACGTGAGCAAAGTGTTCACGCCTGGCGCTTCGCTGGACGGCATCGTCGCCTACCTGCGCGAGGCCGTCGCTGAGAAGAGGGGCGCCTGATGCAGTACCCTCGCATCCTCATCACTGGCTCCGATGGTCTGATTGGGCAGGCGCTCCAGCGGAAGCTGGCCAACTGGCCCGAAGCCGATGTGCTGGCCACCGGCCTGGATGCCTCTCCCCGCCTCCGCGACGGCTCCGGCGGTTATGTGCCGCTGGACGTAACCGACCACGGGGCCGTCGAACGGCTCTTTCTGGATTTCGCACCGACGGCGGTCGTTCACCTCGCGGCCATGAGCAAGGTGGAAGCCTGCGAGCAGGACAAGGAGGCCTGCTGGCGCGTAAACGTGGAGGCCACGGCCAACATCGCACGGCTCTGCAAGTACCACGGCGCCCGCCTCGTCTTCCTCTCCACCGACTTCCTGTTCGACGGCGCGAACGGCCCGTACGCCGAGGACGATTACCCCGCGCCCGTCAACGCCTACGGACGTTCCAAGCAAGCCGCCGAGAATGCCATCCGCCTGTCGGGCCTGACGCAGTGGGCTTCCGTGCGCACCTCGCTTGTTTTCGGAACGGGCGACGACCTCAAGGGCCTCAACATCGCAACACTGATGGTACGCGAACTGAAAGCAGGCGCTTCGTTTCTCGCGGCCACGGACCAGTTCCGCTCACCCACCTACGCACCGGACCTTGCGGACGGCCTCCGGCGCATCATCCAGTTTGAGAAAAGCGGCCTGTACCACCTCGCCGGCCGCGAGCGGTTGAGTGTATTCGATCTGTGTAGGCTGGCCGCTCCCGTCTTCGGTTTCGATCCGAACCTGATTGAACCCACGACGACGGCTGCATTACACCCCGACGCCCCTCGGCCGCTCAATGGCGGCCTGCTCATCCTCCGCGCTGAAAGCGAACTGGGCTTTCGGCCTCGCCCGCCGGCTGAGGCTTTTGCGGATCTGGGTAAGCGGTTGGGGCTGCCTATCGCCGCATAGCTTGGCTAGGAGGCTGTTGAATTACGTCGTCCTGCCTTCCCGCCATGCGGCGGGACTCTCGGCCGATCTCTTCGTTGTGAGATGCCCGCCGAATCACCGATTCGACTACGATATCGCGCCTTGATCTCAACCGAGATACGCCCCGCACTTGCTGCGGGATTTCGGGGAGCACGTAATTCAACAGCCTCCTAAACCGCACGGCCGCCTCATAGCTTTCCGAGCGCCATTTTTACATAAACTTTTATCGTGCGCCAGCGCGATGATATATTCAGTCTTGGAAACTCGGTGGATGGTATCTCCTTGTTCAGAAAAGAACAGAGTTCTTCCCAGCCTTCGCCGTGAGAGAAATCCATTATTAAAAGATCTTGCGGCCGGTCTTCAAAGTAGAGGTGAACATCATGATAATAGGCAAAATACGTAGCCCTAAAAACGTCTTCGTCGTACTGAGAGATACCATAAAGCGTTTCGTGCATTTCATCTATGACGGGAGTTTCTTTCCAATTGTAGTGAAGCCGCCCAGTCGAAAAAAGCCACTTCACGCTTGCTAGCCATTCATCAATGTTCCGGATCGTGCAGATGAATTTACTCCCAGGATATTCTTGGTCTAACTCTTTGTAGAGGATAGGAATCGGATTATCTGTAAATGCATCGTTCTCTTCCAAACATCGATCTCCGATGTTATTGAATACATTTACCGGGGTCTGTAATGTGCGGTAGCCCAGAATACGGAGGGCTGCCGCTAACGACGACGTCCCCGTACGCTGCAAGCCTATGCCGAAGATTTTCATTAATGTGACTGGCTACCGAGGTGACCACGCTGATCTATGGAACGTAGGAAATTATCGCACACGTAGCCACACACGCCCTCTGAAACTCCTAAGAGGCTGTTGAAATACGTCATCCTGCCTGCGACGGCGCCTCTCGGCGACAGAGCACGTAATTCAACAGACTCCTAATAGAGATCGCCTGAGCCCCCCTTTCCTCCTAATCCGCACATGGCCTCCCATACCAGACGGGTAATTTTTGTAGTTCTGCGCTTTCCTCTCGGACCACTCCTCCAATTTCATGGCCACCCGCACTTCTTCTCTCCTTGTCGCTCTCGCGGTCGCATTTGTGGGCTGCGGAAACGGCGAGGCCGGTTCTTCCGTCGACCTTGAAAACATACAGGATCGGTCGAATTTTGACCAGGCGTCGTATTTCATCGGCTTTCAGATGGGCAACCAGATCTGGTCGCAGATGGACAGCATAGACGTCGCCGATCTCAACATGGCCATTCTGCTAGCAGGCGCACGCGAGGCCCTGCAGCGGGACTCGATGCGTCTAACGCCGACCAACGTGCGCCGAGTAATGCGCACGTTTGAAGATTCCCTTGGGCTTCGACGCCTGCGCAGGCAGGCCGTCGACGACACGAGCGCGCAGGCGTTCCTCGATGAGATCGCAACCAATACGGCCGCAACCGACTCGTTCTTCGCGTCGCTGGAAGGCATCGAGGGGCTTCAGACTACTGAGTCGGGCCTCCGCTACGTGGTTCTGCAGGAGGGTGAGGGCGAGCCGCCGGCAGAAGGCGACATCGCGCAGGTGAATATCTCTGCGTCGCTGATGGGCGGTGAAGAATTTCGTGCATTGAGTACCCCGCCCGACGAGCCCGCACCCCTCGTCGTTGGCACTTTCCTAGTAGAGGGTCTGAACGAAGCGCTGAAGGGCATGGCTCCCGGTGAGTCGCGGCGTCTGTTTATCCCCCCGAGTCTCGCGTTTGGCTTCGGAGGCTGGGGCGATCCTGCGCCGAGCGACTCCTCATACGTCGAGGTAGAGTATGACGAGGGCTTTAACGCTGTACCTGTGGAAATCGTTCACTACATTCCCCCAGCCACTGCTATCATCATTGAGGTAGAACTGACGGACGTACTCGATCCGGTCGACACGTCTGATTTTGGCATCGGTACTGCGCCTCCGGCCATTCCTCAGGAAGCCGCCCCGGCGCCGCAGCAGTAAAGTGGACAAATAATTCAACAAGAAGGGCTGTTCCGAGGTTGGGACGGCCCTTCTTGCGTTTGGCAGTCTGTTAGTTGTTGGTGGTCAGTTGTTAGTGGTTGGGGTGCTGGGCCGAAATCAGAGGGTTAAAGATTGAAGGTTGGGGAAGGGAAAAGTGAAAAGGCAGATAGGGAGGTAGGGAGCTGGACAAGTAGGGTATAGTCGCCGGTAATGTGACAGTCGCCGGTGAATGGCCTCAGGCGGGCATACGCAAACCACCTCGGAGGCTCCAGGGCCTCGATTTGCCCTACCTGCCAATCTGGCTACCTCCCCATCTGCCTATCCGATATCCGATATCGAGAATCTGTCCTCCGTCCTCTGTCTTCCTGCCTCCTGACCCCTGATTCCCCTAATCCGACACACACCTAGCCCTTACGTACCCGCTCAATGATGGCCTCGCTGTATACATCGGCTTTTACCGGGCCGATGCCTTTCACGCCGAGCAAGTCGGCTACAGTCTGCGGCCGCTCCGACGCAATAGCCGTCAGCGTGCGGTCGCTGAGGACGACGTACGGCGGCACGCCGAGGGCTCGCGCCGTTTCCGTTCGCCAGGTGCGGAGATCCTCGAACAGCGCTCGGTCGTCATCGCTGAGGTGCGCATCCTCCACGGCCCGCTTGCGGCGGACTTTCTTCGTCTCGGCCACGTCAAGCGAGATGACTTCTCGGTGGGCGATGGCCTGCTTGCCGAGTGCCGTCAACTCGACAACGGGATACTCTCCGCCCTTGATGCGGAGGTAGCCGTGCAGGATAAGTTGCTTGTAGTGGCCGTCCACCTCACCCTGCGACATAGAACTGAGCCGCCCGAAGTACGGCGATTGCTCGTACCGCGCCATGCCCTCCGCCCTGGAGCCCGTGAGCATCTTCACGAGCGTCCGCCGCCCCGCATTCCACGGAAGCCGCTGGACGGCGTCGAGCAACCCGATGGCGATGCGGGACTGCATCGGCAGGGTGTCGAACGAAGGGAGCACGCCGGGCGGTTTCGACTTCAACCGTGCTTGAACGTCGCAGTTGTCACAGCAAGCATCGGAGACGGCTTCAGCCGTGTCGCCGAAATGGTCGAGGATGATCCGCCTGCGGCACTGGCCCGATTCGGCGTAGCCGATCATCCGGTCGAGATCATCCGTCTTCGCCTTCCGCAAACGCTCCACGCCGTCCAGCACTTTCTCGGCCTTTCGCGCATCCCACGGCCCAATTCGCCACGACCGCTCGGGCGCGCCCGGGTCGAGGCGCTCCAACGCGCCCACCTTCTCCAGCAACCCCAGGGCCACGCGGCCTCCCACCGGATGCAGGTCGGCGGCTTCGATGAGATGCTCCGGCTCCGCATCCACCGTACCGTCGCGAGCCTGGCGTTGGGCGGCGTGGAAGAGGGCGCGGAGGCTGCCGGAATCGGGGGCGTTCTGCTCGATGAACCACTCGCGCAAGCTGCGGTCGCTCGGCGCGTAGAAGAGCACCGCCGTCGCAGGGAGGCCGTCGCGGCCGGCCCTGCCCGCCTCCTGATAATACGATTCGAGGTTGCCCGGCACCGACCAATGCGCCACAAAACGCACGTCGGCGCGGTCGATCCCCATCCCGAACGCGTTCGTGGCCACAACGAGATCCACCCGTCCGCCCATAAACTCGTCCTGTACGTCCGATCGCTCGGCATCCGGCATCCCTGCGTGGTACATGCGAACTGGTCGCCGACACTCTTCACTGACGAAACGCGTCAACTTGTCGGCTTCCTTGCGCGTGGCAACATAAATCAGCCCGGCCTCGTCTTCGTGCTCGCTGAGAAAGGTCTTGAGCGCCGAGCGTTTTTCTCTGAGGGTCGGTGTGGAACGAACGACAAACGACAGGTTCGGCCGGTTGAAGCCCGTCACCAGCCGGGTAGGTTCGTGCAGGCCAAGCTGCGTCACGATATCGTCCTGAACGCGAGGCGTGGCCGTTGCAGTTAGGGCAACGCACGGAGGATGTCCCATGCGTCGGCGCGCATCGGCGATGGTGCGGTAGTCGGGGCGGAAATCGTGGCCCCACTGGCTTACGCAGTGCGCCTCGTCCACGGCCAGAACGTTGACACCAACGGCAGTAACCGCGCGCATGAAGCGGGGGCTCCGCAGGCGCTCCGGCGCTACGTAGATCATCCTCACGGCTCCACGCGCCACCGCCTCCAGCGCCGCCTCCTGCTCGCGCGCGCTCTGTGATGAATTGACACCGACGGCCGGAATCCCCCGCGCCGTCAGTCCATCCACCTGATCCTTCATCAGGGCAATCAACGGCGAAATGACAACCGTTACGCCACCCTGCATCAGGCACGCGGCCAACTGGTACACGAGCGACTTCCCCGCGCCCGTGGGCATCACCACAAGCACGTCGCGCGGCTCAAGGAGTGCCTGAAGCGCCTCGGCCTGCCCCTCGCGAAGGCTGTCGAACCCGAAGTAGCGTTGCAAAGCACCCACTACAGCAGGCGAACTAGCGGGCGATTCAGCAGGTAGCGCGGGGGGCGCGATGACTTCAGGCATAGCTTGGTTTCGACAGACAACTCACGCTACCCAAGGATTCTATCAAATTCAGGATGATTCTAACGCGGCGGCTAATCGGCCCATTCCCCGATCTTTCTCGTTGCGTAGCTCCACTATGCGCCTCAAAAGATCGAGAAAATCATCTCGATTTCCCACTCGGCTCGATACGATCCTCTAGATCCGACGGACTCCAAGCAACCTACGAAACGAGGGCGCCGCCGTGAGACAAGGCCCTCGAATTCAAAACCCATGTCGGTTGGGTTTGGTGGGAAGACGATAATGCAGCCGTCTAATCTACGTGCGACGTAACACGGTGTCTGCGGTCGAAGCGCCGGTATCTTCGCGCCTCACGATTATGCCCCCTATGCTTTCCGACCAACACATTGCCATCCTCGGCGTGGGCAACATGGGCCGCGCCCTCCTTGGCGGCCTCCTGCGCGGCCATGATGTCGCGCCCGAGCAAGTCCGCGTAACGCGGCGCGACACGCAGGCGCTGGATGCGCTCCGCGAGGAGTTTCCCGGCCTGATCACTACGACAGATAATGCCGAGGCCGTGCAGGGCGCCGACATTGTCATTCTCGCCGTCAAACCGCAGGTGGTGAACGAGGTGATTGAGAGCGTCCGCGAGCACCTCGCCCCCAGCACGCTGGTCATTTCGATTCTCGCAGGCGTCACGACGGAATCGCTCAGAGAGTCGCTGGGGCAGGACGTTCCCGTGGTCCGCGCGATGCCCAATACGCCCGCCCTCGTTGACGAAGGCGCCACCGCCATTGCCGGCGGACGCTACGCCGAGGACATCCACGTTAGCCGCACCCGCACCATTTTTGAGGCCGTCGGGTCGGTGGAAGTGTTGCCCGAACGCCTGATGGACGCTGTAACGGGCCTCTCCGGTTCGGGCCCGGCCTACGTGTACATGATCATCGAGGCTCTCACGGACGGCGGCGTAAAGCAGGGCTTGCCGAGGCCGCAGGCGTTCCGCCTCGCTGCTCAAACGGTTTTCGGCTCGGCCAAGCTCGTCCTCGAAACCGGCCGCCATCCTGCCATTCTCCGCGACGAAGTCACCACGCCCGGTGGCACCGCGATTGCTGCCGTGGCCGAACTCGAGCACCACGGCCTGCGAACGATGCTCATCAACGCGGTGGCCACGGCCACAAAGCGCTCGGCGGAACTGAGCGAACTCAACAAATCCTAGGAGTCTGTTGGGTTTAGGTGATGGTAGCAGGAATCAGGGGTCGGGAGTCAGGGGTCAGGAGCATGGAGAACTGAGGACGGAGAACTGAGGACGGAGGACGGAGCCGGGCAATCTTTAACCTGGAACCTTCAATCTTCAATCCTCATCTTTCCGCACCGAACAAGCTCGGCTCTCATTTGTTGAAGTCGGGTTTTGGGCGCACCACAATCATGCTCGTCATTCCTGCCATCGACCTCCGACGCGGCCAATGCGTTCGCCACCGCGAAGGCCGGATTGAAGACGAGACGGATTACTTCGCCGATCCCCTCCTGATGGCCAAGCTGTGGCGGGTCCAGAACGCGAAGGTGCTGCACCTGGCCAATCTGGATGGCGCTCACGACGACGCGACCGGGGTCAACCTGGAGTGCATCAAGGAGATTGCGGCAGAGCTCGACATCCCTATTCAGGTAGGCGGCGGCGTCCGCTCGCTGGAGGCCATCCAAACCCTGATTGACGCCGGCGTGCACCGCGTCGTGGTGGGCACCATGGCCGTCCGCTCGCCGGACCTAGTCGAGGAGGCCGTCAAGCAGTTCGGGAGCAGCCGCATCGTCGTGGGCATTGACGCCGTCAACGGGCAAGTTCGGACAGAAGGCCGTTCCAAAGACGCTGGTCTCGACGCGATTACCCACGCGCTGGACATGGAACGGCGCGGCGTCAAGCGATTCGTCTATACGGACATCATGCGCGAGGGCATGCTCACCGGTCCCAATATCCCGGCCTACCGCGCGCTGGCTTCGAGGCTCACGACAGCACACATCACGGCCGCAGGGGGCGTATCCGGCTACCGCGACCTGCTCGCACTTCAAGCGCTCGAACCGCTCGGCGTCGATTCCGTGATCGTCGGCCGTGCCCTCTACGAAAACCAGTTCCCCTGCCAGAAGATTTGGTGCTGGCACGAGAAGGACCGGGTAGACCTGAACAAGCCTTCCACGGCTCCCCTCTCAGCCTGACCCCGTGGACGCGCCCATTCCGATACCTTTTCATCGGCCGAGGCGTCTCTATGATGTCTCTTCCCTCCGGGCGCCTGCTTCCGGTACGGGCTTTGAATTCTTCCGGGAACGCATGTCTCCCAACCAGGCGGCTTCCGCCGAAACCGATGATCACGATGCTACACCTGAGATTTACCCGCTTCTTCGCCATTGCCGCCTTTGCCGCGATCGTCCTCTTGGCTGGACAGGTTCAAGCCCAGACCGCTGACGAAGTCGCGCGGCGTCTGCAACAGCGCTACCGCGCTCTCAACGCCATCCAGGCTGATTTCGTCCAGCACGTCGGCGGCGCGTCGTTGCGCGGCACCCTCTCCGTCCGCGGCGATGCCTTTCGTATTGAGCTGCCCAACCAGGTACTCGTTTCCAACGGCGCCACGCTCTGGTCGTATTCGGAGGACGACAACCAGGTGGTGATACAGGACTACGACGAGCAGGAGCTTGGTTTCTCCATCGGGCAGCTCTTCACCAATTACCTCTCAATTTTCCGCGTTACCGGCGCCACGCAGGCTACCATAAACGGCGTCCGCCACGATGTGCTCGCACTCGTCCCCCGCGAGGCCGGCACGTCCGTCCGCGACGCCACGCTGTACGTCCGCACGGAGGACGCAGTGCCCACCAAGGTCCGCGTCCACGACGTCAACGGCTCCACCCTCTCATTCGACCTTAGCAACGTGCGCCTCAACCCGCGCCTTCCGAGCGACACCTTCACCTTCCGATTTCCGAGAGGCGTTGAGGTGATCGATCTTCGCTCGTAACTAAGGAGTCTGTTGAATTACCTCTTCTGTGGCAGGCCAAAAGAAATAATTCAACAGCCTCCCAAGTACCAAATCCCACGCACCGAATTCCAAGTGGTCTTATGAAGCACCCTTCGTGATTTGGAGTTTGGAACTAGGATTTTGTCGCAAGCGGATGATGTAGTTCAACAGCCTCCTGTCGCATCAACTCTGCGGGTTCACGCCGCACGTATCTTTGGGCGGGGCTGCTTCGGCGGCCCCGCTTTTGTTAATGAGGCTGTTGAAGTACCTCATCCTGCCTGCGACGGCGCCTCTCGGCCGATCTCTTTGTTGCGAGATGCTCGGCGAATCACCGATTCGACTGCGATCTCGCGCCTTGATCTCGGTCGAGATGCACTCGTCTCGGCGACAGAGCAGGTAATTCAACAACCTCTTTTCGGCCTCTGCTCCGTGACCTCTCGCCAAAAAACCACGCTCCTCGTCGCCGGCAGCTTCGCGCTCGGCGGCGGCTTGTTGTACCTGGCCCTGCGGAACGCGGAGTTCTCGGCCGTAGGCGAGGCGCTGCGCACGGCATCCTACGGCTGGCTCGTTCCGCTTTTCATCGCTACGATGGTCGCCCACCTGCTTCGCGCGTGGCGCTGGCAGATGCTGCTGGAAACACTGCCCGGCGAGGACGGCGCACCGTCCGAGCGCGTTTCATTGCGGCTCGCGTTTTACTCGGTGATGATCGGCTACATGGTCAACTACGCTGCGCCGCGGCTCGGTGAGGTCGCCCGCGCGGCCAATGTTGCCGCGCAGACGAAACTGCGGTTTGCAGGCATTTTCGGGACGGTCGTCGTGGAGCGGGTGTTGGATGCTCTGGTGCTTCTCACGGCGCTGATTACGGTCGCAGCCTTGTTCCGCAAGCGGCTGGCCGGAATCTTGGGAATGTTTGGAGAAGGCCTCCGCTCCGCGCTCAACGACTTTCCGCCCTTCGCATGGATCCTTGTATTCTTGGTCACGGTTGGCCTCGTCGTTGGGGCCATCCTTCTGGCCCGCGCATTGAAACGGAGCCGCGCGTCGGAACGCTCCGGGAAGGAGGACAAACTGATTGGCATCCTCCGTTCATTCCGCGACGGCCTTGTTTCACTGGTCCGTGTTCGTCGGCGTGCTGGAGTTCTTTTCACAACATTGGGGATCTGGTTCTGCTACTTCCTCATGGCCGACCTGCCACTCCGGCTCTTCGGCATCACACAGACCTACAGCCTGGACATATTGGACTCGTGGGCGCTACTCAACGTGGGCGCCATCGGCATGTCGATTCCCTCGCCCGGCGGCACCGGCTCCTTCCACTACGTGACCGTGCAAACGCTCGTGCATCTGCTGGGCGTCCCCGCGACCCCCGCTGCCACGTATGCCATCTTCTCGCACGCCGCTCAGTTGGTGCTCGTATGCGCCGTCGGCTTTGCGTGTTTGATTTTACAGGGAACGAGCCTGAAGGCCCTCCGAAAGACGACAGCCGAGGCGCGGACGGAATAGACACCCGATCCCGTATTGGAGGCATGAGCCCGCGGGCGATCGCTCTTGGCATCGTCTGCGTCCTCACGATGGGCGGTTTGATGGGCTGTGGATCGGAGGGCGCGGAGTCTAAATACACGGCAGTTGGCTCTGCGGATATTGCGCGCCTGGATTCCGTGGACTTCTCGGGACAGATAGTTTCGGTGGGAGGATTCGTGTCCACACCCTACAACGGACGCTATCTCGTGTTAGATGACGGAACGGGCCGCATCCCCGTAATCCTGTCCGAATCGTTGGCCCTGGGCGTTGGGCGGAGGTTGCTGGTTCAGGGCCTTGTAGGCGAATTGGAGGGGTTTCCGGCCATCTCCGCCGACGTATGGCTCTACGACTCGGCGGGTACCCCCGTCCGTTCACCCTAGGCTGAATACCATTCGGCGGGAAGTAGTTGGGTGGACAAATGGGCCTTCGTACCGTTCGTTCGGGCGGCAGGCATGACGCCCACCGGAAGCCACCACCACCAGTTCCTTTCGCGCCATGCAAGCAATATTGACCTCAAACCCTCTCAGCGAGCTCATCAGTTCCGATGTGTACACGCTCCTGGCGAAGCACGAGTTGCTGAGCGAAAAGGGCGTCCGCGACTACCGGATTCGAGCGCGGTTCCGCTCACTCCGCGAACGCGAAGTGCCGGCCTACGAGGCCATAGAGGAGCTTCGCTTGGAATACGCCTACCTCCAGTTCGACACGATCCGCAAGATCGTCTACGGCCTTCGCAACCGGAAGTAGCCGGAAGGCTTTCCGCCTGCCAACACAACACCCCAGGATTGGGTGAGAGACGGACGGGTACTGCACACCCGTCCGGTCAGAGGGAACGCCGCTGTGGCCGCGTAAGGCCGCGGCGGCGTTTTTTTTACGGGCTCTGCGGCTCCGCATGTTCCCTCGCCGCCACAAACAACACAATCCCCGCAGCCACTGAGGCATTCAGTGACTCCACGTCACCAACTATTGGGATGGCGACCAGCACGTCGCATTCGGAGCGAACACGGGGACGCATCCCCTTCCCTTCGCTGCCTACAACCAGGACGACGGGGCGATCCCAGTCGTAGTCCCAGACGGAGGTGCGCTCCCGAGAGCTTGTGGCCGATCCGCCGTCCAGGCCGACCACCCAATAGCCCCGCTCCTTGAGGCTGAATAGGGCTTCGGCGAGGCTCGAGACCCGCGCGATGGGAATGCGCAGGGCCGTGCCTGCACTAGCCTTGACGGCCGTTGCGCTGAGTGGGGCCTGGCCACGCTCGGGGACGATCACGCCTGAAGCTCCAGAGGCCACCGTACTCCGCAGAATTGCCCCGTAGTTTTGCGGATCCTCGATACCGTCCATCGCCAGCAAGAAGGGTTTTCGTTCGCGAACGGCATTCAGATCGGGCGCGATCTGTTTGAGCATGTCGTCGAGGTCGAGGTAAGCCACGGGCGCGGCCATCGCAACGACGCCCTGATGCGTCGCCTTCGGGGCCAGCTTGTTGATCCTGACTTCCGGGACCATCTGCGTGGGCACGCCCGCCGCCTTTGCAGCCCGCCGGATGGCGTCGATCTGGCTGCCGTGGACGCCCTTTTGGAGGACCACCTTTTCGATGCGCCCATCGCCGCGCTCAAGCGCCTCGAGCACAGGGTTACGGCCGATGATTACCAAATCGTTCATGCGTCAAGGTAGAAACGCGGCCTTATGATGTCGCGGATCGCGCCAACGATGCCACACGGGCATGCAGGCGATCCACGAAGGCCTCGTGCTCGGGCTTCATCAGCACGCTTCGAAGAATCCGCGCGTGCGGCCGATCAGCCTCCAAGTGTGGGTGTAGGGCAACCATCCGCTCTGCGTCCATCCGGTAGGTGCTTAGGAACACAGGATCGTCCGCGTCTGCCATCCCCCGCTCGAAAACAGACTGTCCGGCCGCGTCAACCAGCGAGAGCGTGCCCGCGTTGGGGAAGTAGGTGACGATGTCGGTCTCGGGCTGGGTATACAGTTCAAGCACATCAGAAGCCTCGATCAAGGCCGCCCATCGACGCGCCGCGCGCAGGCCTGCAGCGAGGATCGGGCCAAGGCCCTCCTCCGCTTCCAACGGAAGGCACTTGAGCGCGAGCCACAGGGCGCCTGCCGCCGCACCCGGTCGCGAGCACTCCAGACTGATCTCGCCGAGGTGCAGCTCCTCGCTCGTGAAATATGTGTACGGCGAATCGTGCCGGTAGAACCGCCCGACCGACGAATCGCGGAAGAGCACGCAGCCGCACCCGTACGGCTGGAGGCCGTGCTTGTGCGGATCGATCACAACCGAATCTGCTTCGGCGATGGCGCGGAAATGTCTGGCGGTGAACTCAGGAATACTGCCAGTAACCCCCTCCCCGCTTCGCGGACCTCCCCCTGACAGGGGGAGGGGTTCATTTTCTGAAACCTCCGCGCCATTATGTGCCAACAAGGCGAAGAACCCTCCATACGCGGCATCAACGTGCAGCCGAACGCCATACCGGCGGAGCAGCGACAGCGCATCGGCAATCGGATCGACGGCGCCGAGGCCTGTCGTGGTAGCCGAAAGCACCACGGTTCCGATGTCGCCGGTCTTCAGCACGTCTTCCAGCGCGTTGAGGTCAATCCGGCCCTCCGGCGTAGCGGAGACGGCACGCGCTTCCATCCGCAGAATATGCGCCATTCTGCTGTGCGTATAGTGGGCGTCCGCGCTGTACGCGATGCCTTTGTCGGGGTGGAGTTCGCGGGCCACGAACAGCGCTTCGAGGTTCGCCATCGTGCCTCCCCCGGTGAGGTGACCGAGGTGGTCGTCCGGCAGGCCGAACATGGCAGCCACATCGCGGACCACCTCCTTCTCCATTTGGCCGGTCGGAGGGCCACCGTCCAGCGCGTGGTTATTCGGGTTGATGCGCATCGCAGCAGTGTAGGCTGCCATAGCCACAGGGTGTGGCGGCTTCAGCATTTGCCCGGCGTAGCGCGGATGGAAGAATGGGTAGTTGCCGCCATCGTCCGCCGGCGGCGCCGTCAACCGGCCGAGGTATTCCTCCAATGCCGTGCCCAGACGTTCCTCATCCACCGACATCGTCGGATGCCGCTCAAAAGGCCCAAACGACGCCTCCCACTGATCAATTGTGTCGTGGGCCTGCTCGAGAAGAGATCGGATGTCCGGGTAGCGGCGGGGCAACAGATGTTTCCTCAGGCTGTTTCAGAAGAGGATTGACCGTTCGGATCGGTGGGCACGTACCAGCCGACCGTCAGGCGGTCATCTGAAAAAACACGCGCAGCGGCTTCCCGGATGGCCTTGGCCGTCACGGCCTCGATGCGCTCGCGGTACTCGGTAAAGAGCTTCCAGTCGCCCACAGCGATGGCCTCGTTGAGGCGAGCCGCCACGGCCTGCGGGCCGTCCCGTCCGTACGCCTCTTCAGCCACCACCTGCCTTCGGGCACGGGCCAACTCGGCTTCGGTGACGCCCTCGTCTACGACCTCGGCTGCGGCTGCTCGCATTTCGGTTTCCACCTCCTCGTGCGAAGTTCCAGGTGTGAGCATCGAGTAGATCGCAAACAGACCCGGATCGCGGAGACGCGGGAAGAACGCCCCGGCGTGCGTGGTGAGGCCGGCGTCCGTGAGCTTTCGGTAGAGGCGCGAGCTCTTGCCGCCGGAGAGAATCTGGCTGAGTACATCGAGGGCGTCGGCGTCTTCGTCGAGGCCGGCGGGCGCTTTCCACGCCAGCAACACCATCCCGAGCTGCCCGGCCTGCTTCACCACCACACGGCGCTCCCCGATCTGCTCGGGCTCGCGCGTAGCGTTTTGGGGGATGTCCACGGTGTCCTCCGGACCCGCGGCTAGTCCACCGAAACCCGCCTCAATCAGGTCCAGCGCCTCCTTTTTGTCGAAATGCCCGATGACGGAGACCGTTGCATTCTGCGGCCAGTAGTACGTGTCGTAGAAGTGCCGCAGGCCCTCGGCCGAAACGGTTTCCACATCCGACCGCCAGCCGATGACGGGGTGCCCGTACGGATGGGCGAAGTAAGCCGAGGCAAAGACTGCGTGCAGCAGCTTCTGAAGCGGCTCATTCTCGCCCCGATCCAGTTCGTTGAGCACCACAGTCCGCTCGTCGGCGAGGTCCTCGTCGCTCACGCGAGCGCCGCGCATCCGATCCGCCTCGATCTCGATGGCCAGCGGAAGGTGCTCGCTCGGAACCAACTCGAAGTAGTTGGTGCGATCGTACGATGTCGTCGCGTTCATCTCGGCGCCCACGCGCTGGAGAACCGAAAAAATGCTCGTGCCCTTGTCCCGGTTGAAGCGCTCCGTCCCCTTGAACATCAGGTGCTCCAACAGATGCGTCGCGCCGGTCATTCCGGCCCCCTCGTTGCGGCTGCCCACGCGATACGTAACCATGAACGTGGCCACGGGCGCGGCGGCCTCGGGCAGAAGAAGAACTGTCAGGCCGTTCTTTGTATGGCGGTATTCCTCAATGCCGGAGGAGGATTGGACGAAGGTGAAGGCGGGGTGTTCGGTCATAGGCGAAAGATGAGTGGCGCGTGGGACGCTCGCCCAATATCGATGATCCAATTCCTGCTTGCGAATTGCTTCCTTCGTTTAGTTTACATCCCCGCAAACGCTCCAGCTATGTCAACAGACCACCAACCTCCCGGCTACTCAACCGTCACGCCGCTCCTCATCGTGGAAGGCGACGACGACCAGATCGCCTTCCCCGAAACAACTTTCGGTGTGACGATAATTGTGTAGAGGCGTATGAAGGCGCATGAGAGCCATTATTGCAAATAGTCTTGGATCACCAGAAGTCTTTGAGCTGCAAGAGGTAGCGTCTCCGGAGCCGGGTGAAAAACAGGTTCTCGTGCAATTGCACGCCACGGGTGTGAACTTCGCCGAAACCGAGCGAAGGCGGGGAGTCTACGCAACGCCTTCTTTCCCCTGGTGTCCGGGTGCCGAGGGCGCCGGCGAGATCGTTGGGGTGGGGCCGGGAGCAGACTCCAACTTGATGGGCAAACGCGTGGCGTTCTGGGGCCCGGGGACAACCGTGTCCGGTACATATGCCGAATATGCAGCAGTTTCGGTTGATGCACTGTTCCATCTCAGTGACAAGATCTCTTTTGACGTCGGAGCCGCGCTGCCCCTTCAGGGTCTGACGGCATATGGTTTGGCTTACTTCGCCGGGAGAATTCGCGAGGAAATGGCCGTACTGATCCATGCCGCAGCCGGAGGCGTAGGACAGTTGCTCGTTCAAATGGTCCGTAACCAGGGCGCACGGGTCTTCGCAACCACGTCCACAACCGAAAAGGCCGACATCGTTGCCGGCCTCGGAGCGGAGCCCTTTTTATATGGTGACGATCTACGCGATCACATAGCGAAAGCGACAGACGGCCGCGGCGTCGACCTCGTTTATGACTCCATTGGAAAGGCTACACAAGGGCAAAGTCTGTCGCTTCTCGCGCCGTATGGCGAATTGATTCATTTTGGAGAGGCGAGTGGGCCAGCGGGGGCGATACTGCCGGAACAACTCTACGATCGATCGCTAAAGGTCAGCGCCTTCGGCTTGAATACAGATCGAGATCCGGCCGTGTGGACGAAGGCTCGGAGGGATCTATTGAGCTGGATAGAAGACGGAACCCTAAAAGTGTCGATACCGGTCCGACTTCCTCTTGAACAGGCATCGGAAGCCCATCGGCTCCTCGAAAGCCGCGCGACGACGGGCAAAGTCATCTTATATCAGGGGACGAGCTAATTAGAGCGTTGGAGAAAGGTGAGCCGGAGATGCATGCTATCGCATGAATCATCTACATTGGCGGCTCTCACTCACCTCTCCCCGCCATGCGCTGGTTTCTCTCGCTCTCTCTTGCACTCGTCCTCTCCGGGTGCGCTACGGTTTCGCCTACGGTTGATCTCGCAGTTCGCGTAACGCCGCCGGATCCGACCGTTTCGTTCACGATCCTGCAACTCAACGACGTGTATGAAATCACGCCGGTCGCAGGTGGACGTGAGGGTGGTCTCGCTCGCGTGGCGACTATCAGAAAACAACTTCTCGCGGAGAATCCGAATACCTACACCGTCATCGCCGGCGACTTCTTCGGCCCCTCGGCGCTGGGTACGGCGCGTGTAGATGGCGAGCGCCTCCGAGGCAAACAAATGGTGGCCGTCCTGAACGCCCTTGGCCTCGACCTGGCTACGTTCGGCAACCATGAGTTCGACCTTGACGAGGGCGACTTCATGATGCGGATGGAGGAAACCAATTTCGATTGGGTCTCGACCAATGTCGCTGATGCGTCAGGGACGATGTTCATGAAAACGGAGCCTCATCACTTGGTCACGTTCACGGATGACGAGGGCGATGCTGTGAGAGTGGCATTCGTCGGTGTGACGCTCGATTCTAACCCAAAGGACTACGTCAGGTACAGCAACCCCATCCGCGAGCTTTACGACGAGGTTGAGTATTTATCGGATCGCGCTGATGTGATTGTCGCCCTCACGCACCTGGCCTTGGAGGACGACATCCGCGTTGCTGTCGAGATCCCGGAGATCGACGTGATCCTTGGCGGTCACGAGCACGAGAATGTAGAGGTTTACAGGGGCAGCGACTTCACGCCGATCTTCAAGGCGGACGCGAATGCACGGTCGGTGTACATCCACCGGATCACGTTCGACCCGCGTACGGGTGACATTAGGATGAACTCCGAATTGCTGCCGGTGACGGATGCTATCCCGGATGATCCTGAAGTCGCCGCAGTGGTTCAGGAGTGGGTTGACATCGCCTTTTCGGGCTTTATCGAGCAGGGCTTTGATCCCAATGCGGTCGTGACCACCACCACAGAAGCCCTCGATGGCCGCGAGGCAACGATCCGCAACCGCGAAACCAACCTCGGGTCGCTCATTGCAGAATCGTTCCTTCGCGAAGACGGCAGCGCTGATCTCGCCGTGTTCAACGGCGGATCCGTACGAATTGACGACGTGCTCCCGGCCGGCGACGTTTCGCAATACGACATCATTCGCGTGATGCCCTTCGGCGGCAACGTGCTCGCGGTGGGCATAAAAGGCTCGGTGCTCGCTCAGGCACTCTCGCAGGGACTCGCCAACAGGGGCTCAGGTGGATTCCTCCAGACCGCCAACGTCTCCCGCGACGGCGAGACGTGGATGATAGGCGGAGAGGCGCTCGACCCGGATCGTACCTACCGCATGGCCACGAATGACTTCTTGGTATCAGGCCGCGAAACCGGGCTCGACTTCTTCAACGTCGAGGAAAACCCGGACATGGAACTCCTCGCCACTCACCGCGACGTCCGCATGGCGTGTATCGACGAGCTTCAGCGGAGGTTTGGAAGGCCGTAGCCGGTTTGTCGGTAACCATGTTAGGGGCGATTCATGAATCGCCCGTACGTGGCGGATTGGGAACCGTAGTGGGCGTATCGCGATACGCCCACTCGAACAGAGCAGCGCGTCACGCAGGCCCGCCGGAACGCACGAAGCGCATGCCCTCGAACACGAGGCTGCCACCATCGGCGTTTTCGTGGACATTAATGAGCAGCACGTCACCGGTGCATTCGTACGTCATCAGGCTTCGATCCGAGGTCTCGAAGACGCTCTCGAGGTCGCTTGACGAACTGCTCATCTGGCGGCCACCCATCATCATCTCCGTATTCGTAGTCATGTTGCCGGTGCCGTCCGTAAAACGCAGCGTATCAGCATCTACGGCATAGGTGCCGGTCGATGTCCCGTTCATGGTATTCGTCATGGTCATCGGTCCCATCGGCGAGTCAGCGTTGATCGTGATGGTGAGGTTGTCCATCGTGTACTCCGCCGAGCCATCCCGGCCAAGCGTCATGAAGCCGCGGCCTTCTGAGCCGCCGAACTCCAGCTCCATGCCAACGCCGTCATCGGCCATCATGGCGTTCACGGCGTCCATGTTGTAGGAGGATTCCACGTCCAGCTCCCACGTGCCCGCGAGGCAATCGGCGCCTGCGAGGTTTATGGAAGGCGAGTCGATGCCGGACACGTCGCCGGCGGTAGAGTAAGAACTATCGAAGTCGTCTCCTCCGCAAGCGAGGGCGAATGGAAGCAGAAGGATCAGCGCGTAGCGGGTCATGGGGCTGGGGTGAAGGTGAAGCGTCAACGTACGACCAAGACGCCGGGTATCCCTCTGGCACCGTGACTCATCCGTGAGGTATCCTACGCTAAGAGGCTGTTGAATTACGTGCTCTGTCGCCGAGACGAGCGCATCTCGGTTGGGATCAAGGCGCGAGATCGTCGTCGAATCGGTGATTCGGCGAGCATCTCGCAACGAAGAGATCGGCCGAGAGGCGCCGTCACAGGCAGGATGACGTATTTCAACAGCCTCCTAAGGCTTACCAACTTTCCCTGACCCTACCTCGCCTTTCCCCTCTATGCCTGTAACAGCAACCTCGCCATCGCAGTTGACGTGGACCAAAGTCCTCGGGCCCGATGAATTGCCTGAGGGTCGTGTATTACCCGTCACCTGCGCGCTCACAACAGTGTGCATGACGCACTTTGAAGGCGAGTATGGTGCTCTGGATAATCACTGCCCCTATCAAGGCGGTCCGCTCGGGGAGGGCTCCATCGAGAAGGGTTTGCTACGCTGCCCGTGGCATGGATGGGACTACCATCCTCTCACCGGCACGCCTGCTATCAGTCCGTCGCGTTTCCCAGACCTTGCGAGCGTTGAGGACTTTCGGCGCGTGGCCGATGAGGTCCGCGAGGAAAGCGGCGGCATCCCCATCGGGTTCAAGTTATCTGCCCAGCACATCGAGGCCGACATCGACTTTGCTCTCGATGTCACAGTCGACTACATCATCCTCGACGGGCGAGGCGGGGCAACCGGGGCGGCGCCGGAGATTTTCAAGAACAACATTTCGGTTCCGACACTTGCTGCACTTGCGCGGGCTCGCCGGCATCTTAACAAGCGCGGTGCAGACGGGGTCACACTGATCATCACGGGCGGCCTGCGAACCGAATCCGATTTCGTAAAGGCGCTCGCCCTCGGCGCCGACGGAGTTGCCGTAGCGAACTCGGCTCTTCAAGCCATCGGCTGTCTCGGCATGCGTGCCTGCCACACGAATAACTGTCCGGTTGGCATTGCCACACAGAAGCCGAGTCTACGTGCGCGTCTGGAGATCGCAGCATCAGCGCGGCAACTGGCGAATTTCTTCGAAGCCACGGTCCACCTCATGCAGATTCTCGCACGCGCCTGCGGGCACGATCAACTCAGCGGATTCAATACCAACGACCTGACGACGTGGAAACGGGACATCGCACATTTGACGGGGGTGAGATATGCAGGGGTGGAGCCGGATTGAAGTCGGATCGTGAGGCCGTAACAGATTCAGAGGGGTGTTTCAGTCATGGCGAGATGCTTGGAATAACATTGGTGGGTTCACGTTGAGGCATGACGGATCGCACCTTCACTTGCGGCAAGGGCCAACTAGGATTCTCGATCTAGGATGGCGGTCGCAGCCCGCAGCCGTCAAGTGCAGGGCGATGTTATGCGGCGTCCGACGGACCTCAGAAAGCGTGGATACGAAGACCCATTTCATTGAAGCGCGTCGAGCTCACGCCTGCGAGTATTTCTTGATCGCCTCGAGATAAGTGCGCTCGCTCTCATCCTTGAACTTTCCCTTGCTGTCCTTAAGGGCATTGAGCTTCTCGTAGATGCTGTTATAGATGATGCGTTGTGCTTGATTTGAGAGATTCTGATCCTCGATAGGGTCCAAATCAACATCCTCACTTAGAAACAAGTCCAGCAACTTTAGCAATTGCTCCTTGTCGATCTCATCAATCGGTTTCCAGTCGTCCTTCTCGTCGACTCTAAAGAGGCCGCTACCCTTTTCAATGCTTAAGATCTTCATAGCCTCGCCTCCGTTCATTGTACGCATCCTCGCCAGCCTCCAAACAGCCCATCGTAACTTCCCAGTTATCTAGGCTCTTCCCGTCTGGAGTGCGCAGTTGCTTGTTGGCAGGGAAGCCTGAATAAATGCGATAGCAGATTTCTTCATCCACGAGCTCCTTTCTGGTGCATAGAAGGTAGTTTGGTTTGATAGATGCCCCGACTGTGTTGTTATGTGTTACCAGAACGACTGGCATATGTTCGGCAAGATCCTTGATAATTACGTTCACTTCAGATTTTAGAAAAAGGTTGTCAAACGACGACTCCGGCTCATCGATCAATAGCATTTCATACCTCTGGGCGTCCTCAATTTCCTGGAGGAGGTTGAATTCAGATCTCTCACCGCCAGACACTTCAAAGCCATCCTTATTGAGGATCTTGTAATCAATCTTGGCGAAGTACTTGCTAAGGTCAGCTTCTTCCAAACCGTCGATCTCCCGAAGTTCCTGCAAGTACCTATACGGGTGTTTGTACAACTTGAACGCCCCGCTGAACTTACTCTTGAGTCTGCTCAATTCTTTCAGCTCACTCGCTCCCTGGAAATCTCTGACGCTCGCGACGATCTCGAAGCCCTGAAGTCGTTTGCGCATTATCTCTCGTTGAACCCTTGCCGATTGTACAGCTCGTTCGAACCTAACCACTTTGTTGCGGTTCATGGCTATGCCATAAAGATCAACGTCTTCTATTGTTGTGGCGGCGGATTTTCTTCGTAATTTTCCTTTTGTCTCCGTTACCAGGTCGTTGACCCACACCTTTTTCAATCGGAGCAGCTCTCGCTTGCTGTACTCTAGCATCAACTCCACAATCAAAGCCTTTAGGCCGTCCAGCGACACGTGCTTCTCTATCATCTCTCGAAATTCAACATTTTCAATTAGGTTCTGAGTTGATTCGATTAGATCGAATATGTTTTTCTGTTTGAGGATGGCAAATTTCTCCTCCCGAAACAAACTTGCTTTGGAGTATGCGTCGTGCTTCTCTATTTCATTTGCAAATTTCTTAAGTGAGCGCAAGTATTCGGACACCGACCTTGAGTCGGTTTCAAGATCGACGTCCAGAACATCGTTAATCACGACTTGAAGCTCCTCAAGATACCCTCGAGAATGCAAACTGTGTTCTTCGCGAAGGAACCTGCTAAATCGCTTTTCGTCCTGCTTCTCATCGCGTTCCACTAGTGAAAACTGTTTGATGTACTTCACGTTCTCGAATTCTTCGCAAATGCGCTTCAGTGTATGCGACTTGCCTGACGATCTCTCTCCGATGATTACGTTCAGGCTGGTTGACAGCATCTGACCGTCATCAAAGATCTGAAATGTCTTACTGCCATCGCTCTCAGACAACGAAACTTTGCTCTTGTCTCGAAGGCAGCTCCTTATTGCGGAGAAACTCGCCTCATCACATGCGACATAGGTTTGTCGGACGGGAAACGTGAGCAAATTTTCGTCGATCCTACAGTCGCTGAAATAGACAGGGACTAGCCGCTCTTGGCCCTTAAGCCAGTAGACGAATTTCTTCACGCTCGACACCTCGCCCGCCGTTACGAATTGCTGGAGCTTGAGTAAAGTGTGCTCCTTGAGCTGTGGCTTCTTGTCGTAGTGCGGAATCAGGATGTACTTGGCAAGGTCTCCATATATTTGTATCAATTGTTCAACCGTGATAGAGCTCTTCTTCGTTGGGCGCAGTTTGGTGATTTCCTGGCATTTCTCATCGAAGTCTTTGAGATCGGACCCGTCCGCGATCAAGAGCAACTGGCCGCCCTCGAGATCGATCTCGATCCCGGGGAGAACCAACTTCCTAATACCTGCCTTGATTATCTCAAATTGCTTAAGGGAAAATTGATTGTGATTCGTTATCGCGATACAATCGAGATATCTGACACGTACATAATCTTTCAGTCGCTTAAGACTAAAGGTGAAAGCGGCATCGCTAGGAGTGGATAGTGTATGAATATGAAAGTCTATTTTGATCATATTTCCCGACACACTCGTTTATCGCATCGAGTAAGCAGCTTATCCGACATGTATCGAACACGGCCGGTCGGTGATCTGCTTGATGGAGGACCGGCTAATGCGGGAGCGGGCTGCATTCTAATGTCAGTTGGATTGGTTGCGCCAGGGCAGAGCTTGGAAGTCGATTTGAATGCTGTGAGGTTGTGAGCCGCATAACGGAGTCGCGGTTAAGCGTCACTTCCCAGATGGGAAGGTGTACGGCTTCAACCGCTGGTTATGAGTCGATTGCGCGAGCAACGCAGAAAGAGATCCGGCGGGGCGTGGCTGTGATCTAGCTGCCCTCGCTCGCTGGTGTAGCAGGCTTTCTCAGCCGTGCGCCGATAAACCCCCCGAGACACGCGGCTACAAGGCCGGAAGCGAGGAAGGGCAAGTCGTCCCTAAAGAAGGATCCGAATTGTCCAGAGGAAATCAGGCCGATCGTGACGAGTAGCAAACCGGGGGCAACTACCCACAACCCCCATCTCCAGGCACCACCCGGCCAGAGGGTGCCGATGAGTAGCCCCGCAGCACCGAAAATGGCTGTTGAAATGAGGATCGCTGTGGCGAAAGACGGCGACTCCAATGGCAGGTTGGCTGGCGCGAACGCCGCGAGGAGACCGAGGAGGACGGCGATCGCGTAGGCGAAGCGTGGCTGCCGGTTCATTGGGACTT
>JADFQN010000008.1 GCA_022561755.1 Bacteroidota bacterium
TGGGCTTCGCATTCGCAATGGTGCGCGGCGATCCGCTGGAAGCCCGCATTTTCCTCGACCTCAGAAGCGTTCTCGTGAACGCTGTGATGTTGCTGCTGGCCTCGCCGCTGCTGTATGGAATCGAACGCGTGTTTGGCGTTACGACAGATATCGCCCTGCTGGAGCTTTCCGACACCAATCGGGATCTCCTCAAACAGCTTTCGCTGCGCGCTCCTGGAACATTCAACCACTCGCTCCAGGTGGCGAACCTCGCCGAGGCCGCGGCCGACGTGATAGGCGCAAACGCATTGCAAGCCCGTGTCGGCGCGCTCTACCACGACATCGGGAAGATGAACAAGCCGGAGTACTACATCGAGAACCAGCAGCCCGGCGAAAACCCGCACGACCGCGTGAAGCCACGGATGAGCGCCATCATCATCGGCAGCCACGTCAAGGAGGGCGTGGAGATTGGGAAGCAGTACAAGCTGCCACGGGTGGTTCTCGACTTCATCTCCACGCACCACGGCACCGGGTTGATGGAGTACTTCTACCGCAAGGCCGAGGAGAACCAGGCAGCCAACGAGCAACCGGTGGACGAGGCCGAGTTCAGGTACCCCGGCCCGCTGCCGGCTACCAGTGAACAAGCCATTGTGATGCTCGCCGACTCGCTGGAGGCCGCTAGCCGATCCCTTCAGAAACCAACTCCCAAGCGGCTGGAAGAGCTGATTGACGCCATCCTCAAGGCCAGAGCAGAAGACGGCCAGTTGGCCGACAGCAGCCTGACCTTCGCCGACCTGAGTCGCATCAAGGAAACGTTCCTCTCTATCCTGAGCGGCGTGTACCATTTCCGCGTCAAGTACCCCGACCAGGATGAGGAGCTGGACGCAGAGACGGTAGTAGCCGACGACGAGGGGCCGCTTTCCCTCGCGCCCCGGCAGAGCCAGGATGTGCAGATCCCCACTCAACGCGCAAGGCAAACAGGGCCGCGCGCTGATGGAATAAGCGGTGACGACAGCCCCGGCAACCTGTCCTCCAGCGAGCGGTCGTCGATGGGGTAGGGGAGAATGTTGAAGGCTGAACGGTGAAAGTTGAAGGAGGGAAAAGGGTTGAATCCTGAGATGGAGGAAGTTCCCTGCCTTCGCAACTTCCGCGAACTCCGAAATCCCAATTCTTCAACCTTCCAACCTGCAACCTTTCAATCCCAAATCCCATGTCCGACATCCCATATCCGATATCTCAAACGGGCCTCGACACCCTGACTCCTGACCCTGAAGTACTTCCTCAGTTCTCTGTCCTTTGAAGCCCCGCTATCGCCCAACGGATTTCCGAATGTGGACCAGCGCCTCGGCCGTAACCCGCGACGCCCACTCGACGGCCGGATGATCGTCCAATAGCGGGCGGAGCCTGCGCCGCACCCGCGGGGTGTAGAGAACGAGATCGACCTGCCGGAGAAGCGATTCGAGGCGACGCTGCTCTCCTTCGATGGTAAGGGCGAGAATATGGCCGCTGAATCCGGCGAGCGTCCTTAGTTCACCGGAGAGCGGCTCAATAGCGTCGCTGCCGCGTGTGATGAGGGCCACCGCGTCGGCCGTACCAAGGTGGGCCACGCGCTCCACGGCCGCGTACGTCGGCGTTACCGCGACACCCACCGTCTCGGCGTCCGGTACGGCCTGCATGGCCGGCTGGAAGTCGGGGAGGGACGCGAGGATGACGTCGGCGTCTTCGTGGCGGCCCAGTTCGTTCAGGGTAGCAGGCTCCACACGCTCCTGCAGGAGGCCGGTGAGTTGCTCGGCAATCTCCTCCGCACGCTCCCGAAACGAGGCGGCGAAAACCAGTTTCCGACGCACCCCCGGCGACTCGAAGAACTGCAACTGCTCGCCGAAGAGGTACTCGGTTTCCTCGTCCGAGAGGCCGAGTGACACAAGCCGTTGCAGCGCGTCTTGCACGATGGCGGCACCGCGTTCCCTGCGCTCCGAGGACGAGAGGGCGGGCGGCTCTGCCGCGTAAAACCCGCCACCGCGCTTCGACGACAGCAGGCCTTCCTTTTCCAGCCTCTGGTACGCCTTCCGCACCGTGTGGAACGACACCCCGAGTTGATCGGCCAGTTTGCGGGTGGAAGTAAGGCGTTCGCCCGTTCGGTAGCGCCCGGCGGCAAGGTGGTAGCGAAGCTGCTCGACGAGCTGCTCCGTTATCGGGATGGCGGCGGTACGGTCGAGTTCGATCAAACAGGCATGGAGGTCAACCGGGCGGAGCACGAAAGTACCACCCGGCCAGGGCCTGTTTATAGTTAGCGCGTGAGGTCAGTTCGAGAACCCCGCAGTACTGCGGGGAGGCCGTTTCGAGACGCACGAGGAGGTCGAAGCCTACGAAGTGTCCTCCTTCACAAGGGGGACAGATTTTGAAGCGAAGCGAGAAATCAAGGGGTGGATTGGCGGGGTGCAACACCCCTCCCATCACGATTGAGTGTTAACAGGCCCTACGCCGCCGTTGCGAACGTCGCCGAGGCCGCATGCAGTGCATCTTTGAGCCTGCCGAACTTCGGCCAGTCCTCCGGCCGCAGCGTGTAAACCTGATGACCTATGCCCACGCTCAATTCGCCGTCCACGCGGTTGGGAGGGAAAATACGGTAGAGGCGCAGTTCGCTGTCCGAAGCAGGGTCGGGCCGCCGCGCGACGTCCCACACCGACCGTACTGCTGCAAAGCCTCCCCGGATCACGATCTCAGCGGGCCTGCGGCGGAGTTCGTAAAGAGACCATCCGGCGGCTGCGGCATAAGCAAGCGGAGCAGCCCACGTCAGCGTGCCAAGCACCGGTGAGCCCTGCATCAGCACAACAAACGAGACCACCAGCACGGCGATCAGCGCCAGCGCTACGGGCTGCGCCTGCGCCCGCGCGACGACGAGAGTAAAGGAAGTATCACCTGGGTGGTGGGTACTGGGAAAGGCGACAATGGAAATAGGATGACCCACCTTTATCATATTGCGTGATGCGTAGTGCGTATTTGTGCAAGGCCGCTACTACTAGCAATACGGAACACGCATTACGTAATACGCAACAAGCCTTACGCCCCGTTCACTCTCTCTGCGACCTCTTCCTCGGCCATGTTCTCATCCGGCTGATGGAACGGATAGCTGAAGTGCGTCGGTAATGTGAAGGTCTCCTTGATCGAGCGGAGGCTGGCCCAACGTAGGAGGTTCACGTACGAGCCCGCCTTGTCGTTGGTCCCTGATTTCCGCGCGCCGCCGAACGGCTGCTGCCCGACTACGGCTCCCGTGGGCTTGTCGTTCAGGTAGAAGTTGCCGGCGCTCTCTACGAGACGATCCGTGGCGTGGGCGAGGACGGCCCGATCCTGTGCGAAAACGGCCCCAGTCAGAGCGTACGGGCTCGTTTCATCCACCAGCGTGAGCACATCGTCGAAGCTCATAGACTCCGGTGCGACGAACACGGATGCCACCGGCCCGAACAGTTCTTCTTCCATCGTTTCGTAGTGCGGATCGTCCGCACGGAGCACCGTCGGCTCGATGAAGTAGCCCTCCTCGTCGGAGTACGAGCCGCCGTGAACGACCTCCACACGCGGCGCATCCTTGGCACGCGCAATGTAGGAGGTGATGTTGTCGTACGACTTCCGGTCGATGACCGCGTTGACGAAGTTGGTGAAGTCCTCCACCGGCCCCATCTTCACTTCAGAGAGCTGGCTGGTCATCTCGCGCTCCACTTCCGGCCAGAGGGCCTCGGGCACGTAGACGCGCGACGACGCCGAGCACTTCTGCCCCTGATACTCGAACGATCCGCGCACGATGGCCGTGGCCACGGCGATAGGATCGGCCGATTCGTGCGCCACGATGAAGTCCTTTCCGCCGGTCTCGCCCACGATGCGCGGGTACGTGCGGTAATGGTCGAGGTTGGCGGCGATGGTCTGCCAGAGGTGGTTGAACGTGCCGGTCGAGCCCGTAAAATGTAGTCCGGTAAAGTGCTCGGAGGCCATCACTGGGTCGCCCACGGTGGCTCCGCTGCCGGGGACCAGGTTGATGACTCCAGGCGGCAGGCCCGCCTCCTCAAGAAGCTCAACAATCACCTTCGCCGAGAGCGTGGCCGTAGAGGCCGGTTTCCAAAGCACGGTGTTGCCCATCATGGCCGGGGCGGTGGGCAGATTGCCCGCGATCGCGGTGAAGTTGAACGGCGTGATGGCGAACACAAAGCCTTCCAGCGGGCGGTATTCCACGCGGTTCCACACGCCGTCCGAATTGATCGGCTGGTCTTCGTAGATCCGCGCCATGAACTCAACGTTGAAGCGGAAGAAGTCTATCAACTCGCACGCGGAATCGATCTCGGCCTGGTAGGTGTTCTTGCTCTGGCCGAGCATGGTGGCCGCGTTGAGGCGATCGCGCCACGGGCCGGCGAGGAGGTCGGCGGCCTTCAGGAAGATGGCCGAGCGGTCGATCCAGTCCATGCGCATCCAGTCGTGGCGCGCATCCATCGCGGCCTGAATGGCCTGTTGAACGTGCTCGCCGCTCACCTTGTGTAGCGTACCGATGCGGTGGTCGAGATCGTGCGGGGCGAAGAGGTCTTCGGTCACACCTGTCTCCACGTGCCGGCCGTTGATGTACGGCGTAACGACGTGCTCCTCGCTGCGCATGGCCGTGAGGGCGCTCTTGAGAGAGGCGCGTTCGGGGCTGCCGGGCGCATAGCTGCGGACGGGCTCGTTGAAGGGAGGCGGTGGCCGGGCGATGGCGTTGTTCATACCTTCGGAGGCGTTTGAGGTGTTGGGGGAGTGGATAATGAGGCGCGTTCGGCAAGTTTCGGCGCACGTTAATCGGAGCGGAAACAGAAACAGGAAACGACGTTCCAAGATACTCGGAGGCCCGTTGCGGGTTCTCCACCGATACCCGTTTCCCCCTTCCCAAGCACCGTTTTAACCGCTAATACTCACAACTATTCGCTGGTCCACGCATGACAGGAGGCTCCCTGGAACGTTTTATTGCGCTTCGCTACCTGCGCGGCGCCCAGGGCCGAAGCCGAAGCGGTGCGTTTCTGCGGTTCATCACGTTCGTGGCCATCGGCGGGGTGGCCGTGGGTACGGCGGCGCTGCTGCTGGCGCTAATGATCGTGCGCGGCTTCGGCCACGAGATCGAGGAGAAGATCGTCGGCTTCGGGCAGCACGTGCGGGTAGAGCACTTCCTCGGCGACCCGCTAACCGGAGCCGATACGCTGGCGCAGCGACTTGCCCAGTTTGAAGGGGTAGAGCGCGTAGCGCCGTCTATCATCGAGTTCGGGCTGCTCCGGGCCCGCAACAGCGACGGCGAGGTGGGCATTGAGGGTATGTTGTTTTGGGGCGCGGAAGAGGATGCCCAACCGTTCATCGCCGAGCACGTCAGCGCGGGTGCGTTCAGCTTCGCAGAAGACTCGACGGGCCATCCGGGGCTGGTGCTGGGTTCGCGGCTCGCCGAACAACTCGGCGTGAGTCTGGGGAGCATCGTCACGGCTTTCTCTACGCGGTCGCTGCAGGAGCGAGGAGGCCTCGGAAGTCGGCCGCGGGTCCGTCAGTTCCACGTGGCCGGCATCTACGACACCGGCTTCGCCGAATTCGACGACAGCTTTGCCTACGTTGATCTCGGCGTCGCCCGCTCGTTCTTCGGCTACGGCGCGAACGAGGTCTCGCGCATCGAACTCACACTCGACGACATCCTCCGCAGTCGCGAGATGGCCAACCAGATCGTCGTTGAACTCGGTCCACCCATCCAGGCGGTTTCCGTGTACGAAGCATTCGGGCACCTGTTTGCGTGGGTGAACCTTCAGAAGAGCATCATCCCGTTGCTGATCTCCATCCTCGTCATCGTGGCCGCGTTCAACATCATCGGCACGCTGTTGCTCCTCATCCTAGACAAAACACGCGACATCGGTATTCTGCTCGGGATGGGGGCCTCCGGCAAAACCGTTCGGCGGATGTTCCTGTGGCTTGGCATGTTCATCGGCACAGCCGGGGCTGCCCTCGGCATCGCGCTCGCGCTTGCCTTTGCGTTCGTGCAACTCAAGTTCGGCGTCATCCCGCTCCCTCCGGAGGCGTACTACATTGACCGAGCGCCGGTCGAACTAAGCGCGCTCGACTTCGTTATCGTTCCCGTCATTGCCGTGGTGTTGTGTACCCTGGCGGCCTACTTGCCCGCGCGAACAGCCGCCGGCATCGATCCGCTTCGCTCCATCCGCTTCGGCGCCTAGAGGCTGTTGGAATACGCGCTCTGTCGCAGGGCCGGATGACGTAGTTCAACAGCCTCCCAAGTACCAAATTCCAACTATCAGATTCCAAGCGCTCTCATGAAGCACCCTTTGTGATTTGGAGTTTGGAACTTGGTACTTCAGGCTCGCGATTCCCTACGAGTCTGTCGAATGACGTACTCTGTCGTAGGTCGGATGACTCTTTTCAACAGCCTCCTAGCCCTTCCTCACCCCTACCTCTTCGACCATGTCCGTCAGCGTTGGCGATTCCGCCCCCGATTTCACCCTCTTCAGCGACGAGACGGAAGCCTGGACGCTCTCCGAGCATCGCGGCAAGAACGTCGTGCTGCTGTTCTTCCCGGCGGCTTTTACAGGTACCTGTACAACCGAGCTAAACACCATCAACAACGACCTCGCCCGCTTCAACGATGCGAACGCAATCGTGGTGGGCATCTCGACCGATACCCCGTTCGTTTTGGCGGAGTTCAAAGCGGCCAACATGCTCAACTTCCCGCTACTCAGCGATCACAGCGCCGAAGTGGCTGCGATGTACGGCGCCAAGTTCAACCACGACTTCACGCCCATGGGTCTCGACCGGATTGCAAAACGCTCCGTTTTTGTGATCGATGAGAAGGGGATCGTGATCCACCGGGAGGTGCTCGACAACCCCGGCAACGAGCCCGACTACGAGGCTATCTCCGGAGCACTCGAGGCCGCGTAATGACCGTCCCGGAAGCCGAGATAGCTGTCCACGTTACCGTGCTGCTATTCAGCGTCCTCCGGGAGGAGGTGGGCGAGTCTACGTTGTCACTTAACGTGCCTTCCGGCTCTACCGGCGGCACGTTGCTCGATCAGTTGGCGGCGGAGCATCCGGCGATTCACCGCTTCCGCGAGCACACCCGATTGGCGGTGAATGCCTCCTATGTCTCGGAGGAAGTCGTTCTGCACGATGGCGACGAAGTGGCTCTCATTACACCGACGAGCGGAGGTTAGGAGCCTGTCTGGTTCAGGGTGATTCTACTGCGGCGGCGGTAAATCGGCCCATTGTTTCCGATCTTTTTCGTTACATAGCCCCACTATCCGCCTCAAAAGATCGAAAAACTGATCTCGATTTCCCACTCGTCTCGCAACGATCACCTAAACCAGATAGACTCCTGACCGTGCCGTACCTGAAACCGTCAAAATCGCGCTGGATCGGTCTTGCAGAGGACCCGCTTCCCCTCGCCGAAGCCCACCATTTCCTCATCGACGAGGCGGCGGGGGGCGTCTGCGTATTCACCGGCGTCGTGCGGCGCTGGACGGATGGAGCCGAAACCACGAAGCTCAGCTACGAGGCCTACGAAAAGATGGCGCAGGCTGAATTAGAACGCCTCGCCGCCGAAGCCGAATTGTCCTGGCCGGTGGTCCGTCTCGTTCTTTTGCATCGTCTCGGGGATGTGCCGGCCGGTGAGCCAAGCGTGCTCGTCGGCGTAGCCTGCCCGCACCGCGCGGAGGCCTTCGAGGCGTGCCGGTGGCTCATCGACACGTTGAAAGAGGACGTGCCGATCTGGAAAGCGGAGAGCAATCCCGAACCCGCCAAGAACCCAGTTGATTTACACGCTCAATGATTCGCACGCTGCACGAGAGAGCCCACACGCTCAACAAAAAGATCGTCCTGCCTGAAGGCGAGGATCCGCGCACCATCCGAGCTGCCCAAAGGCTGGTGGAGGAGGGCCTTGCACGCCCCGTACTCCTCGGCCGGCCGGATCGCGTGCGAGAGGTGGCGGATGCGGAGGGAATCGCGCTCCCGCACACGGTACCGATCGTTGATCCGGAGACCTCGGAAAAGAGATCGGAATATGCGCAGACATTCTTTCAGCTGCGGAAGCACAAAGGGCTGACGTACGAGCAGGCCCTCGAAACCACAGGCGATGTGTTGTACTTCGGTGATCTCATGGTGAAAAGGGGAGAGGCCGACGGATGCGTGGCCGGAGCGGCGCATCCCAGCCCGGATGTCGTGCGCGCGGCCATCCAGGTGCTGGGTGTGGCGGAGGGCTCGGCGCTGGTTTCGTCGTTCTTCTTGATGGTGCTACCGGACGGGCGGCCGCTCACGTACGCCGACTGCGGTGTCAACCCAGAACCTGATCCACGCCAATTGGCGTCCATTGGCATCGACGCGGCGATGAACCACCGTTTCCTCACGGGCGAAGAGCCGCGCGTGGCCTTCCTGTCGTTCTCTACGAAGGGCTCGGCAGATCACGAGGCCGTAGAGATGGTGCAGACGGCCACGCAAATCGCCCGTCAACTTCGCCCCGATCTGCTCATCGACGGCGAGCTCCAGTTCGATGCCGCGTACGTGCCGAGCGTGGCTGAACGCAAGGCCCCCGGCTCGCCGCTCGAAGGCCTCGCCAACGTGTTCGTCTTCCCCGATCTGAACTCCGGCAACATCGGTTACAAGATCACGCAGCGCATCGGTGGGGCGGAAGCCTTCGGCCCCATCCTGCAGGGTCTTGCCGGCGCCGCCAACGACCTCTCACGCGGCTGCGACGCCGACGACATAGTCAACGTGGCAGCGATCACGGCGATTCAGGCGCGTACATAGAGTGTTTTCTTTGCATCTGATCGTTTAGCCTTGAATGATTGCGCGTCATTTTGTATATAGTACTTATTGTGGAGATTAGTTCATGCGTAAAGTATTCCTACTCTTGGCTCTAGTGGCGGGATTCGGCCTGATCGCCAGTTGCGACGAGGCCGCTCCCACGGCCGCAGGGCCATGCGCGTCTGCGGAAGTGGGCGATTGGGAGTTTCGATGGAGTCCGAGGCGGGCGGCACGGCCAGAGCGTTCACGCAGCGGCTGACGTTGCTCAAATGAACATGTAGGGGCACGACATGTCGTGTCCCTACTCGCGAGGGCGTAGCTTCCTCGCATGCGCATCTCCCTCCTCCAATTCAGCCCCGACTACCTTCAGACGGAACGCAATCTGAACACCGTGGAGGCCCTTCTGGGGGACATGGACGCTGATCTCATCGTCCTTCCAGAGTTCTTTGCGACCGGCTATTTCTTCAAGTCCACGGAGGACGTGCGGGCCGCTGCGGAACCCATCCCGGACGGGCCGACCGCCCAGCGCCTCAACGCATGGGCGAAAGCCTCCGGCGCCACATTCGTGGCCGGGCTTCCGGAGGAAACGGAGGACGGCGCCCTCTTCAACAGCGCCGTTGTGGTCACGCCGCGCGGGTGGCTGGGCACGTACCGAAAGACGCACCTCTTCTACGAGGAGAAGCTGCACTTCGCGCCCGGCGACTCGGGATTCCCCGTGTTCACCGTCACGCACAGGGCAGGAGAGGCCTACCGGCTCGGCGTGATGATCTGCTTCGACTGGTACTTCCCCGAGGCCGCGCGGTCGCTGGCGCTAGCCGGCGCCGACGTGATCGCCCATCCCTCCAACCTCGTGCGGCCCGACTGCCCGCGATCCATGCCCATCCGCGCGCTCGAAAACCACGTGTTCACGGCCACGGCCAACCGGATTGGCACGGAGACGAAAGGGGAGGAAGTGCTCACGTTCATCGGCCAGAGTCTCATCTGCGATCCAAACGGACAGGTGCTGGCCTCAGCCTCCCGTGCCGAAACCGAGCTTCTCTCGGCAGAGATCGACCCTGCCGAGGCGCGCGATCGCCAACTCACGGTGCACAATCACCTGTTCGAGGATCGGCGGCCGGCAATGTACGCGTTGGATTAGGACTGGGTGTCAGTCGAGGCGTTCGAAGCCGTCCACGCCGTAGGAGATCTCATCATCCGAGACTTCCTGCACGTAGTCGATGGAGATAGATGTGGGGTAGCCCAGCAACGCGGCGTATTCCACTAGCACCTGATCGGCATTCTGTGCGTAGGCCTGCGCAAGCACATCAAACAAATCGTCCATGGTCTTTCCAATGCTCCCGCCACCGCCTGAGGATTGGACACCAGGTATACGGGTTGTATTCACCACGACGCTGTTTCGGACTTCAACATCAAACCTTCCGGTCTCGCCACAAAAGCAAATGACGGTGAGCTTGTAATTGTAGTCCGAGATTCCGGCGCGCGCCCAGTTTGCGCGCGCGTTGTCGAGTTCGCTGCTGTCAGAATCGCCAAACAGAGAGCAGCCCGAGAACAGCAACAACGTGAGTGTTATGAAGGGGATACGTAGCATGACTTTGTACTTTGTTTGAGGAAGCCCGCCGGCAAACACAAGATGCGCGGGCGTGTTAATAGTTAGCGAGTTGACGTGAGTTCGAGGACCCCGCAGTATTGCGGGGAGGCCGATTCCAGGCGCGTGACGAGTGCGATGCTGATGTATTGGACGAGGAGCGCAACGACGAAGCGGTCCAGAACGGCCCGAAATCGCCCGAAGTGATAAACTGTTAATACGCCTAGTTCAGAACGACTTCAAGGGCAATCTCAATGCGCCGAATCGGGTCTTCACTCAAATCCGGCTCGAACGCTCGGCCCGTCACATTCTCGTACAACTCCACGTAGCGCTCGGCGATCTGCCGAACGAACTCCGGAGGGAGGTCGGGGAGAACCTGCCCGTCTTTTCCCTGAAACCCGTGGTCCATCAGCCACTCACGGACGAACTCCTTGGATAGCTGCCGCTGAGGCTCACCACGCTCCAGCCGCCCATTGTAGCCCTCAGCGTAGTAAAACCGTGAGGAATCCGGCGTATGGACCTCGTCAATCACGAGCAGTCTTCCATCCGGCGCGCGGCCGAACTCGTACTTCGTGTCCACGAGAATGAGGCCCCGCCCGGCTGCCAGCTCGGTTCCTCGTGCAAAGAGGCGCAGAGCCATGCTCGCGGCTTCTTCCAGTGTTTCGGCATCGAGAATCCCACTTTCGAGGATTTCTGTACGTGAGATGTCCTCGTCGTGGCCCTCTTCGGGTTTGGTGGCCGGGGTGAGGATGGGCCGGGGCAGCTGCTCGCTTTCTCTGAGGCCATCCGGGAGCGCTTCACCGCATAACGTCCGGCCGCCATCACGGTAGACACGCCACGCATGGCCGGCCAGATAGCCCCTCACCACGAACTCGATGGGCAGCGCGTCGCATTCAATAGCAACCGACACGTTCGGATCGGGAACGTCCAAAAGGTGGTTGGGGACAATGTCTTCCGTTTGCTCAAGAAAGAACGCGGCCAGACGATTTAGCACCTGGCCTTTTAAGGGAATAGCCTGCCGTAAAATATGGTCGAAGGCAGAGATACGATCCGACGTGATTAGAATCACACGTCCATCGCCGGGTCGGTACACATCGCGCACCTTCCCTCTGTAGCGCTTGCCGAGGTGCTCGAACTGCGTTTCGCGGAGGGGAGGGGGCAGGGGAGAGGGGAGGCGTGTGGGCATGCCGGGAATCTAACCTTCAGCGATTCTGCGCGTCTATCTTCGGCCGTTCCAAACCCGCCCTGATTGATGGCCCGGATCGTATTCGACAAGGTTTCCAAAGTCTACGGCAACGGCACGCGGGCCTTGAACGGCCTCGACCTTACCGTAGAAGACGGCGAGTTCGTCGTCGTCACGGGGCCATCGGGAAGTGGAAAAACCACGCTGCTGCGGTTGATTGCAGGACTTGAGATCCCTACGGAAGGTGGCCTGTCTATCGACGGCACGAATGTCGCTGGCGCTCCGCCCGAAGAGCGCAACGTGGCCATGGTCTTTCAGAACTACGCTCTCTATCCGCACCTGTCGGTGTTCGAAAACATGGCGTTCGGTATTCGGTTGGCGAAATTGTCCGCGGAGGTCATCAAGCAGCGTGTAAAGGAAGCCGCAACCCTTTTACAGCTTGGCGACGTGCTCGATCATGCTCCCCGAGACCTCTCCGGGGGCCAGCGCCAGCGTGTGGCCGTTGGAAGGGCGCTCGTCCGTGAACCGCGAATCTTCCTGTTTGATGAGCCCTTGTCAAACCTCGATGCCGCATTGCGGGCGCATCTGAGGGCGGTTATCCGCAACCGCCACGAGGAAACCGGAGCAACTACCGTCTACGTTACGCACACTGCGGCAGAGGCTGCTGAAGCCGGCGACCGGATCGTAGAGCTTCGGGATGGTTGCCTCGTGGAAAATTCCGGCGTTGCAGGCCTCGAGTCTGTCGGGTTTATGGGATCGTAGCAAGACCAATGGGAAATCGAGACCATTTTCTCGGCCTTTTGAGGCGTCCCGCAGTACTGCGGATAACGAAAAAGAGCGCGGTAATGGGCCGATTAGCCACCGTCGTAGTAGAATCATCCTAAATCCGCCAGCCTCCTGGAGCGCAGATTTTCTTATACCACGTAAGAACACGTTCGTACGGTTCGTTACGGGTGCGTTAACGGCTCAGGCCTCACTCCATCCGGCCTGCGTACGAGAAGCATTCTACGCGGCACTTGCCGCAAACCACCGTTTTCTCTTATTTAGTGGCGTCGGATGGATTGTCCGGCTCGAGCTTCACCCAAACAATCACCCACCCCTAGAACCATGAAGAACGCACTTTTGCGCGGTCTCGTCATCTGCGGACTCAGCCTTGGCCTCGTGGCCTTGTCTGCGTGCGCGGAACAGAGCGAGGTTGAACCGACGCCGACCGAAGAGCCCGTCATCGACGACGAGCCTGACGTCATTGAAGAGGAACCAATGATGGACGACTCGACCATGGCCGACTCCACAATGATGGAGGAACCCATGGAAGAAGAGAGCGCTGAAGGCGACGCACCCGCCGAATAAGCGTCTCTCGCTTCGATTAAAGAGCCGCTGCACCTCGCGTGTGGCGGCTCTTTTTTGATGTCTGGAGAAACCGTGCCCAAGCCGCTTTAGACAGCCAGATAGCGCGCCGATGAGTCATCGGGACGGGCGTGGGTGTATTTGCTTGTCGTGGCCAACGATTTGTGTCCCAGAGTTTCCTTTACAAGATGCGCTGGAGCGCCGTGGTCGAGGGCGTGAGAGGCATGCGCATGCCGGAGCCAATGAGGGGAAATTGCTTTTTCAAGCCCTGCTCGCTTGGCCGCCGTCTTTACTACACGCCACATTTGTTGCCTAGAAAGCGCGCCGCCTTTGCGGGATCGGAAAACAGCGTCGTTTGCCGATCCATGCCCACAGCTAAGTTCATCTGTTTTGAGCTTATCCATAGCCTCCCACGTGTCAGCCGAAAGCAGAATGGATCTTGTTTTTTCACCTTTCCCCAAGAGTACAACCTGGCCGACAGGCCTTCCGTTTTCCTTTCCACGCTCCTGAACAGCTTTCCAATTGAGACTTGCTAGTTCTGAAACACGAGCCCCCGAAGCATAAAAAAGCCTGAGGAGAACTGCGTTGCGAAAGTTCTCTTCATGAACGAGAATACATTGTACGTCCGGTTCCGAGAGAATGCGTTCGGCAAGACGATCCGGAACCTTAGGTGTGGATACAGCGGCACCAACATTGTACGTCAGGTAACCGATCCGGTGGCCGAAACTGAAGAGACTCTTTAGCGCGGCAAGCTTGCGGGCAATTGTGGCAGGTACAAGGCCAGAAGCTTCAAGATGATCGGCCCAGTCCCAGAAGTGTTGCAATTTGACCCGACCAAGCGGCAGATCAACATTGTCGACAAACTGCGTTATATCCCGCCCGTAAGCTTCCTGTGTATTCGGACTCTTCCCACGAAGCCAAAGATTGATGAGGTGGATGTCGTCGTCTGCCTGTGAGGCTACTGGTTGCGCTTGAGAACGGCGATCGGGATCGTTATAAACTGCTATCTTGTCCATTTGCGAGGATTCTTGATCAACCGAATGAAACATAAGGTTAATTATGTTACATTGCAAATCAGCTCTTCAGAGAGCGGCATCTAGCGGCCCAGCCCACATTCCTTTTCGATGCAGAGCACCGTTGCCGGCCTCGCTGTTTCCAGTGCTGTCCATGATATGTTTGTGCGAGAGCCTGGATGGGGTTCAGTATTGGGTGAGATCGTTTCGCGCATGAACACTGGGTACTATGATCAAGCCCTGGTCGACACTGTAGTGCAGAACTACGACGAGAAAGCACCATACACGGTCTATGAGGCCTATTGCTTCGGCAGCATCATGACCGACCTCAGTGTAGGTCGTATCCTAAAGGCCGAAATCCAACTTGAAGGGTTTCCAGGGCCAAATGAGCATGTTGAACACAACCAGAGCCTCCTAGACGATCTTCCTGCACCGTTCTATGGTGTCTTTCATGGGAACATGGATGATTCAGATGGTCACGTTGAGTGGTCTATACCGCTGCAGTTTGGACAAGCAGTGCCTGACGCGGGAATTCGCACTGGAAAGGTGCCCGCATGTAAAGTCCCGCTGGAAGTAGGTACAACGCATGCGTGGACTACGTGGTATCACCTTGCTTTCAATCTTGGGGTTGCACGCGTGCCATACAACTCAAATAGGATGACCATCATGTTTCGAGTAAGTGAAATATGAGGGAGACAGATCGACAGGCAAACCTGCTTGCCACCTATCTCGATAGCCTTAGATCCGCAAATACAATACGCGCATACCGAGGTGATCTTAAGGGTTTCTTTGGCACTGACACGATTACTGAAGGAATCGTGCAAGCCGTGTCACCTGATGATGTGGACGAGTACCAAAAGGAAGCTGGGAGTCAGAATGTAAAAGCTTCGACTATGCAGCGGCGACTGGCTTCCTTGCGGTCGTTTTTCGCATGGCTTGTGTCAATGGACATATTAGAAAGCAATCCAGTTGGCATTGACTCAGGTCTTCATCGCCACCTGCCTCGCCTTGATCCAAAGAACACAACCATAGCAAGTCTCACTCGGAATGAAACGGAACAGCTCTTGGACGCTGTAGATCTATCCGAATCATCTGGCCTGCGTGACAAAACGCTACTTCTCGTCCTCCTGCACTGCGTTCTTCGCCGCTCGGAAGCCCGCGCGATGGACTTTGAGCACTTGAGAAAGGTTGATCGATATTGGGTGCTCGATCTTCCGTTTACCAAAGGCGGCACGGATCAGTATATCAAAGTGCCGGAGCACGTAGCCGAGGCCATTCTAGCTCACAAGAAACACTATGCATACACCTCAGGCCCGGTCTGGCGCTCGCTGAGCCGCAACAGCTACGGCAAGCGGCTCTCAACCACATCGATTTACACGATCGTTCGCAAGACGGCAGAGCGCGCCGGTATCACCGCGCGGGTTGGCGCCCACACACTCCGCCATACGGGCTGCACACTGGCCATCGAATCGGGAGCGTCGTTGCAGCAGGTTCAGGCGCACGCGCGGCACAAAAACCTCGAAACGACGATGATCTACGTGCATCAGCGCGACAAGCTGAGCGACAGCGCGGCCGATTACATCGACGTGAGCAGCCGGGATCTGAACAGCTCGCAGGCGGACGAGTGACCTACCTCGGCTTCCACTTCGCGTTCGTCCTCCCTCCCATCGTGGTGCTGATGCTGGTGCAGCGGAGACCACTCGGAGGTGCTCCGCGCGGTACAGCCCTGCGTACACTGGGGCTGATTACAACGCTCGCATTTTTCTATACTATTCTGTGGGACAATTACATCGTTTTCCGTGGCGTCTGGTCCTATGGCGTAGGCCGCGTACTGGGCACCATCGCCTACGTTCCTGTTGAGGAATATGCGTTTTTTATCCTCCAGCCGGTGCTCACCGGTCTGTTTTACTTTTTCTTGCGCGGCCGGGATATCCTGACGGCTCGTCGAACGTTCGCTCCGGCGCACCTCCGTGTAGCGGCCTCGCTTTTCATGTCCGCTGTTACGGGAGTTGGCGTCGGCCTTATAGTGTGGGGAAGCGAGCGTGTCCTGTATCTCGGTCTCATCCTGGCGTGGTGCGGCCCGGTTCTGACGGGGCTCATGTGGATGGGGATCGAGAAAATCTGGCCCGAGCGACGCCTCGTTTTGTTTGCCATTGCCATTCCCACGCTGTATTTGTGGATTGCTGACCGCGTTGCCCTTGGCCTCGGGATCTGGAGCATCTCGGAGCGGTACAGTCTCGGCATCGACCCGCTTGGCCTCCCAATTGAGGAAGCCGTGTTCTTCCTGGTCACCAATTGGATGGTGGTGCAGGGCGTAGCGATGCTGCTGCCCACCAAGGCTGCGTACCCATAGATATGACCTCCTCTCCCTTCTCCCCTGCCGAATTACGGCGCTACGGCCGCCACTTCCTTCTCCCCGAGGTTGGGATGGAGGGACAGGCGCGCCTGAAGGACTCGTCGGTTCTGGTTGTCGGCGCGGGCGGACTCGGCTCGCCGGCGGCGTTGTATTTGGCCGCCGCAGGAGTCGGCCGAATTGGCCTGGTAGATTTCGACGACGTGGACGAAAGCAACCTCCACCGGCAGATTCTGTACGGGGAAAGCGACATTGGCCGGCCGAAGCTGGAGGCCGCGAAAGAGCGCCTCCAGGAGACAAATCCGCACATTCAGATTGACCTTCACCCGGTTCGTCTGGACGCCTCAAACGCCGCCCAGATCATCTCGGACTACGCTGTCGTCGCGGATGGAACGGACAACTTTACAACGCGCTACCTAGTCAACGACGCGTGTGTAATGGCGGGCGTGCCGAACGCCTACGCCTCCATCAGCCGTTTCGATGGGCAGGCCAGCGTATTTTGTGCGCCCGAGGGTCCGTGCTACCGCTGCCTTTTTGCGGAGCCGCCGCCGGCTGAGCTCGTGCCTTCCTGTGCAGAAGCCGGTGTGCTGGGTGTGCTTCCGGGCTTGCTCGGAACGATCCAGGCCACCGAAGTTCTTAAACTCCTGCTGGGACTCGGCGAAAGCCTCATCGGGCGCCTGCTGCTCGTCGATACCCTTTCGATGCAGTTCCGAACGCTCACTGTAACACGAAACCTGCAATGCGCTGTCTGCGGCGAACACCCCACGATTACGTCGCTTGAGTCATCAATCGTTTACTGCGGCCCCCCTTCGACGGGTTCTTCTATGAATGCTCTCCTAGAAATCACCGTTCAGGACTACCTGGCTCTCCGTGACTCCGACAATCCGCCGTTCTTACTGGACGTCCGTCAGCCCGAGGAGCACGCTGTCTCAAGTCTCGGCGGCACACTGATTCCGCTCGGCGAGCTACCACTTAGGGTCGAGGAACTGGAGGATCACAAGAACGACGAGTTGCTGGTCGTCCACTGCCAGATGGGCGGGCGTTCGGCGCAGGCCGTTAAGTATCTCCGCATGAATGGATTCAATAATGTGGTGAACCTGAAGGGCGGCATGAAGGCGTGGATGGAGGAAATCGGCCCGGCCGTTCCGCAGGATTGAAGGATACCCGCCCCGGACCCTTTCTGGTACTCGCCGGGCCAACGGGCGTCGGCAAAACGGCGCTGAGCCTTACGATTGCCTCGCGCATCGGCGCTGAGATCGTTTCGGCCGACAGCCGGCAGGTTTTTCGTGGGCTGGACATTGGCACCGCAAAGCCGTCCTGGAATGAGTTGGCGGCCGTTCCCCACCACTTTATTGATGAGTGCAATCTCGGTAGTCTGTGGTCGGCCGGACGATTTGCGGAGGAAGCCAACGGCCGGATCGCCCATATTATTCAGCGAGGTGCCGTTCCGCTCGTCGTCGGAGGCTCTACACTGTACCTGGAGGCCCTTGTTCACGGCCTTGCCGATATCCCGGACAGCGACCCCGCCATTCGAGCCGAACTGAACGAGCAGGTTTCTACGCTGGAAGGTGCTCAGAATCTCTTTGAGGAGCTTGAACGCATCGACCCCGAAGGCGCTGAAACGCTCGATCCGACGAAGACACAGCGGCTCGTCCGCGCGCTGGAGGTGTACCGCACGACCGGAGAGCCGTGGTCTTCCTTCTTTGCCCAGGCTGAGCCTCCCCCCTATCGTTACCGTGTCGTCGTCCTCACGCGCCTGCGCGAGGAGCTCTATGCACGCATCGAGGCGCGCGTGGACGCGATGCTGGATGCTGGGTTGCTGGAGGAAAACCGAGGCCTCATGGATGCCGGATTCAAACTCGATACGAACCCGTTGCGCACGATTGGTTATCAAGAGCCGTTCGCGCATCTTTCGGGCGAGATCGACTACGACGAGATGGTGCGGCTCCTCAAACGCAACACGCGGCGCTACGCGAAGCGCCAGCTCACGTGGTTCCGCCGCAGGCCGGAATATGAGTGGGTGGATCTGTCGGCGTACGATTCGACGGATGATGCAGCCGAGGCGATTCTAAGCTGAGTGCGCCATTTTTCTCGGCTCCCAGCCAATCCGACATCCCCCTGTCCCGCTCTGTCGAGCGCGACTTTCCCCCTTCAAAGGGGGACTTTTTAGTCTCCCTTCCAGGGGAAGCAGACGCTATGCGCACCTCACTTCAACAACGTCAACGTTAGCGCATCGCTAAATGTCTCACCGGTGAGGCGAATCGCGTACGTGCCGCTCGGCAGGCCGGCGCCGTCGATACGAACCGTCTGCATCACGCCGGCTGCCACATCTCCCTCGAAGAGCATCGCAACGACGCGCCCCAGCACATCAACCAGATCTGCGCGCACGCTCTGTTGCTCATAAGCTGCAAAGCGGAACGTGGCCTCGGGATTGAATGGGTTCGGGTAGGCCGCTTCCAGAACATGCGTACCGGGCGTGTCTGCGGGTGCTGGTTCGGTCGGTACCACCATATCGCTCAGGAAGAGCACCCATACCGCCCCGCGGCCATCGCCGCCGTCGTCATCCAAATGGGCCCCGACGGCGGTGTCCTGAGTCCCGTCTCCGTCCAGGTCCCCCAAGCCGGCCACCGAGTGGCCAAAGAAGTCAATGTTATCCAGGGTTCCGGTGAAGCCGCCTTCGGTGTCGGAGATCTTCTGGTGGCTATCCACCGTGCCGTCTGCGTTCAGAAACAACACCCAGACCGCCCCGCGTTTAGAGCCCCCGTCGTTATCTCCATCGGCCCCGACGACGATGTCCTGGGTCCCGTCTCCGTCCAGATCCCCCACGCCGGCCACCGAGATGCCAAAGACTTCAAGTTGATCCAGGGTTCCGGTGAAGCCGCCTTCGGTGTTGGAGATTTTCTGGTGGCTATCGACCGTGCCGTTCGTGTTGAGAAACAACACCCACACCGCCCCACTATCATCGACCCCGTCGTCATCTCCAAAGGCCCCGACGACGATGTCTTGGGTCCCGTCCCCGTCCAGATCCCCCACCGCGGCCACCGAGCCGCCAAAATGGTCAAGGTCTTCCAAGGTTCCGGTAAAGCCGCCTTCTGTGTCGGAGATCTTCTGGTGGCTCTTGACCGTGCCATTCGTGTTCAAAAACAACACCCATACCGCTCCGCGATTCGCATCGGGTGGTAGGCCCCCGTCGTCATCGCTTTGGGCCCCAACGGCGATGTCTTGGATCCCGTCTCCGTCCAGGTCCCCCAAGCCGGCCACCGAGGTGCCAAAGAGGTCACCGCCATCCAGGGTTCCGGTAAAGCCGCCGGCCGTGGCCGAGATTTTCTGGTGGCTCTTGACCGTGCCGTTCGTGTTCAAAAACAACACCCACACCGCGCCAACATTAAAAAGCGGCCCGTCGTCGTCTCCGACGGCCCCGACGGCGATGTCCTGGGTCCCGTCTCCGTCCAGGTCCCCCACGCCGGCCACCGAGCCACCAAAGAAGTCAAAGTCATCCAGGGTGCCAGTAAAGCCGCCTTCGGTGTCGGAGATCTTCTGGTGACTCTTTACCGTGCCGTTCGCGTTCAGGAACAATATCCACACCGCCCCACGAAAAGGACCCCCGTCCTCATCTTGAACGGCCCCGACGGCGATGTCTTCGGTCCCGTCTCCGTCCAGGTCCCCCACCGCGGCCACCGAGAAGCCCCATTGGTCAAGGTCTTCCAAGGTTCCGGTAAAGCCGCCTTCGGTATCGGAGATCTTCTGGTGCGACAGCACGGTGCCGGGTTGTGCTCGGAGCGTGGAGTTCGGCACCATCAACAAACCGATTGATACAGTGACGATGGTCTTCGTCGCGGTGAGTAAGTACGTACGCATAGCTCGTTCTCGAGTGGTGTGAGGGTCCCCGGCCAAAATGCCGGATGTACAGCAAACATACTGTACAGCTTAGATACCCCGCCACCTGGTCACGCGGAGGGGTGTTGCCACGGGTCGTTGTGCAACATCTAGCCAATCCGACATCCCCCGCCCCTCGTCCCTCGGGGCACCGTGATTCGCAAGGCCTTGCCTGCAATAAGCGCACAATCAGTTCGTCCTCGCGCCTGCCTTCGCAGCAACGTTCTGCGTTGCCCTTGAAAGGGGGACTGAATCGAGACGCGATGCATCGCGTCTCTACGCCGGCCGAAGCACGTACAAGGCCTGCTGGTGAATCCACCTCCCTTCAATAGAGGCGTGCTCGATAGCCAACCCGAGGCGCTCGAAGGCGGCGCGCCATTCTGCGTCGGTTCTGAAGTGGAGATGCTCTTCTTGCGCGGCCATCTTGCCGCCCGAACGCAATCTGTTGGCGAGCCGGTCGAGCCGGGCAAGAAGCCGGTGCTGCCACGGCGATTCGTAAACGGATTCCAGGACGACAACCCGGCCGTCCGTGACACGCATGGCCTCGCGGAGAACCTGCTCGGCGTCCTTGGTGTGGTGAAGGACAAACACGATGACCGTCAGTTCGAAAGCATCGTCGCCGAAAGGCAGCCTCTTGCCATCGTAAAGTGCAAGAGGGAGCTCGGTCTGGTTGAAATCCACGACATCCGCGAGCGATACCTGCGCACCTGTGCTTTGCTGGATGGCCTCGCCGACGAACCCCTCCCCTGCCCCAAGGTCGAGAACACGGGAGCTTGCGTCCGGCGGTTCGGGGAGGTGACGTTTGATCCGCCCCCACTTTCTCCGTGCCCGTCTTCGCATGAGCACAGGCAGGGAGGTTTTCGCCAACACCATCATCATGAAACCAAAGAAGAGGGTCCAGCCCACCGAAACGGCGGCGTATCCCCACAACGGCCCAGCGTACACCCAATACGTGGCCATCGACGCGACCCCAAGCACGAACCAGCCGAGCGCGAACAAGCGCCCGGTCTCTCGCTCCATAACCAGCGGCAACAGCGCGAGTAGCGGCAAGAGATACCAGGGATGGATAGTTGTAGCGCACAGGAAGAACAGGCTCAAAATGACCAGAAGCACAATTTCTAGCGGCCACTTCCGCTTCCAGTCAAAAGCAAACAGGACAGGTAGGGAGAGGAGAAAGAGCCCTTGGAGCGCCGGACCAAGGGTCTTGCTCGCGTCGCCGAGGCCAAGGCCGGCGGCCGCTCCCTTGAGAGCGAAATACGGGCCGGCGTTGAACTCGAACGCTCGCACGTAGAGATCGAGGGACTCCAGGACATGAGGGATGGTGTACGATGCCGCATAGGGCGCTGCAAGCAAAACCCCAACCACGACGCCGCCCACAGCGGCCTTCCACCCCAATCGACGGATCACAAAAGGCGCGAAAACAAACGGAACAAGCTTCACCCATCCAGCTGCGGCAAGGGCTCCGCCCGCGAGCGCTCCTCGAGCCTCGCGGGCAGCCCACACGACCATCAGGAGTAGTCCGATCGTCAGCGCCTCGGTGTGGGCCTGCCCGGCGGTTTCTATCACGACGAGTGGATGCCACGCGTACAGTAGCAAGTCGCGGGGGCGCACCATCCTGCTCAATAAAAACAGACCAAGCAGCTCCCCTCCTACCATCACCAGCTTGATGAGGTACCAGCTGAAGACCCATCCGAGCGGATAGAACAGCCCTCCAAGTGCAAACACGAGTTGCGAGAGCGGCGGGTAGACCGAGAAGTACGTGCTGGAGTTCATCCGCCGGTAGACGGCCTCCTGTTGGAACTCGGCCAGCGCTGCATCGGCCGGCAGGTAGTGGTAAGGATTGACGCCTGCCTCTGCCTGAATCATTCCATCCCAGACGTACCGAAAGCCATCGTCCGAGAGGGTTGGCGTGAGCGGAAAGACAATAACGCGGAGAGCGATGGCCATCACGAGCACCTCGCGGCGAGAGACCCCTCCCTGTCGCCATCGGACGAAAACGAGAACGCCCGCTGCGAGCGCGCAGAGCACGAATCCCGTTCGCCAGCCGGCCCCGGCGCCGGGCGAGCGAGCGCACACGGCCATCCCCGCATATAGCACGACCAATAGAAGCCGCTGGGCTCGGGCGCTTCTCACGCCGTCTCGCCAGGCCTCGGCGCGAACCAGAGCATCAGGCGGCGGCCTTCCGCCTCCAGCCTTACATCATCCGTCAATTCCTTGATGATGAAAAGGCCTCGCCCGCCGGCCTGGAGGGCATTATCGGGAAGCGTAGCATTCTGCAGAAGATCGAGCGTCAGTCCCGGCCCCTCATCCTCAACCGACAGCCAGCCCCCGCTGTCTTTCTTCCGCCACTCGAGCTTCACGATACGGTTGGCATCGGCGTCATTCCCGTGTTCAACGGCGTTGGCGACGGCCTCCCCCACCGCGAGCGACATGCGGTCGCCCACCTCGTCCGGGAAAGCCGCCTCGCTCGCCGCAGCCTCAGCGAAGCGAACCGCCTCGGGCACGGCTTCGGGCGTACTGGGGAGAACCAACCGCATGGGCGGTAGAGGAGTCTATCGAATAATGGCGACCTTCGTAATTACGGGGTTCTGGCCGTCGGTTTCGATTCGAATCAGATAGATCCCTGAAGGTACTTGCTCGCCGTTGTCGTCGGTGAGGTCCCACGGCGTGCCGCCGTCTCCATCGAACTCCTCCAGGCTCCGCACGTGCGCGCCGTCCAGCGCGTAGACCTCGATAGCGGCGTTGCGTGGCAGCCCGGCGATGACAACGCGCCCGGCGTGTTGGTCCGCGCGGAACGGGTTGGGGAAGACGTATACGTCCGAGAGATCCTCCGAAAATCCTCCCAGCGTGGCCACGTTGCCTTCCGGTGCTAGTGTGGCCCCGTCCGCGCCTCGTAGCCTCGATACAATGATTGTGGTGAGGAGGCCCGTCGCGCCAAGTGCGCGGTCTGCAATGGCCAACTCAACCGCATTCGGGTCTGAGGCACTGAATGTCACGGCCGTGATCCGCCCAGCCGGCTCAATGCGGTAGTTGGAGATGTCGCTCGCCGGCGAGGCATCGAGGGGTTTGTTAAAGAGGAGACGGGCTTGGCTGCCATCGAATATCTCCCACGAAACGAGGAGCAGGGTTCCTTCCGCGTTGGCGGCCGGAACGTCAATAGCGACCTCCTCATGGCCTACGGGCGTGCCCTCGGCATCGCGCACTTCGCTCCATCCGATGGTGTTCGCGCCGGCCGGTAGTTCATCAAACTGAAGCGCAACAGAGAAGCCGTTGTCCTCAAAGAGAAGGGCCGCGGCTGCAAGCGATCCGCCCAGAGCGAATTGCTCGGCTGCCGTTTGCAGGTCCAGTTTTTCCGTGAACGTGAGCCGCACGTAGTTGCCGGCTGGGTAGGCAACGTTGTTCACGGTAGCCGGAGTGTGGGGGCGAACTTGCCGGATCGCGCCCAGTTCTGATGACGTACTTCCGTACCAGGCCCGGAGCACGTACTGCTGCTTTGCCGCTGTGGATACGTTTAGCTCGGCGTCCGTCGTGGTGGCAAGAGGATTGAACGGCTGGCCCGGCGTGGCGGCAAACACGGTAACGGAGTCGGCAGAGGTGCTCCACGAAAGATGGACGTTCGCTGCGTCTACCGCGTAGGCAGAGGCCCACTGAGGCGGCGCGAGCCCTGCCTGGGCGGCGTTGTAGGTAAAGAGCCTCGACTGCCCGTCGGCGCCGGAGACGAGGATCTCGGGTACAAGGTCGCCCGTGAAGTCTGCCGCCACGACGCGGATGCTTCGCAAGCCCGTCGGCCCGTTCGCGCCGGGCACGGCTCCGGTGTGGAAGATGGGCTTCCAATCGTTGGCCGCACTGAAGATCCACAGGTCCGGCGAGTGGACGACGATCAGTTCATCCGTGCCGTCCAGGTCAAAGTCGGCGGCGGCCATGGTGCTGTAACGGGTGACGAAACTTTGGAATGCAATGGTTTGGAAGAGCGAAAACTGGTTGTCGCCGGTGTTGTCAAATCCCTGAGCCAACCCGAAAGCGGCGCCGTCAATGCCGCCCGCCGTTTTCGGCGTCGTCATTCCCCAGAACTCATTCACGCCGTCGCCATCAAAGTCTCCTTGCACGAGGCGCGCACCTGCATTGTAACGGTCGGTCTCGTAGGTCCAGATTGGCGAAAAGTTGTGCCCGCCCGTGTGCTCGTACAGGATGTAGTCGCCGTCGTAATCGCCGCTGAGCCACTCATTCTTACCATCGCCGTCGAAATCACCGAACAAGCCCTGCGGATCATTGAATATATTCTCTGGTTCCTCGTCGTCCGAGTTGCCTGTCGGGTTGTCAAGCTCCGCGATTTGAGAAAACGTAGATCCGTTTCTCTCAAAGATTCGCCACTGTACAGGCACGGCGCCGCCGGCTGGTGTCGCTATCCTCAGATCGTGGCCTATGATCTCGCCGTTCCCATCGCCATCCAGATCGACGAGTTTCACGCCCCAGAAGGTGCGCTGCGAGGAGCCCGACGGCGTCGTGTCCTCGAATTCTGTGTTCGAGGGGTAGCAGGCTTCTGTGTTGCTCAAACCAGGGCAATCGGCGACCCGCGCGCCGGCCTCGAGCAGAAACGTGTTCGGCCCGAACTGGAAAAGCAGCTCGCGGCGTCCGTCGTTATCCGTATCTCCCTCGTCGCGTGGGATGAGCCTCGCAATGAGTTCTCTTTGCCGGACAAACATGTTCTCGCCTGCCCATTCATAGATAAGGACACTGTCGCTGGGTTCACCGTCTACGAGACGATTGAAGACCACCTCGGGGAGGCCGTCACCATCGAAATCCGTGGTCTTCTCCATGAAGTAACCCGACGGCATGTCGAGAACGGTCTCCGTGAACAGAGCGCTGTTGAGATGGAGTGCATCCAGCTCCACCGTTGTCTCTGAGGAGGCCGTAAGGCCAGATGCGTTCTCAACAGTTACCCGAGCCGTAACCATCCCTACCTCGCTGAACTCATTGGGCCAGAACATGCCGTGTAACTGCTCGCGGTTTTCTGCAGTTACGTACGCCATCAGGCCTCCTCCACGCTCAATCTCAAGCGTTGCCTCCGTAACGTCGTCCGTTCTAACCTCGACAAGCACGCCCTGCCTCCCATCGAAGTAGGCCGGCCCGGCGAACGTTACCTCAAGCACGGGCGGCGACCGGTCGATGGTCACGCGGCGGCGGTCTTCGAGCGTCTGGCCGTTGGCAAGGTGGACCACGAGGCGGACGAGATAGAGGCCTTCCTCTACGCCGCTTACATTCCAGACGCCCAGGGTGTCTTCCCGGACTTGCGTCTGCACGGGATCTACGATGGGCGTCCAGGCTCCAATCGGTTCGCCATCGATTATAGTAGGATCGAATGTTGCGTACTCCACGCTCCACGACGCGAACAGCGGTGCGATGGTGGAACCAACGATGGGCATCTCGCTTGCGGCCCCGCCGTCTTGCTCAGGGTTGATCAGGGAGACGTTGGTGGGATACGGTAGGCCGAGGGCGTTGGCCACATCCAGGAGGCCCGCAGCCGTATGCGTATCCCAGCCCGGCTCGCGCAGGTCGCGGGCGGTAGCGGTAAGGATGCCTCGGATGGATTCCGGGCTCAACGTAGGATCGATGGAGCGGAGTAAGGCAGCCGCGCCCGTGACTTGCGGGGCTGAGAGAGACGACCCGCTCTTGCGGCCGTACAGTTGCTCTTCAATCGGGCGGGGGTCGCTTTCGTGCGGCGCCAGCGTGGTAAAAATTGCCGTACCGGGGGCGCCAAGGTCGATCCCAGGCCCAAACTGGCCGCCGACAGGCTCAATATCGGAGCCATCGCTCGTGAACCAGGCTACGCCAATCGTCTCCGGGTAGTCCGAAGGGTAGTGCGCGCTGTCTCCACCTGCGTTGCCGCCGGAGGCCACCACGACCGTCCCCTGGTTGTAGGCGTACTGGATCGCCTCATGCAGCAGCGGGCTGTCCTCGGTGCGGCCGAAGGACAGGTTGATGACATCCACGCCGAGGTCGGCCGCGTAGACGATGGCCGCAGCCAGGTCATCGTCCTCCGCCACGCCGTCTCGGCCGAACGCGCGGATGGGAACGATGCGCGCGCCGGGAGCCACACCTGCGATTCCGGCGCCGTTTCCCAGCGCCGCCGACATCACGCCCGCCGTGAGCGTTCCGTGCTCCCGTGTGCCATCCTCCGAGGGGTCGTTGTCGCGCACGTAATAATCACCGCTACCCACGTTCACGCTCCGATCCACGAAGTCGTAGCCGTTCACGTCGTCAACAAAACCGTTTCCGTCGTCGTCAATTCCGTTGTCCGGGATTTCTCCGGGATTGATCCACACCTGGCCCAGAAAGTCGGGATGCTCCATGTAGAGGCCCGTGTCGACGAGGCCAATCAGTACGGAGGCGGAGCCCGTTGTTTGCTCCCACGCCTCGTCGGCGCGGATGACACGAAGGTGGTTGAGGCTGTCGGCGAAGGGCTCGTCGTCCAGATCATCCACGATATCCAGGTCGTACGTGCCGTTGAGTTGCACGTACCGTACGCCGGGCTCCGTCGCCCATCTATTCTGCTGACGTGCGGCAAAGGAGTCGTCTTCCAGTGCGATGACAAATACCCCGTCCGTCCAGGACCCTGACTGCGGCCGATTCAAGAACGCGCTGCGGACGCCAACGACATCCTCAAACAAAGCTGCTGATGCGCCCGGAACCACGCGCGCCTCTTCGAGGGCAGTTTTCAGCGGACCGTCATAGCCATCTTCCAGCCGTACGATTAACTCGGACTGAGCGTTTGCCGGAAACGCAACGACGGCGCAGAGCAGGACACAGAGGGTACGAAAGCGAAACCAAACCATTGCGGACACGTCGGTTGAGCAGCGAATTAAGCAGTGACGTATCGACGCAAATAGGCAGTTAGTGCGAGTGTAGGGCTTTCAAGCCCTCTTGATAACTTGTCGCGAGTGTGTAGCCGAGAAGGTAGCGGACGGCGTAATCCGACAGGCCTGACGGTAGACGGGGAAGTATACGTTGTACCCGCTGCGCAAGTCCGCGCCTGAGCAAAAGGCCCGCAGCGGCACGTCGAGCACTCTTCCTGGCCGGCGAATGTACGACATCGACGCCCGTCCACCGAGCCAATTCCGGGTACTCAGCGATCATTGCAGGCAAATTATCTCGCCCGAACTCGATCATATTCGTCGTTGCCGTTTCCAGCGAGCCAAGATCGTACATGCGTGCTACCGCATCTAGTGCGTAGTACAAGCCATCGGGATGGTTTTGCGAGATTCGTACGGCGAGCTCAATGTCCTCACCGTACGAGATGGATTCGTTGAAGCCGCCTGCCCGAGCCAACACATCGGTTCGCATACAGGAAGCCGTAGTCAGGAAATACTTCCACGGCAGAGGCTTCGCCGCGTCGCTCTTTCCTGGCCCCCTCTTCGATGATGCCAGGTAGCGGTGATAGGGTTGCGCGAGATCCGTTTCCGCCATCTCCAACCTCGCAACACAAGCAACCGCGCCGGGACGGTTCATGGCGCCAACCAGTTTACTCAGATAGCCCGGTGCAGGCGCTACATCGGCATCCATGAAAGCAAGCAAGCTCCCGCCGGCAGTTGCTACGCCCGTATTCCTGGCAGAAGCCCTTCCTTTGTTTGTGGGATGAGAGAGGACTTCGATCGTGCGTCCATCCCTCCGTGGCGCGTTGGCGATGAGTCCTTCCAGGGTCGAACGCGTTTCGTCCGTTGAGCCGTCATCTACGAAGATCCACCGCGCGGGCTCGTCCTGTCCGAGCATCGCCGGTACGGTTTTCGGCAGAACGTGGGCGCCGTTGTAGACGGGGACGATGACGGAGAGCATAGGAAACGCGGTCGCTATAAGAGCTTCATCAGCAACGACTCGAGGTGGGCCGTGCTATCTGCCCAACGATACCTGGAAACCTCCTCCGCTGCCGCGCGGGCAAACCGGATACGTTCGTTCGGGTTTCGGAGGAGATCCAGCGCCGCCTGCGCAAGCCCTGGTCCGTCCCCTAGGCCAGTCATACGCATTGTCTCCCCGTTTTTGAGGTACTGCTGAACGCCCTCGTTGGCAGAGGCCACAATGGCGCATCCGCAAGCCGCGGCTTCCATCGGGACGAGCGGGGATCCCTCACTGCGACTGGTGTGGAGCAGCACGGCAGATCTGTTGTACAGACGCCGTAATTCGGTTCCCTCCGGGCGGATATGGACGTTCACAAAGTCAGGTAGTTGGTGGGATGGTGGGCGGGCGGCAAACGCGTCAGCCTCCAACTCAGGGAGGGCCTGTTTCATTAGTCGAAGCGCATGAATCAAGACGTCCGGCCCTTTGATCGGTAGGCGATGGTACAGGGAAATCACCCGGCTGGAACGTGATTCGATGGGCTCCTCGATGAAAAACTCTTTGGGATCGATGGCATTGGGGACGATGCCGAGAACCGATTCGCCCTCGGCTTGGATACGGTCTTTGATCCATCGCGCAATGGTAATTTTCGCCAGCGGATAATGCCAGGTGTCTGTGGCTCTGGGGTCGATAAAGGTCTCTACATGCTGCAGAAAGTAGGCTTTCGCTCCTTTCGATGGCGCAAGATCTCGCACCCACGGCGCCGTCTGAACGCCTGTAGCAAGAACGATATCGGCGTCAGGAAGGTGCCGGTCGGAAACCGTCGGTACCACGACCGTTTGTGCGCCTGCAGCCTGATAGTATGGTGACTGGCTTACTCCGTGGAGCTGGTCTCGCAGGCGAATCGCTACTGACGTCGCTCGACCGCGCATGCCACCACCCAACTGAGACGGGGCCGCCACCACTACCTCATGTCCACGCTTAGCCAGGCCCTGTGCATGCGCGTAGACGACTTTGGGGCCGCCCATCGGGATGCGGATAGGTGCAGGAAGGATGAAGGTGATGCGCATCGGGGAATGGCGTAAGGCTTCGGGCACGAGCACGGACCCGAACGATAATGTCATCCAATTTACCTTTTCAGCCACGCATGTTCGACCTAGTTTCCTGGCCGCAATCGCACCTCTCCCGCACGACACCGCCCGCACAATGCCACACGTTCATCGGTCTCTACCCTTTCTGCTTTCACTGCTCGTTTCAGGTTGTTCACTCTTCGCAGACTACAACCCTTCGCCGGACGAGCTTCCGGTCCACACTGATCGCACGACCTACGTGGCACAGGTTAACAGTGATGGCACACGCCCAACCTTCGGATTTGATGTTATCGCACGAATCGAGAACAGGACGAACCGAACGGTTTACCTCGCCCGCTGTTATCCTGACTCCGCTCAACCCCTCTACAGCATTGAACTTCTCGACCAGGAGGATTCTTGGGGAGCGGCCTACAACCCAATCTGGGGGTGCGTGGGGCACGAGAACCCGATCCGAGTGGGATCCGGCGAGAGTAGGGTAGACACCCTCCATCTGATCGGGCCGAGGGCCTGGCCGACCTATTCAGGTCAGCACTTCGGTGTGCTTGAGGGACGGTTTCGTTTGAAATATCCGGCGTACACGTGCCGAGACGAGACGGGGTGTGCGTTGCCGGACTCGCTGGCCCGCTCCAACGTCTTCGAGATACGGTTGGCCCCGTAAATCCCGGCCGGATTCCGCCACCTGAAGGCCGCAGCTTCAAGGTCCTCACAGCACCAGCAATTCTTTCGGCGAGTGGGTCAAATTCACGCAGCCATCCTCGCTGAGAACGACGATGTCCTCGATGCGGACGCCGAACTTGCCGGGCAGGTAAATGCCCGGCTCGATGGTGACGGCGGCGCCTACGGGAAGGACGTCCTCCACCCGTGATGACAGGGCAGGCCACTCGTGCGTTTGCAGACCGATCCCGTGGCCGAGGCTGTGGGAGAAGGCATCGCCATAGCCTGCGGCGTCAATCACTTTACGTGCTACCTGATCCAGATCGCGGCCGGTCATCCCCGAGCGTGCTGATTCGATTGCGGCTTCTTGGGCATCGAGAACGACCTGGTAGACCTTGCGCGCCTCGTCACCCGGCTCACCGACAGCCACGGTTCGCGTCATGTCGGAGGAGTAGCCGTCCTTCACCCCGCCCATGTCGATCACCACCATGTCGCCGGGCTCGATAGCGTTGGCAGAGGGGTGAGCGTGAGGCAGCGCGCCCCGAGCGCCGGAAGCCACGATGGGCTCGAAGGCCATCCACTCGCACCCGCGTTTCAAATGCTGGTAGACGATTTCCGCCGACAGGTCGAGTTCCGCTACGCCGGGCTTGACCATCGAAAGCAAATCCGTGAAGACGCTGTCGGTGATTTTTTGTGCGGCGCGGATGCGTTCGATTTCGTCGTCCGATTTCGTCGCCACGGCTTCCACGAGAAGCTTGCTCGCGGGTTGGAAGCGAATTACCTGCATCAATCCCCGGAGTCGATCGAGTTGCGCCACGGTGAGGTGATCGCTCTGAACGACGCACGTGCCGGGCTCACCGAGTAGCGCGTGCTCCGCGATGTACTCAAACAGCTTGTAGCCGGGTACGTGGATCTCCGCTCCTTCTACTTCCCGCTCTGCTTGCGCCTCGTAGCGCCCGTCGGTTACAAAGTGAGCGGCGTCGGGCGTAACCAACAGCACTCCGTTCGATCCTGTAAACCCGACCGCCCAACGGATGTCGGGGAGAAACGTTAGGAGTGCCGCGTCGGCGCCGAGGTCGGCTAGACGCTTTCTGACCGTTCCGAGGCGGGAAGCCATCACCGCGTGGAGTAGTTCGGCGCTTCCTGCGTGATGGTGATATCGTGCGGGTGGCTCTCGCGGAGGCCGGAGGCCGTGATCCGCACGAACTGGGCCTCCTCCTGGAGGGCAGCGACGGACTCGCATCCGCAGTAACCCATCGCCGCGCGGAGGCCGCCGACCATCTGATGGATCGCTTCAGCCAGTGTCCCTTTGTAGGCTACCCGGCCCTCGATACCCTCCGGCACGAGCTTCTTGAGGTCGTCCTCCGCATCCTGGAAATAGCGGTCCTTCGAGCCCTGGGCCATGGCGCTGAGCGAGCCCATCCCACGGTAGTGCTTGTATTTGCGGCCCTCAAATAGAACCGTTTCACCGGGGCTCTCCTCTACCCCGGCGAACAGCCCACCCAACATCACCGTGTCGGCGCCGGCGGCCAAGGCTTTGGGGATATCGCCGGTTTGCTTGATGCCGCCGTCCGCGATGATGGGCACGTCGTACTTGTCGGCGGCCTCGGCACATTCAAGGACGGCCGTAAGCTGCGGTACGCCTATCCCTGCCACCACGCGCGTGGTGCAGATCGACCCCGGCCCGATGCCGACCTTCACGGCGTCCGCTCCGGCGAGGATGAGATCCTCGGCGCCTGTTGCCGTGGCCACGTTGCCGCCAACGACCTGCACGTCGCCGAATTCGCTCTTTACGGTCTCCACCATCCGGAGGACGCTTTCATGGTGTCCGTGCGCCGTGTCGACCACGATGAAGTCCACGCCGGCCTCTACCAGCGCCGCCACGCGCTCGCTCGTATCGGAAGCGATGCCCACAGCCGCACCGACGCGGAGCCGGCCGTATTCGTCCTTCGACGCATTGGGGTGCTGGCGCTTTTTCTGAATGTCCTTGAACGTAATCAGTCCTCGCATGAACCCGCCCTCATCCACGATGGGCAGCTTCTCAATGCGGTGCTTCTGGAGGATCTGCACGGCTTCCTCCAGCGTGGTCCCTACCGGCGCGGTGACGAGAGGCGCCTGTGTCATGATAGATTCGAGGCTGGCCTCGCTGTCCACTTCAAACCGGAGGTCCCGGTTCGTGACGATGCCCACGAGCCGGTTCTCCTCGTTCACAACGGGAATCCCTCCGATGTGGTACCGCGCCATGTGCGCCTGCGCGTCGGCTACCGTCTTTTCGGGCAGCAGCGTGATGGGGTCGCGGATCATCCCGCTCTCCGAGCGCTTCACGAGGCGAACCTGTCCTGCCTGCTGATCGATGCTCATGTTCTTGTGGAGGACGCCAACCCCGCCCTGCCGCGCCATCGCAATGGCCATATTGGACTCGGTTACGGTGTCCATCGCTGCCGAGAGTAGCGGCACGTTCAGGCTGATGCCCCGCGTGAGGCGTGAGCTCGTGTCCACTTCGCGCGGCATTACCGACGAGCGCGCCGGGAGCAGCAGAACGTCGTCGTACGTGAGGCCTTCGAGGGCGATTTTCATGGTTCTATTGCGTATTCCATATTGCGTAAGGAAGGCGTTCATCTACGCATTACGCAATACGATCTTTCAAAACATAATGGCTTTCAGCTTCACTTTTCGCCGCAGCGCGTTGATCTCGTGGGGCTTCAGCTTCCGCCACTTTCCGCGCCGCAGATCGTTGAGGTTCAGGCCCGCGTAATGGGAGCGTTCGAGAGCCTTCACGGTATGGCCGAGGGCTTCAAACATCCTACGGACCTGTCGGTTGCGGCCTTCATGGATTTGTAATGCAACGCGCTTGTGGTCGCCGCCGACGTAGCTGATGTGGTCTGCCTTGGCAGGACCATCCTCCAGTTCCACGCCGTTCCGCAGCCGGTCGATCTGGTCGGGCTTGACGGGCTCGGCAGTGGTCACGTGATACAACTTCTCTACTTCATAGCGCGGGTGCATGAGCCGATGTGCGAGATCGCCGTCGTTGGTGAGAAGGAGAATGCCCGTTGTGTCGCGGTCGAGCCGCCCTACCGGAAATAAGCTCGCCTTCTCCCCTTCCGGCAGGGTCACCGCGTCCATCACCGTCGCCCGACCTTTCTCGTCGTCTTTGGTGGTGATGGTGTTCTTGGGCTTATTCAGGAGGACGTAAAGCGGGCTTTTTGGACTCACCGGGCGTCCGTCCACCGTCACATCGTCTTCCGGCGAAACCTTCGTGCCGAGTTCCGTCACCGTGGTTCCGTTCACGCGCACGCGGCCCTTCACAATGATGCTATCGGCCTCGCGGCGGGAGGCGATCCCCGCCTTCGCCATGAACCGGTTAAGGCGCATCGGGCCGGTCTCGGACGGAATCGGGGGCGCTTCCGTTTTCGGCCGGCCATGCCGCCGCTGCGCCATCTTCCGCCGCCGGGTCGACTTGTCTTTTGCATTCGCGCGGTTACTCATGCGGCATTTCTACTGTAATGTCCTCTGTGATGTCCATGTCGGCGGCGTCGATCTTTATTACATCAACCGTTTCCTCTACGTCAACAAATTTCTCAGCGACGCCGACTACTTCCTCCGTTTCGGTTTCGTCTTCACGCACCGCTTCGGCTGTAGCGTCCACGGCGTCGTCTTCTGCGGTACCGCTCTCTTCTACATCAACGGTTACATCAACGGTTTCCTCGACGACGCCCGCTACTTCCTCCGTTTCAACAACGCTAACCATCTCTCCCGACTCCTCCAATTCTTCCTCGTCATTCTCGGACACGCTTGCCGCCTCTGCTTCCATCATCGCCATCTCTGAAGTCAGCACCGCACGCTCCTTGCTGAAGGCCGGATCTTCGAGCAACTCGTCTATCTCGCGCGGCCTCGGCAGCTCTTCCAGCGTGCCCAATCCGAACTGGTCGAGGAAGTGCTCGGTGGTGCCGTACAAGAGCGGCCGCCCCACCGAATCCGCTCGTCCCACAACCGTGATGAAGTCGCGCTCCAGCAGTTGGCGAATCGCGTAATCGGACTGCACGCCCCGGACGAAGTCCACCTCCGGCTTGGCAACGGGCTGCTTGTACGCAATGACGGACAGGGTTTCGAGCAAGGCGCGTGACAGCCGCTTCTCCTCCTCCTTCAACAGAAAGGTCTTGACGAAACCGGCCATCGATTCCACCGTGGCCATCCGAAAGCCTCCACCCCAGTGGTGGATGCGAAGTGTGTGGCCCTCCACCTCGAAAGCGGCGTTGAGGCGAACTACCGCCTCTTGTACGTCCTCAGCAGTGGCATCGGCGCCCGTTACGTCGGCGAACGTGCTGCGAAGCGCATCAACCGAAACCGGTTCGTCGGCGGCGAAAATGATGGCCTCGACAGCCATATCGAGTGTGTGGCGGTTGGTCTCACTCATTCTTCTACCTCCGCCCCGTTCGTTGCGTGCGCGGTTTCCTGGATGTCCTCGACGTCGCGCGTGATGCCGATGGTTCGCACCTTCGCCGGCGGCTGCTCGAATCGTGGGATGCCTCCATCGATGATAGGCGCGGCGGCCTTGATCGCGAAGTCCTCGTGGTTTACTCCCGAAACCAGCGTGATAACCTGCCACTGGAGCATTTCCAGAATGGCCAGAAAGGTGACGATGATGAAAGGCTTCGGACGGTTCTCGACCAGTTTCACAAAGGAGGAAATGCCCTTGGCAAGTTGCGTTATGACAAAGGATCGCTGCTCATCAATCGTGTACTCGTAGGGTGGAAGCCGGTGCTGATCGGTTTCGTCAGGCGCTCGCTCTAACACCCTTTGCAGCGCCGACATAAGATCGAATATCGAGACTTTGTAGGTGACTTCCACAGATGCTGCCAGCCGGTCCTGCTCAGAGGACGCCGCTCCGCGCGGCATCAGTTCGTGGCGGTCGTTCCAGTTTCGCTCCAGGTGGGTTGCGGCCTCTTTGTAGCGGATGTACTCTAGCAGCCGCTCGACCAGTTCTTTACGCGGGTCGATGGGTTCGCCTTCCTCGTCCAACTCCTGGCGCGGCAGCAGCATTCGCGCCTTGGTTGAGATCAGGAGCGCCGCCATGTAGATGAAATCGGCAGCGCCGTCCAGATCGACCTGCTCCAGCAGGCGGACGTACTCCAGGTATTCGTCCGTAATTTGTGCTACGGGAATGTCATAGATGTCCAGTTCATCGCGGTGGATGAAGAAGAGCAGCAGGTCCAGAGGCCCTTCAAACTGGTCGAGTTGGACGCGGTACACGGCGAGCGAGCGAACCTAGCAGCCAGTTGAAGAAGCGCTCTGTTGCCGAGGCGAGCGAGTCTCGGTTGAGATCGAGGCGCGAGATCGCAGGCGAATCAGGCGATTCGACGAGCATCTCGCAACGCTGAGATCGACCGAGAGGCCCCCCCCGCAGGCAGGATGGCTTCTTCAACTGGCTGCTAAAAGGTGAATGATCCAGAGTGGATGGCGGCGTCCGAGGGAAGTTACGACACGGGGTCGGTAATCCCAGAGGCTGGGGCGTTGTCTCTGCGGGCTTTGAACCACGCAACGGTTTCGGCAAGGCCGTCCGCGAGGGCCACCTCGGGGCGCCAGCCGAGCACATCGGCGGCGTACGAAGCATCGAGCACGCTTCGCTGCTGCTCGCCTGGCATGCCGGGGCCGTGCTTCTCTTCCGCCCTGCCGCCCGTGAGGCGATTCAAATGCTCGAACAGTTCGTTCACGTCCGTTTCGATGCCGGTTCCGATGTTGATGACGTCGGAACCGGCGAATGCTAGCGCGCTAACCACGGCCTTGACGACATCCCCGACGAACACGTAGTCGCGAGTTTGCTTGCCGGGCCCGTTGATGACCGGTTGCTCGCCTCTCAGCAGGCGCTCCGTAAAAATGGCCACCACGCCCGCCTCGCCGTGCGGGTTCTGGCGCGGGCCGTAGACGTTGGCGAAACGAAGAGCCACGTACGGCAAGCTGTGTGCGGCATCGAAGAAGCGCAGGTAATGCTCGGAAACGAGCTTCGTGATGCCGTACGGCGACGCCGGGAGCTCCGGGTGCGACTCCGGCTGCGGCCCTCCCCCATTCACGTTTGGATCAGGGTCGCCGTAGATGGCGCCGCCTGTGGAGGTGAACACTACCATCTCCAGTCCGTTTGCGCGCCCGGCTTCGAGCAGGTTGAGCAGCCCGAGCACGTTGACCTGCGCATCGAAGGCCGGATCGGCAACGGACTTGCGGACATCCATCTGCGCCGCGAGATGCACCATCGCCGCGAATTTCTCCTCCTCAAAAAGTGTAGCGACGGCCGGATCGCGGATATCCATCTCGTGGAAAACAGCCGCATCCGGTATGTTCTCCAACCGGCCTCCTTCCAGGTTGTCCAGAACGTGAACATTGGCGCCTTCTGCGATCAGGGCGTCGGCCACGTGGGAGCCGATGAAACCGGCGCCGCCGGTAACGAGGACCTTGCGACTTGAGTATGGGTGAGGCATGGAGTCTAGTGCGTAATGCGTATTCGCTACATGATAGTTCCCTTACGCAATACGCACTACGCAATATTGCTCAGGCATCGGAAGGCACGATGGCAACTGATGTCAGCCGCTCAGACGCAAACAACTCATCCGCCACGGTACGCACGTCTTCGGCAGTTACCGCGTCAATCTCGGCGATCACTTCGTCGAGCGTGAAGTAGCGGCCGAACGTGAGTTCCACTCGCCCGATGCGCATCATGCGGTTGCTCATGCTTTCGAGGCCGAGCATCAGGGAGCCCTTCAACTGTTGCTTGGCGCGGGCCAGCGTGCGCACGCTCACAGCCTTCTCGGCGAGCTTGTGAAGTTCACGAACGACCAGCTTGCGCGCCCGGTCCACCTTGGCGGCGTCCGTGCCGATGTATACGCCCACATCCCCGGCATCGGCCAGCATGTTGGCGAACGAGTACACGGAGTAACAGAAGCCGTATTTCTCGCGGATGTTCTGGTTGAGGCGGCTCGACATCCCCCCGCCCAAAATCGTATGGAGCAGTGATACCTGAGTTCGCCGCGGATCGAGAGCGCCAAAGCCGCGCGTGCCGACTACGAGGTGCGCCTGTTGCACGGGGCGTGCGATCACCACATCGGACGGTGTATAGCCGTTGGCCGCGGCACGATGAAGGTCAGCGGGCGCGTGCTCGAAACCGCGCAGGAGTCTCTCCACCTTCCGGACGACCCTTTCGTGCTTCACATTGCCCGCCACCGAAACGACCAGCCGGTTGGGCGCGTAATGCTGCCCGATGTATCTCTCCAGCTTGTCTCTGGTAAAGGAGCCTACCGTTTCACGTGTGCCAAGAATAGGGCGGCCGAGCGCGTGATCGGGATACATCAGCGACTCGTAGTGGTCGTAGATGTGGTCCTCGGGGTTGTCCTGGTACATCTTGATTTCCTCGATCACCACATCTTTCTCTTTCACCAACTCTTTTTCGGGAAGCGTTGGATGGGTTACGAGGTCGAGGACGGTGTCGAGGGCGCGGCCGATGTGCTCGTCGAGGCTGCGGGCGTAGAAGCAGGTGTGCTCTTTGGTGGTGAAGGCGTTCAGGTAGCCGCCCACCGATTCCATCCGCTGGTTGATCTGGTAGCCACGCCGCTTCGTAGTCCCCTTGAACACCATATGCTCGATGAAGTGCGTGATGCCATTCTCTGCTTGTGTCTCATCGCGGCTACCGGCCTGCACCCACACGCCCACCGCCACCGAGCGGACCGAAGGGATTTGCTCCGTGAGAATGCGCACGCCGCTGGGGAGTTCGGTGCGCGAGAACGAGGGAAAACCATGTGGCGGGGACATCTTCTGTGACCTATTCTGGATTGGTGTCTGTGGAGCAGCCGATCGGAGCACAAAGGTATGGTGCTCCACCCCCTCTGTCTCCCCCTGCTAGGGGGAGGATTTCTTTGCTTGAGAACGAGGGGAAACCTTGGGGCAGTGACATCACAAAAGAAACTTGGGCGTGGGAGATAAGGGCCTCACTCCTGCCGGTTCTGGGTTTAAAGAGGCCTCGTAATTACTAGTCAGGTGAGCCACACAGAGGAGGTGGGATCTCACGGAGGAAGGACATTCGTAAGTACGTGAGATCATTCCACGGGTATTGAATCAGGCACAACTCCTGCTGTGCTCTCCTCACTGCTCGGATATTTCCTATCTGCGATCCGGCTTGCAAGAGTCCGATAAGCGAGGATCTACGGCGTGGATTGCGATTGAGAGCCTTCTCAAATTCTAGATATGCTTCATAATACCGTCCGTGCCTGAGCAGGACTTCACCTAGCAGCTCATGAGCAGGCTTTACCGGGTTCGGTGGCCCGAAGTCCAACGGCATAAGGTCATCCAGTTCTGCCGCCTCTTGCAGCTTACCTAGCCCATCCTGCTCCTCCCCTTGCTCTACGAGCACAAGCCCCTCAAGCATGAGCGCTGTTGACTGTTCAGCCGGTCCCAACTCTTCCCCACCTTCCAGAAAGTTCTGTACGTCCTGCAAGGCTGCCTGCATAGCAGACGCGTCATGAAGGTTTAATGCCACAAGACCGGCGACAAATGCATCGCGCTGTGCCGTTTCGGTACCAACATCGTCAAGAGGAAGCTCCATGTGCGCTATCTCACCATCCAAATCCATTGAATCGATGACGTAGCTGGCCCGCATCGCAATCATGCTGCTCCATCCGCGTCGTGTTGGTCCGGATTCTGCGAGGTCGAGTGCCTCGTGGAAGAGCCGCCGTGCTTCTTCAATCCTCCCCCGCTGTAGCTCCGCATAGTGAAGCCAGAACAACGGATGCCAACCGTGTCCGCCGAGCGGCTGTCCGGCGGCTTCATCGCGGGCTCGCGCCGCCCCGTAAGCGCGACGGTTCATTTCGGCGACTTCGTCCCACATCCCCAGCGCGAAGTAGATGTGGCTCGGCATGTGGAGCGCGTGCGGAGCATCCGGGGCGATCCCGGAATATGCCCGGGCTGCCTCAAGCGCCTTCTCCGCGTTGAGCGGGTCGTCGTAGGAGTGGATGACGTAGTGCGCCGCGCCCGGATGTCTCGGGTTCTGTGCAAAGGCTGCCAGCGCAATCTGCCCGGCCCGGTCGTAGATCTCGAAATCACGGCCTTCGTGGGCGGTGCCCAGAATAGCGAGCGCATGAAAAGTAGATGCGTTCAGGTCGTTGGGATAGACGGCAGCGAGTTCACCCAGCGCCGCGGCGTAGGCGTCGTCGCGGTCTTCTTTGTCGGCTTCGCCGTAGAGGACATCCAACGTGGCGAGGTAGGCCCGCTCTCGCTCCGATACCTTCGTGCGGGCCTCTTCCGGCATTTCCGCCAGCACGACCAGTGCAGCATCCCGGTCCTGTTGCTGCCAGATCGGGTGGTTGTGCGTCAGCGCCTCGCCCCAATAGGCCATCGCGAAGTCGGGATCGATTTGCCGCGCCTCTTGGAAAGCCACGCGCGAGTCGTCGTACTCGAAGCTGTGGAGCAGCAGCAGGCCGCGCATGAAACGCTCTTGTGCTTCCGGTGCACCAGAGTTGAGGAATGTCACCTCGCCGAGGGATTGCGCGAATCCCGGTACAGCGAGAGTCAGAAGAACGACGAAACAGAAGAGGCGGGTCATTGTGGTTGCGATTATCTGTTCTGCCAAAATATGGGTGATTCGCAAGTCGATCCCAGCCTTTCCGAAATGCCACAAAAAGTCCCCCTTTCGACGGGGTGGATCTGCGAACTTGCGAGCAGAGACGGGGGATGTCGGATTGGCTGCAGGTTGCGCAATGAACCGTGGCAACGCCCCTCTCCCCCGCCGAATGGCGGGGTACTCCTCTGAAGGGGAGACTACGAGTCGTCCCTGCCACTCAGGCGTCAGCCGTTTCCCGTTTCGCAGGCTTCGTCGCTCCATCACCGCCCGCCTTCGCGGCGGCAGGCTCGGCGCCGATGCCCACAGCTTTCTTCTTCTTCCGCTTCTTCTTCGGCTTGTCTCCGGGGAATTGCTGGATGTGCTCCGTCTGGATGGCACGGCCCGTTCCGGCTGCGCTCGGCGAGGCCTCGTGGATGTAGAAGTCCGCGTTCGGCAGCGTGTCGTTGAAAGCGATGGCCGCGCCGGCCGCGCGGAGCATCGACTCGTCGCTGTTCGTGTGCAGCAGGCGGACGTTCTGTACGATGCGCTCGTGCGCCATGTGCATGAAGTGGAGGCCGGCCGTCTTGTCGCGCTCCCACTCGAGGCCGGAAGCGCCCTGCGCCATCCGACTGTCGAGCTTCGAGAGCACGCACGCCCAAGCGAAAAGGTACATCCCGTTATCGGCGAGGCGCGCCTGCACGGCCTGGCGGTTGACAATTTCGGAGCCGAGGCGCTTGCTGGCCAGCTTGAACTCCCGCGTGTGGGTCTGCACGTGCTTCGCGAGGCGGCCGGCAAAGCTCTTCAGCGACGGGTGCAGGTTCGAGAACGACGGCTTGCTCACCTTTTTGCCGAGGAAGATCTCGGTGGCCAGCGGTGTTCCCTGCCTGACCATCGATGGTTTCAGCGCGCCTGAAAGGATGCGCGCCAGGTTCTCGCCGAAGCCCTGCTCCTCATCCCACTGAACCGTGTTGAGGACGCCCAGCATGTACTCGGCGAGTTGCTTGCCGCCGTACGCGAAAATGAACGACTGCATGATCTCGTTCGAGCCCTCCACGATACGGTGGATGCGGTTGTCGCGCCAGATGCGTTCGAGCTCGTTCTCCGTCACGTAGCCCTCGCCGCCCATAATCTGCATGGCGTCGTCGATGACCTTCCAGCCCTGGTCGGAACAGAACACCTTGCACGCAGCCGTCTCCACCATGATATCCTTGTCGTGCCGGTCCAGGAAACCGCATGTCATGTAAAGCATGGCGTCCATCGCGAAGATGCGCGCGTGCATCTCCGCAATCCGCAGCTTGACGAGTTCGAAATCGGCGAGAGGCCTCTTGAACTGATAGCGAGTACGCGCCCATTTGGTGGCCTGATCGGCGGCCTGCTTGGCGCCGCCGGTAACGCCCGCAGAGAGCGTACAGCGCCCGTAGTTCAGGCACGTCAGCGCAACCTTTAGGCCCTGCCCCTCTTTGTGAAGGCGATTCGCCTTCGGCACCTTCACGTTGGTGAATCGGATGCGGGCCTGCCACGTGCCGCGGATGCCCGTCTTGGAGCGGTTATTCTGGAAAATATCTATGCCCTCCATATCCGGCGTCACGATGAGTGCTGTTACGCCCTTGCGCTCCTTGCCGGTCTTCGGATCGGTTACTTGCTGGTTCGCCATCACGGTAAACATCCCCGCCATCGCGCCAGAGGTGGACCATTTTTTCTCGCCGTTCAGGATGTAGCACTGCTCGGCCTCGTTCCACTCGCACTCAGTTTCCTGCCCAGCCGCGTCGGAGCCGACGTTGGGCTCGGAGAGGCAGAAGGCAGAGAGGTACTCGCGGGCAACTTTGGGGAGGAAGCGATTCTTCTGCTCCTCCGTACCGAAGAGCATCAGCGCCTTGCAGCCAATCGACTGGTGCGCGGATACCAGCACACCTGTAGAACCACAGCGGCTTCCAATGGCCTCCAGCACGCGGTTGTAGCTCGCCACGCCGAGGCCGAGGCCACCGTACTCCTCGGGGATCGTCATTCCGAGAACGCCAATCTCAAAAAGCCGCGTGAGGGCCCACTCGGGGATGTACTCCTTTTGGTCGATTTCGATGGTCGGGTGCTCGTTCTCCATGTACTCGGAGAGCTCCGCGAGCAGGATGTCACATTTCGCCTCTTCCTCCGCCGACACCTGCGGGTAGGGGTGGATAAGATCCTCGCGGATGCGCCCCCAGAAGATGTTCTTGATGAACCCCATCTCCTCGGGCTCGGGGCCGAACATGACTTCAGTCTCGCGGATCATCTCCTGATCGCGGGCGGAAACGCCCTTCATTTTGTCGAGCAGCGACATCGTATGCGTGGATTGGTTAGCTGATGGTAGACGATTCAAATGGAAGGCCGCGAAGCACCCGTGAACCGTGGTACAAGCTACGGCTGAGGTTGGTTCGGCCTTGAGGCCGACAAGGCTTTTCTAGGAGCCTGTCTGATTAAGGGGATTGTAGCGAGGCGAGTGAGGAATCGAGTACATTTTTTCGATTTATTGAGGCGCATAGCGGAGCTACGTAACGAAAAAGATCGGAGAAATGGGCCGATTTATCGCCGCCGCAGTAGATCCGTCCTTAGTCAGACAGCCTCCTAGGCTCATTCTTGGGGTTCGTTTTTCTCGAGAATGACCGCGTTTGGCATGCCGATTTCGGTCGTGGCGTGCTATTCTCCCGCCTGTTGCGGCCGCCCACGAGGGACGTCCCTACGTTCAGACCCTCAACCTCTCATACCCTCACACCCGGAACAAAATCTGGAGACGCCCCATCGGGACGTCTCTACGCCTAACCTCTCACGCTTTCTATTGAGGACGCCCACGAGGAACGTCTCTACGTCTTCCCCAACGCTCTCTGTCGCGGACGCCCTCGAGGGACGTCCCTACGTTTATACCCTCAGCCTCTCACACGTCGACGCCAATCCTTGTCTTTCCTTTCCAAACTCCACGCAGCCCAAGCCGCCCAAGGCTCCGTTCTCTGCGTCGGCCTCGACCCCGATCCGGCTCGGCTGCCGGATTCCTTCCGCGATTACTCGGAAGGCGAAGCCCTCCGCGAGTTCTGCACGTCGATTGTTGAGGCGACGGCCCCGTACGCCTGCGCGTTCAAGCCTAACCTTGCGTTCTTCGAAGCCCTAGGGGCAGAAGGTTGGAAGGTGCTGGCGGATGTGATCGAGGCCATCCCCAGCGACCGCCTCATCATTCTGGATGCCAAGCGAGGCGACATCGGCAACACGGCCGCAAAGTATGCGCATGCACTCTACAACGAGATGGGCGGCGACGCTGT
>JADFQN010000081.1 GCA_022561755.1 Bacteroidota bacterium
TGTTCGGCGCGCCGACCTCCGACCTAAGCGTGACCGACTTCGAGAGCCCGGATGTAGTGCTTCAGATTGGTGTTCCGCCTCGCCGAATAGATGTGATCACGAGTATTGACGGGGTGGATTTTGATGAGGCGTGGCCACGGCGTCAGGAAGTCGACGTTGAAGGGATACCCGTACCGGTTATCGGCCGGGAGGACCTGATCAGAAACAAGGAAGCATCTGGCCGACCACGGGATATGTCTGATCTTGAGGGCCTCCGAAACGCCAACGAATCGGACTGGACTTAGCGGATTTGCTTTGGCCCCACGAAAGGCAATCCCATTGTATTTGTGGATCGTGTCGGGTATCCTCTTTACCGCACAGCACGCGAGGAGTTGCCATGACCCGCACCATCATCAAGCGATCCATCAACGCCCCGGTAGATGTCGTTTTTGACGCCGTCGCCCACATCACCAACTTCCGTCAGGCCATCCCGCACATCCTCGACGTGGAGTTCATATCGGACGTCCAGTCGGGCGTAGGCACGCGCTTCAAGGAGACTCGCCTGATGAACGGCAAGGAGACCACGGTGGAGCTGGAGGTCACCGGGTACGAGGAAAATCAGCGCATTCGCCTCGTGTCTGACGCCGGTGGAACGATCTGGGATACCGTCTTCACGACCGAAGCCTCCACCGAGGGCACAAACCTGACCATGGTGATGGACGCAAAACCCTACAAGCTGCTGGCAAAGCTCACAACCCCGCTCATAAAGGGCATGATCAGGAAGGCCATCGAAAAGGACATGAACGCAGTGAAGGTCTATTGCGAGGGCCTCGTGGTGGAGGTTTGAAAACTCCTCGAACCCCTTGGCCGTGGTGAGCAGGGTGTATCGTAAGCTCGTTATGCCTGATATTATTGCAAATAGAGAGGATAGCCGTTGAGAAGTTTGTACATTGCAACTCCACACGGAAGCCCAACCGCTCAACAATGCAAGGGACTGGTTTCGATATGACGGGCCGGATTCTGCTGACGCTCCTGCTCGCGGCCTCCGGGCTCGCGCAGGCGGATGCGAGGGCGCAGACCGATGCCGCGCAGGACGCGTCCGCCGCAACGGTGTTGCACATCCGGCTCGACGACGCACCCATCACGCCGGTGACGGCGCGGTTCATCGAGCGGGCCCTGGAGAAAGCCGCTGAAGAGGGTGCGCAGTGCCTGGTGATCGAGCTCGACACGCCGGGCGGACTCGTCACCTCGACCCAGGCCATTGTGAGAAACATCATCGCCAGCGACGTGCCCGTCGTGGTCTACGTCTCCCCCTCCGGGGCACGCGCGGCCTCGGCGGGGGTGTTCATCACACTCTCGTCGCACGTGGCTGCGATGGCGCCCGCCACCCGCATCGGCGCGGCACATCCGGTGACCATCGGCGGCGCGCCCGGTGCTCCGCCCGACACGACCTCCAGCCGGCGCGGCCCCAGCGTGATGGAAGAGAAGATGGTGAACGACGCCGTGGCGTGGTCCAGGTCGCTGGCCGAGCTCCGGGGCCGCAACGCGGAGTGGGCGGCCCTGGCCGTCTCCGAGAGCCGATCGATCACCAGCACGGAAGCCCTGGAGCAGAACGTGGTCGACCTCCTCGCCGACGACTTACCGGCATTGCTGGCGCAAATTGACGGACGAGAGGTCGAGTTGACGGAGGGGCGGATGCGTACGCTTCGCACCGCCGGCGCCGTGGTGCACCGGGAATCGATGTGGTGGGGCGAGAAAGTGCTGGGCGTCGTTTCGAACCCCAACGTGGCCTTCTTGCTTCTGATGTTCGGATTCTATGGTGTCTTGTTTGAGTTCTACTCCCCCGGTTGGGGCGTCAGCGGCACAATAGGTGTCATCTGCCTTGTACTGGGCTTTTTCGGCATGTCCGTACTCCCGATCAACTACGCAGGACTGCTCCTGATCGCGCTGGCGCTGGGCCTGTTCGTGGCCGAGGCGTTCTTCACCAGCTTCGGTGCGCTCACCCTCGGCGGTGTCGTGTGCATGGTGCTGGGCGGGCTCATGCTGGTCGATACCCCGGTCGAGGTGATGCGAGTCTCGGCGACAGTCGTGGTGCCGGTGGCCCTGGCAACGGCAGCGATCACGGTCTTCCTCGCCGCAAGCGTGGTGAAGGCCATGCGAGGACGCATACAGACCGGCGCCGAGGCCATGATGGGGACCGAGGCCGTCGCGCAGGAATCGTTCGAGGCGGCCGACGGCCGGTTTGAGGGCCTGGTGATGACACACGGCGAGCTGTGGAGGGCTGTCAGCGGAACACCAGTGACCGCCGGAGACGTTCTGGAAGTTGAGAACCGAGAAGGACTGACGTTGTTCGTCCATCCTACAGGACGACAGACTACGTAGTCGCAAAATCCTAAGTACCAAATTCCAAGTACCAAATTCCAAGTACAAAGTACCAAGTACCAAATTCCAAGCGGTCGTATGCAGCATCTTTGTAATTTGGAACTTGGGATTTGGGATTTGATAAAGGAGATTTGGAATTTCCCGAAACATCCCCTGGGGGCCACACCATGCCGTTGCAATTCGTCGGAATCTTTTTGGGCATCATCGTCCTGTACCTGATCAGCTGCATCCGCATCCTGTACGAGTATGAGCGGGCGGTCATCTTCCGGCTCGGGCGGGTGCTGCCGGCGCCTAAAGGCCCGGGCATCCTGATGGTCTTCTGGCCCGTCGACCGGATGGTGCGCGTGAGCCTCCGCCTGTTCGTGGAGGATATTGCTACGCAGGATGTCATCACGCTGGATAACGTCTCGATCAAGGTTAACGCTGTCGTGTACTTCCGCGTCACCGATCCGATGAACGCCATCCTGGATGTCGAAGACTACAAATACGCGACCAGCCAGCTATCACAGACGACGCTGCGGAGCATCCTTGGACAGGTTGAGCTCGACGAGCTGCTGGCCGAACGCGAGAAGGTCAACCAGCGCCTCCAGAAGGTCATCGACCAACAGAGCGAACCGTGGGGCATCAAGGTGTCGCTCGTCGAGGTCAAACACGTCGATCTGCCCGAACACATGAAACGGGCCATGGCCAAGCAGGCGGAGAGCGAGCGCGAGCGCCGCGCCAAGGTCATCCACGCCGCCGGAGAATTTCAGGCAGCCGAGAAGCTGCGCGATGCCGCGATCATAATCGAGGAACATCCGATGGCCATGCAAATGCGCTTCTTGCAGACACTCGTGGAGGTCGGATCCGAGAACAACACCACCATCGTCTTCCCCATCCCGCTCGACCTGATCACGCCGCTGCTCCCGGGGCTGACAAATCCGGCGAAAGCCCCTCGTGCGGGTGACGATAAAGACTCTACGTGAGTGTGGCCAGCCCTAGGAGGCTGTTGAAACACGTCATCCTACCTGCGACGGCGCCTCTCGGCCGATCTCTTCGTCGCGAGATGCTCGCCGAATCACCGATTCGACTGCGATCTCGCGCCTTGATCTCAACCGAGATGCGCTCGTCTCGGCGACAGAGCACGTAATTCAACAGCCTCCTAGGAGCCTGACGGACCAACATTGCGTGTGAACTGTTTCAACCGTATACTTTGTATCTATCCAACAACGACACTGACATGATCCGTCTTTTCGTACGCCACTCCGTAACCGATTTTGCCACTTGGAAACAGGCCTATGACGCGTTCGACGCGCAGCGCCCCGGCATGGGGGTTATCCGTCAGGCCGCCTACCAGTCAGCCGATAACCCGAACGACGTAACAGTCACGCACGACTTTGACACACTCGAAGCCGCACAGGCCTTTATGGCATCCCCCAGCCTGAAAGAGGCAATGGAAGCGGCCGGCGTTGCCGGCGAGCCGGACGTGTGGTTCGCGCGGCCTGCGTAGGTCGGCAGGAAATCCACGTTCATGCTACCCTCCGGCACCATCTTTATTGTTTGATCTGTCTTTCCACTGAATTGCTGAGGCTCTCTGGACGTGAAAAGTCCAATCTGCGTACGAATCTCGTAGTCATTACATCAGCCTCCTCTTAAATCTATCCGCCAGCTCATTCGCTTCCTTCTCTGTGGCGGCCTGGGTGTAGATACGCAGGATGGGCTCGGTGTTGGATTTGCGGAGGTGCACCCAGCAGTCCTTGAAGTCGATCTTGACACCGTCGATGGTCGAGACGTTTTCGCCCGCGTACTGCTCGGCAATCCTGGCAAGGAGGTCGTCGGGATTGGCACCTTCCGGCAACGGCAGCTTGTGCTTGGCGATGTGATAGCTTGGTAGTTCCGCGCGGATTTCGGAGAGCGACTTGCCCGTCTCCGCGAGGTGCTGCAGAACGAACGCCGTGCCCACGAGGGCATCCCTGCCATAGTGGAGCGCTGGGAGAATCACGCCGCCGTTCCCCTCGCCGCCTAGCACCGCGCCAACCTCCTGCATTTTCTTCACCACGTTGATCTCACCAACAGCGCTCCGGTAAACGGGTTGATCGTACTTCGCCATTACGTCGTCTATTGCGCGGCTGGACGACAGGTTGGTAACGAACGGCCCCGGCTGCTTACGCATCAGGAAATCGGCGGCGACGACCTGCGTCAACTCCTCGCCGAAGAACCGCCCGCCGTCTTCTACGAACGCGAGGCGGTCGGCGTCCGGATCGACGACGAGTCCGATGTCAGCGCCCGTCTCGCGGACGTGGTTCAAGATGCCCTCGATGTTCTCCGGCAGTGGCTCCGGGTCGTGCGCGAATAGACCGTTGCACGTCCCGTTGAGGACATCGACATCCTTTACACCGAGCGCATGCAAGAGCGCCGGCAGCGCAAACCCGCCTACCGAGTTGATGCCGTCTACGACCACCGTGAAGCCGCGCGCCCGGATCACATCAGCATTGATGTAGGGCAGTTTCAGAATCCGTTGGATGTGGATGTCGAGGAAGTCCTGCTCGCTGTACCCGCCGATCTCATCATGCGATACCGTGTACGCGCCGGGCTCTTTCTCGGCCATCGCGATGACGGCCTCCGCTTCGTCGGGCGAGAGAAACTCGCTCTTCGCGTTGAGGAGCTTCAGGGCGTTCCATTCGGCCGGGTTGTGCGACGCCGACAGAATGACCGCGCCGCTTGCTCCGGATTCCAGTACGCCCATCGCGATGGTCGGCGTCGTGGCCAGCCCCGCATCGATCACGTTGCATCCGCCGGCCTGAAGCGTGCCCGTTACGAGGCGCGAACAAACCTCGCCGGTCGTGCGACCATCCCGGCCCACGACCAGGGTCGGCCTTTCGGATCCCTCCTGCACGCGGCACCATCCTCCGAACGCAGCGGCGTAACGAGTGAGAACGGCCGGGTCGAGGCCATTCCCAAAAACACCGCGGATACCAGAAATGGAAGCGATTAATGGCACGCTGAAAGGGAAAAGGGAGAAGTCAAAAGGGAGAAAAAGCGCAGCACTTCTGAGCGTTGCCGAAGCTACTCCCACTTTTCCCTTTTCCCTTTACACTTCTCACTTCCCCCGAACTCGCCCTTTATTAACGGAACGCCCGGCGCGGTTGGCGTTTGATTACGCACCCGATAATTCCACGCCCGTGAGGCCTTCCTCTTCAACCATTACTGCAAGCGCCGATCTAGCCATACCGACGGTAGCGGCCTCTTCGCGTGTAGCCGACTTTAAGGAGCTGCTCAAGCCCGGCATCTCCGCCTTCGTGGTGGTTACGGGTATTGCGGGCTACTTGCTGGGCGCGCCGGCCGGCATCGACTGGCTGGTGCTCCTCGGGCTTATCGCAGGTACCGCGCTCACGGCCGGCGGATCGGGGGCGCTCAATCACGTGGTGGAGTGGAGACACGACGCGAAGATGGAGCGGACGAAGGACCGCCCGATTCCGACCGGCCGCATCACCGCCGGCGTGGGGCTTGCGTACGGACTGACGCTTCTGGGCGTTGGCCTCGTCGTGCTCGCCGCCACGACAAACCTCCTCACGGTAATCCTCGCGCTGACCACGGCGGTGCTCTACATCGCAGTCTACACGCCCCTGAAGCGGGTTACGGCGCACAACACGTTTGTAGGGGCCATCCCCGGCGCGCTTCCGATCCTCGGCGGATACACGGCAGCAACGGGTACATTCGGCCCTATTGGATGGGTGGTGTTCGCCATCCTGTTCCTCTGGCAATTGCCCCACTTCTACGCCCTCGCCTGGAAGTACCGCGACGACTACGCCGCCGGTGGTTTCGTGATGCTCCCCAACGTGGACCCCACAGGCAAATCGACGGGCCGCAACGCGGTGATCGCCTCACTCCTGCTACTCGTCGCCGGCATGTTGCCGACGGCACTTGGCGCAGCGGGGTGGGTCTACTTGGTGGGCATGATGGGCATAGGCACGGCGTTCACTATTCCGGCCTTCTCGTTCCTCGCCAGGCCCACCAACGCGCGCGCGCGCCGACTGATGCTGATATCGCTGCTGTATGTTCCGATGTTCTTCGCCCTCGTCGTCATCGACTTCCTCCTGCGTTGAGCGCCTGCCTTTCGATTTCGGAGGTCACGCATAGGTACGGGCAAACCCTTGCGCTGGATGGGGTCTCGTTTGAGGTTGCCGAGGGCGAGCGTTTTGGTTTGCTGGGTCCGAATGGAGGGGGTAAGACCACTCTGTTTCGCCTGATTTCGACGCTGATGCAGCCTTCTGCTGGTTCGGTCTCGGTGTTTGGTGAGGACGTTTCGCGCAGCCCCTCAGCCGTCAGGAGGCGCCTTGGTTTGGTGTTCCAACACACTGCGCTGGATGCAGAACTGACCGTCCGCGAGAACCTGAAAACGCACGCTGCGCTGGTCGGCGTGACGGGCGGAACGGCTTCAGAGCGGATTGCAGACGTGTTGGACAGGCTGGGATTGGCGGATCGCGCGAAGGACCGCGTCAAGACGCTTTCGGGCGGATTGGCGAGGCGAACCGATCTGGCCCGCGGCCTCCTGCACCACCCCGACCTGCTCCTCCTCGATGAACCCACGGCCGGCCTCGACCCCATCGCCCGCCGAGAGCTGTGGGATGCGCTGGACGGGCTCCGCCGCAGAAACGGCACGACGCAGATCGTGGCTACGCACATGATGGACGAGGCCGAGCGCTGCGACCGGATCGGCATTCTGGATCGGGGAAAACTCGTCGCCATCGGACAACCGGAGAAGTTGAAGGCAGAACTCGGCACCAAGACGCTATGGCTGGAAAGCGCCGATCCACCCACCCTCCAGCAACACCTGAAGGCCCGAATGAATCTTTCGTCTCGCCTCGTAGGGCGCAGCGTCCTCGTAGAAGCCGAAAAACCGGCCTCGCTCTTGCCGGCCATCTACGAGGCCGCCGGCGATTTGATCACGGAAGCCTCCCTCCGCAAGCCGACGTTGGAAGACGTGTTTGTTTCTGTAACCGGCCACCCGTTTTCCGATGTTACTGAGCAGCCAAACCAGTTATAGTCCGGGCGAGATACATCTCGCCCGGACGTGATGTATCACGTCCCTACGGCAATAACAATCCGCCTTATCCCATTCATGCCTCGGACGCGATATACCGCGTCCCTACGATATTCCGGACCACACATCTTCTCTCGCCGGGACGTGATGTATCACATCCCTACGGAAGAACCAACGTGCTCCCCGCCATTTAATCTCGGGCGTGATATATCACGCCCCTACACCGGCCACCAATGCTCCACGCCATCCACGCCCTCTGGTACCGCGAGATCATCAAGTTCGTCCGCGACCGCAGCCGCGTGATCGGCGCGCTGTTGCAGCCGCTCGGGTTCTGGGTGCTCCTCGGGTTCGGGTTCGGCGGAACGTTCCGGATGCCCGGGGCGGAGGACGCGGGGGTTCCCTACCTCGAATACCTGTTCCCGGGCATCGTCGCGCTCATCCTGCTGTTCACAGCCATCTTCTCTACGATCTCGGTTGTTGAGGACCGGCAGACGGGCTTTCTGCAGGCTGCGCTGGTCGCCCCAACCCCTCGCCTGGCAATTGTACTGGGTAACGTATTTGGCGGAACGACGCTGGCCGTAATTCAGGCGCTGCTCTTTCTACTGTTGGCTCCGCTTGTCGGATTAACGCCCTCTATCGTCGGAATCGGAATCGTCTTCGTGGCCAGCCTTCTGATCGCGATTGGATTCACGGCGCTCGGTTTCATCATGGCGTGGCGGCTGGACACCACGCGCGGCTTCCACGCGGTGATGAACCTCGTCCTCATGCCCATGTGGTTTCTTTCGGGTGCGGTGTTTCCGGTTGAGGGCGCACCGGTAGTCCTGCGGGCTGTGATGCATCTCAACCCGGCATTCTACGGCGTAGAGCTGCTCCGCGCTGGCTTCTACTGGCCGTTTGAGGCTGCGGGCTCGATCGAACTTATCGGCACCGACCTCCTGCTGACCGCCCTGTTTGCCGTCGTGGCCCTCGCCGTGGCCACGTGGACGGTGCGGCGACCGCTGTACGGGTAGAGGCTCGGGGAAACATTTTTAGATCTGAAGCGCGTTCTTTGAACGATGCAATCTCCAACCGACATCCCGCTATCACGAACGGACCTCAAGACGATGGACGGCCCCGAACTCGAGGCCTTCGCCGAGTCCGTCGGGGAGCCGCGCTTTCGTGGGCGGCAGCTTTTCATGTGGCTCTACGAGAAAGGGGCTACTTCGTTCGAGGAGATGACGGATCTGCCTGCCGGTCTACGCGAACGGCTTGATGAGATCGCGGAGATCGGGACCATCACCGAAGTACGGCAACAAACGGCCAGGGACCAGACCGTTAAGAGCCTGTTCGAGCTTCCATCGGGCCGACACATCGAGGCGGTGCTCATCCCGGATCTTGATGAGGACGGGAAGGCGAAGCGGCTCACGGTGTGCGTCTCCAGTCAGGTGGGCTGCGCGATGGGCTGCCACTTCTGCGCCACGGGCCTGATGGGCTTCCACGAAAACCTGACGGCCGGACAAATCATCGATCAGGTCCGCTACATGGACACACTGGCACGCGAGCGCTTCGGGCGAGGCATCACCAACGTGGTGTACATGGGGATGGGCGAGCCGCTCCAGAACTACGCGAACGTGGTCAAGAGCACGCGCCTGATAACGGAAGGCCTGGGGCTTGCGCCAAAGCGCATCACCGTCTCCACGGTGGGCCTCGCGCGCCGCATCCGCCAACTCGCAGACGAGGATGCGCCGTTCGGCCTCGCCATCTCGCTGCACGCCCCGACGGATGCCCAGCGCAGCGCCATCATGCCCGTCAACCGGTCCGAGAAAACGGATCTCGTCGCGCTGGAAGGTGCCGTAAAACACTACCACGCAAAAACCGGCAAGCGCGTCACCTACGAGTACTGCATGTTCGACGGCATCAACGACGGCGAGGCCGACGCCCGCAACCTCGCCGATGTGGCGCGCTGGGCGCCATGCAAGGTCAACCTCATCATGTACAACCCGGTGGAGGGGGTGGCATTCAGTCCCACCAGCGAGCCCCGGCTGAACCGTTTCATCCGCGTGCTGGTGGGTGAAGGCGTCCGTGTCACCGTCCGCCGCAGCCGAGGGCAGGACATCGACGCAGCCTGCGGGCAGCTTGCGGTGCAAGCGTGATTGACGTGATTACGTGAGTTTAGGCGTGTGTTTCGTATTCCGTGTTGCGTGGTTCGTATTCCGAATTCCGTATTGCGTTTCCCATCAACCTAAATCCCAAATCCCAAACACGCAATACGCATTAGCAGACGAAGTACCTTTCAAAACCGAACACGTACGCCTCATGCCCATCACAGAAAAAATGTCTTCCGCCGACGTAACCTGGCTGCGGATGGAGAGCCCCATCAACCCGATGACGATTACGGGGGTGATGATGACGGCCGAGCCGATGACGCGAGAGCGGGTCGTGCAGCTTTTCGAGGAGCGTTTCCTCCCCTACCAGCGCTTCCGGATGCGGGTGGACAACCCGGAGGCAAGCAGACCGCGGTGGGTATTGGAGGAGCCCTTCGACCTGAACCGGCACATCCTCCCGTACGAGCTACCCGAACCCGGCGATCAGGATGCCCTGGAGCACGCCGTGAGCGATCTGATGAGCACGCCGCTCTCGTTTGCGATGCCGCCGTGGACCATCCACCACGTGGAGCATTACGGCGAAGGCTCGGCGCTGATCGTGCGCCTCCACCACTGCATCGCCGACGGAATCGCCATGATGCACGTGCTGCTCTCGATGTCGGACGAGATGTGGGATCCGTCTAACGTTACCATGCCTGTCGGCCCGAAGCCGAGGAAATCGCTGGGCGAGCAACTCAAGCGCACGGCGAAGGGCGCGCTGGGCGAGACGATGGATCTCTTCACGAGCCCCTCCCATCTTGCCACGCGGGCCAAACAGGCGGGCGGAGGAGCGAAGAGCCTCGCGGCGCTTTTGGCGATGCGCCCCGATTCCCACACGCGCTTCAAAGGGGCGGCGACGGCCCGGAAACAAGCCGCGTGGTCGAGGCCCATCTCGGTGGAGACCATCAAGGCCATCGGGCGGGCAACCGAAACGAAGGTGAATGACGTCCTCGTGGCGGCGGCAACCGGCGGCCTCCGGCGCTACCTCGCCGACAACGGCGATGCCACGGACAACATTTTGATTCGCGCTGCGGTGCCCTTCAACGTGCGCCCGCCGGAGCGCGCCCACGAGCTCGGCAACGCATTCGCACTCGTCTTCCTCCCCTTACCCATAAGCGTTGAAGACCCGGCAGAGCGACTGAGTGCAGTGAAAGCGAGTATGGATGCGATCAAGAAATCCAGCGAGCCCGCCGTTGTGTTCGGGATTTTGCAGAGCATCGGCTTCGCGCCGAAGTGGGTACACAACCTCGTGGTCAAGATGTTCAGCGAGAAGTGCTCGCTGGTGGTGACCAACGTCCCGGGCCCGGCCGAGCAACTTCACCTCCTGGGCGCGCCCATCAGCAGTCTTATGTTCTGGGTGCCCCAGTCGGGCGACATCGGCCTGGGCATTAGCATCCTCAGCCTCAACGGCCAGGTGCTCGTAGGTGTTTCCGCAGACGCCAACATCGTCTCCGACCCGAATGAGCTGGTGGCGGCGTTCGAGACCGAGTTCGACGCCCTCACGGCACGCTACACAGAAACGGTGGAAGCATAACAGCTCGGTAGCAGAAATACTACACCAGCCTGGGCTCCTGAGATAAATTACACCGACCGCACTGCTCGCCTCGATGAACAAAATCACAGACAACGCCACCACCCGCTCGCTGCTGGAAGTCGCGCTGGGCTTCCTTGGGGCGATGCTCATCCTGCCTCTCCTGTTCCGCGTGGTAAGCGGGGTGGTATCGGGGTTGTTCAGGCTCAGCTTTATGCGAAAGCTCGCCGGCGAGGCCATCTTTGTGGGGCTGACTGCTCTCCTCACGCATGAGGGCGTGCTGGACAAGCTCTTCGGCAAGAAAGGCGAAACAGGCGACGGGCTGCTCAAGCCTCACGTAGGCGAATAACGCCTTTAACCACAGGGAAACGTAGGGCATTCTAGGAGGTTGAGAACCACGCCCACGCGGTTGCCCCCACTTTATGTACTACGATTTCTGCCGCATCCACCAGACGTTGCAGGTTACTCCCCCAATGGAAGCCGGTGTGACCAAGAAGCTCTGGCAAGTGAGCGACATCGTTGCTCTGATCGTAGACAAGGAAGCCGAGAAGCCTCGGAGGCGCGGCCCCTATAAGAAGAAGGCGCGGGTTTAGACTACTGCCCTCTCTGCTGTAGTCGGGTCGATCACTGAGTGAATTTCCGAAACAAAGTTCGCCGGAAAACCTCCCATTTCGGCATGCTTGCGAACAGTCGCTTCGTCTGGGGCGATGTACACGCAGTAGATCTTGTCGTCGGTCACCTAGCTCTGGACCCACTGGATCTGGGGCCCGAGTTCCATCAGCACACCACACGACGTCTGCGAGATCCCCTGCAGCTCCTCCGAGGAGAGTTTTCCTGCACCGGGGATTTCGCGCTCGATTATAAACTTCGGCATTTCGTTTCTCATTGCGCGATAATGAGGGTGGCTTCGCCCATCGGACTACTGATTCTCCATCGCTGCTGTAGATACGGCGCAATGTGTACAAAGCGCAAGCTGATCGACTTATACCATCCTATTTTCAAAATGACCCACTACGCTCTAGAATGCCCTTGTTGCATGTTCGTGTAAAATCTTGTACCCTTTTGGCAGTCCATAACCCACCCAAGCCTGCCATGCCTCGCGTCGTATCGATTCTGCTTGTCTCTTTTTTGGTCGTTACCGGGTGCCGCGAGACCATCACGGGCCCAGCCTCTCCAATTGATCCGGTGACGGATCCGGGCCCCTCGCCTCCCGCTTACGACATTGACCCGCTGTACGTTAAAGGGCCTGCGGTATTAGCGGAGGGCAGTTTAGGCGGATACCGAGCCGAGCCCCTTTTCCACCCGGAGCTGGACCGATATGAATGGCGTGTGTTCGGTTCCGGGCGACTCACTATCGAGCCAGACGATTCGTCGTTCCTTGGTCGGCTGATTACGGCGCGACCGACGCAGTCCGGCAGTGTTCTACTTACCGTTTGGGCTTACGCTCACGACGGGCGGCGTTTGGCGTACGGCGAGAAGGTCATAGAAATTCCTGACGGTTGAAACGAGTTTGCTCACGTCCTGAAGCGTCTCGGCATACCGCCGGGGCGCTTTCTTGCGTTGAATGGGATGTGCCTTTTAGGGCCTGTTCGCAGTAAATCGTGAAGGACCGCTCCGGGCCATTCTGGACCGTTTCGGCGTTGCACTCGTCGTCCGGGACCATTGCCCCGAACTCCTCGCGCGCCTTGAATCGGCCTCAGACTGCCCTCGAACCAATCTCAACACGCTTACTGTGAACAGGCCCTATTGAAATGGCCGTACCGCACCGTACTTTTGGGCAAATGTCCTCGTCCCCCCGACGTTTACCGTTGATGTTTAAAGTTCTTGCGCTTACACTCATTGTTTCGCTTGCAGCGTGGTGGACTGCGCTATCCGGCCACGATTCCGAACCCGCCTCTCCACCTCCTGTGGATCCGCAGGAACAGCTCTGGCCGGGTACCTCTGCGTGGACGGCTAGCGTGCTGGATACGCTTTCGCTGGAGACAAAGGTAGCACAGCTCTTCGTAACCCACGCGCACGCTACCGAGGAGGGCACAACGGGCGCCGAATGGGAGCGCCTCGTGGACCTCGTGGAAGACTTTAACGTAGGCGGGGTATTGTTTTTCTCCGGAGAAGCTGAGCTACAGGCAGAGGCCATCAAGAACCTCCAGGAGCGCTCGGCTATCCCGCTCATCATCTCCCAGGATATGGAGCACGGGACGGGAATGCGCGTTGACGGCGGCACGGCGTTCCCCACACCGATGGCTCTCGGCGCCGCGCGCGATCCCGCCCTGACGTACTTGATGGGCAAGGCCACGGCCGAAGAGGCGCTTGCGATGGGTGTCCACCAGAACTACGCGCCGGTTGCCGATATCAACAACAACCCGCTGAACCCCATCATTAATGTGCGCTCGTTTGGGGAGGATCCCGATCTGGTGAGCGCGATGACAACCGCTTACATCAGGGGTATGCAGGACGGCGGGCTTCTGGCCACCGCCAAGCACTTTC
>JADFQN010000082.1 GCA_022561755.1 Bacteroidota bacterium
CCCGGGCGAAGGCGCAGGACTCTGTGGAACTGGCTTCCCACATCGAACTCGGCGGCACCGATCAGAAGTTCAATCTGCTCGTGGGGCGGACCATTCAGGAGGCGGCGGGGCAGGAGCCCCAGGTGTGCATCACGCTGCCCATTCTTGAGGGCACCGACGGCGTGCAGAAGATGTCGAAGTCGCTGGACAACTACATCGGCATCACGGAGGCGCCCGAGCAGATGTACGGCAAAGCGCTCTCCATCCCGGACGCTCTCATCTACCGGTACGTAGAGCTGGCGACGGATATCCCGACCGACGACCTCGAAGAGTGGAAGCAATACGCCGAGACCAATCCCCGCGACGCCAAGCACGACCTGGCACTGGCCATCGTGAAGATGTACCACGGCGAGGAGGCGGCCAACTCCGCTCGGGCTCATTTTGAACGTACAGTGATCCGAAAGGACGTTCCGGAGGAATTGGAGGAGTTTGCGCCGAAGGCCGAGAACGGTACCATCGGTTTGCTGGAGTTGATCCGGCAGGCAGGGTTTGCGCATTCCAATGGAGAGGCCCGCCGGCTCGTCCAGCAGGACGCTGTCTCTCTGGATGGAGAGAAGGAAACGGACTTCGCGCGCGAGATCGACCTGGTTGCCGAAGCCCCGTTCGTGCTCAAGGTCGGGAAGCGGCGATTCGTCCGCGTCGTCCATCCGGGCTGACGAAACAACGGTTCGTCGGCGGGTAGCCACTATTCGCACGGAAATGGATGGTACAACCGTTGAATAAAGGGTACGCTAAAGTGCCCTCGTTGCCTATCTCCACCATGCGCAACCTCGTTCTGATCGCATTTTGTCTGTACGCCTCCGCGACGGCAGCGCAGGGCGACCAGGTGTCAGCGTATGTGGCCGGGGTGGCGGCACTGGAGGCCGAGGACTACACGGAGGCCGTGCGCTGGTTTGAGGAAGCGCTGGACGAGAACGCCGGCTTCGCAGATGCCCACTACGGACTCGCTAAGGTCTACGCCGCCGAATCGCCGATGCATGATGAGCGAAAGGTCTCGCGCGAGCTGGAACGAGCGCTTCGAATTCATCCCGACAACGCTCAGTACCTCGAAGCCCAACTGGCGGCGCTTCGGCGCAGGATGCCCGAGGCGAGCGCGTTCAGCGTAACCGATACGCGCCGGCCGACGTTAGCTGGCCGCTTGCTTGCTGTGGATTCGACCAATGCCCTCGCTCACGAAGAATTGGCGTTGAGCGCGTTTCTGGAGTTCGACTGGCGGCGCCAGATGGCCCGCCGACAGGGCGGATGGAATCCGGACGAGACGCACGGCACGAGCGGGGGCGCCAACCGTGCGCGCCTACAGGCCGAAGAGCATCTAATTGAAGCCCTCAAACGCAACCCCGCCCGTGTCGAAACGCATCGCCTGCGGTTGCGCGTGGCTACTCTGGCAGAAGATGATGCAGCCCTGAGCAGGGCGGCGGAGGCCTTCGCGACGGCTCTACCCGACGAGCCGGGCGCGCAGTTGTATCAGGGGTTGGCGGCGTACCGAAAGGGCGAAATTGAAGCGGCTGAGAACTATTTCGTGAGAGCGTTAGAGGCAATGCCGAGCGGCGAGCGGGCAGGGTTCGAGCGGATCGCTCACTTGCTCAGTGAAGAAGAGGAAGCCCTCCTGAAAGTGGATTCGAGCGCGGCGACCGAGCAATTCTGGCGCACACGCGATCCTCGTTTGCTTTCTCCTCAAAATGAGCGGCGGCTGGAGCACTATGCCCGCCTCGCGCTGGCCGACCTGCTCTATGCAGATACGCGCAATAACGCGAGGGGCTGGGCGACACCGCGTGGCGATGTGGTGGTCCGCTACGGGGCGCCGGACGAGAGCGGCCGCTGGCTGAGCGCCGATTTCTCTGCCAGACGGTTTGGGACGCTGGAGCTCTGGGTCTACGCCGAGCACGATGATGAAGACGGCTTCTCCCTGCTTTTTGAGGATCCGTTTCGCAACGGGGACTTCGACTTTATGAGTTCCGCTGCGGGCGAGGATGACGCCACGCGAGCACGGAGCCTCTTTCATAGAATCCCGGAGCGGTTCGCGTACCGCCCGCCGGGAGGCCTGGTCGAGTTTTACCACCTCGCCGTTCCATTCAAGGGCGCCGCCGGCCAAACCACCCTCGTCGTTCCCATCGGAGTTCCCATCAGCATTCTCAGCAATGTATCGGTGGATCTGAGCGATCCCGAGCTAACATTTGCCCTGAAAAGCGGCGTGTTCCTGCTCGCACCGAACGGGGTGCCGCAGGCTGAAGTCCGCCACGAGACCGAGCGGTTGCGCCCAAGTTCTGCCGTGGATACCGGCGCGGGCGTGCTCTGGACGGATGGGTTAGCGATCAACGCATCACCGGGTACCTATACCCTGGCGGTAGAATTTGAACAATCCGAAACGGGTACGGTAGGCGTTGTAAGGGAGGAGGTGGTGTTGCCGAGTTTTGCCTCTGCAGGGCTCTCTATTTCGGGCTTGCTTCCCGCGTTCCTCGTTGAGGAGGCCAAGCCTGGCGTCGCCGTCCACAACGGGTGGATTCACCGAGGTGACTTCTTTATCAACCCCGCACCAACGGGCCATTTCGCCACCGACGAGCCCATCTACCTGTATGTCGAGGCGTATGGCCTTGCGCTTGAAAACGGCCGCACGAATTACGAAATCGAGGCGGTGCTCCGCCCCGTCGACGACGCGGGCGTGATTACCCGTACGCTCGGGCGTCTCCTCGGCCGGCGGCCTCCCGCAGCCGTTTCCGTCCAGTTTGCGATTTCCGGCACGGCATCGGACGAAGGGCAGTACGTCATCTTCGACGCTTCCGGGCAAGAGCCGGGTGCGTACGAGCTTACCCTCAGAGTGCACGACCAGAACGCCGGTGCAACCGTGGAGACCTCGCTTGCCCTCCAACTCGACTCCCCGTAGTAACATCATTCTTGCCAGGTTCTAGCCACCTCCCAGGATCGGAGGAACAGGCGGTTTCCACTTCGCGTCTACTTCGTTCTGTATCCCACATCGAAATGATGAACGTTTCCAGGATCGTCGGAACCGCACTCGTTGCTGCCGTCTTTCTGTTGCCACCTGGCAGCATGGCCCAGCCCAGCATCGGCGATGGCCCCGCGTCCGCACACATCGCCAGTGGCATCGAGGCCTACCGCGCAGAGAACTTCCCGCAGGCTCTTCGCGATTTCGAGACGGCGGCGGCGGCCGAGCCGGATAACGCCGAGGCCCACTTCTTGTTGGCGCGTGTCCTGTTCGATACGCCGTTGCGTGACGAAGGGCGAGCAGGCGATTCCATTAAAAGAGCCCGCGAGCTGGATCCGGAGAACCTCCGCTACATGGTCGCCGAGTTGCAGCAGCTTCGCACGGACACGTGGAACTTCTTCCAGGAGATACAGCGCACCAGCAAGAGACTAAGCCTTGCAAGGATGATTCTCGAACGGGATCCGGACAACGGGTTCGCCCACGAGGAGTTTGGCACCTACTACATCCGCGACTATTGGTATTACAGAAACGCGATTGCTTTTCCCACCCTGGGTTTGCAGAGTAGAGGCCTTTCGGAGCCCGACAACCCCGATACTGAATTGGCGCTTGATCGCTTATCCGCAGGATTTGAGCCAGGAAGTGATTCTGATGTTCCAGGGCAGATAACAACAGACCCCTCGGATATATTCGCAGATATTCCAGATTTCGTGGACTTTGGAGACGCCAACGCCCTCGGGATTACGGATCGGTTTGATATCGAGACCATTCGGTCGCAGGGTACCAATATTCTCAGTCTTCGGGGGCGCGCGGACCGGGTCTACGAGCGCGCAGTGTTTCATCTAGAAACAGCCATCGCAAACGATCCACGTCGTCGCAGCGTTTACGACCACTTGATGCGCGTCTACGCATTGGCGGAAAACTGGGACGAAGCATTACAGATTGCGACGCAGATGTTGGTCTACTTCCCGGAAGACGAGGCCATGTGGCGTTATTTAGGTCTTGCCAATCACCGTCTTGGACGGGATGATGCGGCCTCGACAAGCTTCCGCAAAGCGTTGGAGATCATGGATTCGGATACGCGGGATGTGTTTCAGGATATATCCCTGTTGCTGCCGGAAGAGGAAATGGCGGCGTATCAGGATGAACCGGAGCAGGTTGCCTCGCGCTATTGGACGAGTCGGGATCCCAGGTATCTCACTCCCTACAACGAACGAAAACTCGAGCACTATGCCCGGTTAACGTACGCGGATCTGATGTACCAGTCGGACGAGCTGGACTACCGGGGGTGGGAAACCCGGCGCGGGAAGATTCATGTTCGGTACGGGGTGCCCAGGTCGGACGTGATTGTAACCGGCGGTTTTCAGCAAATCGTCGAAGCCTTCGCGACTCGACCGACGGGTATTGAACGCCAGGGGTTCGATCGTGCGGCGTTTGAGCGCGCACCAGAGGAGATGGACGCCAATCGGTTTAACATATGGGATTATGGCGACTTTCGCTTCGTGTTCGAAGATCCGTTTGCCAACGGTGAGTTTCGCCTCTATTCGCCTCCTGCCGATCTTTTTGCCGTAGTTGGAGGCGGGGCGGTTGATCGGATGGACTACGAGATCATAGCACGCAATACATTCCGCGAAACACCTGAGCGGTATGATTACAGCCCGCCTGGGCGTCAGATTGGCTTGCCGTATCTGGTGACCAGCTTCAAGGGGAGCGGCGGGAATACGGATCTGTATGTCCACTATGGTATCCCGGTTGCCGATTTCTTCGATCCTAAGACTGAAGATGTCGTGGATGTTACCGTTCGTACCGGCGCCTTTCTCATCAGCCAGGACCGCGACGTGCTGGTGGAGCGTCGCCGAACCCTGTACGGGCTTCGTTCTTCTCAGATCGAAAGTTTCGAGGACACGCAATTGTGGACGGACACGCAGGCGATGCAGGCGCCTCCGGGCGTGCATGAGATATCGGTTGAGTTTGAAACTGTGGGTGGCGGTACGAGCGCCGTCCAGCGCCGCGAGATCACCGTGCCGGACTTCTCGGGCAGCGACCTCGCGCTTTCCAGCCTGATGCTGGCCTACCACGTCGAGGACACGGATGCTTCGAGCATCCCTGGGCAGATTATTCGCGATGGCCTCGCCATCAAACCAGCGCCGTGGAGCGTTTTCCATCACGAGCAGCCCATCTATCTCTTCTTCGAGATATACAACCTGGGCCAGACCGGCGACCGCACCGATTACGAAGTCGAGGCCCAACTCCGGCCCAAGGACACCTCGACGGGAATTTCCCGCATTGCCCGTAGCATCTTCGGAGGAGGCGAGCGGGGCGTTTCTACGCAATACCCCGTGCAAGGCGGCCGCCGCGATGACGCGCAGTATGTGATTCTCGATGCGGCCGGACAGGATCCGGGCTTGTATACGCTTACGCTCAAGATCACCGATCGCTTGAGTGGCCGGAGCGTTGAAGAGACGACAGATCTGTATCTGGAGTAGAGTAGACCACCTCCTTAGCCGGAGCTCTGAATTCGCTCGTCCATCTCACGGACGAGTTGCCTGAGTTCATTTTTGTAAACGGCAAACGCGTCAGCAAGGCGCACGTCGGAGAGCGCGAGGATCTGCACGGCCAGAATCGCCGCATTCTTCGCCTGCCCAATAGCCACGGTAGCCACGGGCACTCCGCCGGGCATTTGCACGATAGAGAGGAGGGAGTCCAAACCCTTGAGGTCGCGAGTAGATATGGGAACGCCAATAACCGGCAATGTGGTTGAAGCCGCCATCACGCCGGCAAGGTGTGCAGCGCCTCCCGCGCCCGTAATGATAACGCGAAGGCCGCGCTCAGTAGCCGTTTCTGCATACTCCGAGGTATCGCCCGGCGCACGATGCGCCGATAGCACACGGACCTCAAAGGGCACACTGAAGTCGGCCAGGATCTTTGCGGCCTCCTCCATCACGGGCCAGTCGGACTCGCTGCCCATGACGATGCCAACGAGAGGGGTGGATTCAGGCATAGAGATTTCCAGGAACGAGTGAAGTGGTTACGGCCCTGTAGTACCGCTATACACTGGCCAGGAGGGCGTCAAGTTGCATCTCGTCGGCGACGAGTACGTCGCGGGCTTTGGAGCCCTCAAACGAGCCGACGATGCCCGCATCTTCCAGTTGATCGACGAGGCGTGCAGCACGCGTGTACCCAACGGAGAGCTTCCGTTGGAGCAACGAAACCGAGCCCTGCTGGCTCCTGACAATTACGTGTGCCGCTTCTTCGAAGAGTTCATCGCGCTCGCCACTGCCTCCGCCGGCATGCGCGCCGCCGGAGGTTTCTGTTTCGAGTGGCGGAAGCAGATACGGCCCCGCGCCCTTCTGCGAGCCGATGTATTTGACGATAGCCTCGACTTCCCCTACGGAGATAAACGGCCCTTGCAGGCGCGTAATCCGCGATCCATTCATGTACAGGAGGTCGCCGTTGCCGATGAGGTGCTGCGCCCCGCCTATGTCGATGATGGTCCGCGAGTCGATCCGCGAGGCCACCTGGTAGGCCACGCGGCTGGGGAAGTTGGCTTTGATGAGCCCCGTGATGACATCCACACTGGGCCGCTGCGTCGCGATAACGAGGTGGATGCCTACGGCGCGCGCCATCTGCGCGAGACGCGCGATGGGGGCCTCGACCTCCTTGCCGCTTGTCATCATAAGGTCGGCAAGCTCGTCGATGACCAGGACGATGTACGGGAGATGGCGGTGCTCCTCGTCCGGATCGTTCAGCGTACCGGAGGCCACCTTGGTGTTGTACTCGCCGATTCCACGCACGCCGGCGGCGGCCAGCAAGTCGTACCGCTCTTCCATCTCCCGTTCGCAGCATTTCAGCACGCCCGCCGCCTGTGCGAAGTCTGTGGTGATGGGCTCGTCGGCATCCTCCGGCATGGCAATGAAGTGATTGAGCAGGCCCACGTACGTGTTGAGTTCGATCTTTTTAGGGTCGATCATCACGAACTTGAGATCGTCCGGATGACAGGCGTAGAGCAAGCCCGTGATGAGCGTGTTGACGCCCACCGACTTGCCCGAGCCCGTGGCGCCCGCAACGAGCACGTGCGGCATGTTGGTGAGATCCTGCAGAAACACCTCACCTTCGATGGTTTTGCCGAGGGCTACCGGGAGATTCATGCTCCCGCCCTCCTGGTTGCTGGCGTCGCGGAACCTGGCCGTGGAGAGCATCGAGCGGAGGCGGACCATCTCGCGCGAGCGGTTCGGGATCTCCACGCCGATCGCGCTCTTGCCGGGGATGGGTGCGATAATGCGAATGCCCGGCGCGGCGAGGGCCATCGCAAGGTCGTCCCGCAGCGCCGTGATGCGGCTGATCTTGACGCCCGGCGCGGGCGCCAGCTCGTACCGCGTAACGGTGGGGCCTACAACGGCATCGATTTCGACGATCTCGATGTTGTAGGTGTCCAGCTTGTCGAGGAGGATCTGCTTGTTCTCCTCTATCTCGTCTACATCTACGCGCTGCCGGTCGTCCTGTCCTTGCAGCAGTTCGATGGAGGGGAAATCGTAGGCGACACTGCGAGCGTCGGGATGGCGCTCACGGTCGAGGTCGGCCGTTTCCTCTTCTATAGGCCCGTGGATGTGGAAGGCGGGCTCGCCCGGACGGGGCGGAGCGCTCTGGTGCCTTCGGAGGAGGTCGTCTACAAGTTCATCGTCGTCGGACGCATCTCCATTCGTTGCGGCCGGCAGGGGCGGAGCGACTTCAACACGCGGAGGCGTGGGCTGGGCGGGTTCGAGCGCCACGGTTTCTTCCTGCTTCGGCTTCACTTCCGCTTGCTCAGCCTCTTGCAGTGATTTACGTTCTCCTACGGCCGCTTTACGCAACACCTTTCGCTCGGCGGCGCTGTTCTTCAGCGACGCCCACAGTTTGCCGAAGCCATCCCGCAGGCGGATGAACCACGCCTCCATACGATCCAGCGTCGTCTGGATATCCCGATCTACAAAAAGGAGGACCGTTACAACCAGGGCTAGGGCCAGCAGCGCAAACGACCCGACGGCGCCGACGGCATGCTCCAGCCAACCCGCAACGCCCAGGCCTACCGCTCCGCTCCAGAGATCGAGTGACGCATCCGTGCGGGGCTCGATCCAACCAAAGAAACAGGCGAGGAAGAACACGCCCGCGGACGTGAGACCCGTGATAATGGGCAGAAATACAGGCGTGCGCCTACGGAATAGCACGTACCCCCATCCAAACAGCATCCCAATCATTCCCAGCACAGGGAAGCCAAGGAATCCGGGCACCAGCGCCCGGCTTACGATAGCGCCCACCGGGCCAAGGAGGTTATCCGTACGATTATCCCGCGTGTCGAACAGGTCATCCCACCGAACGCCGCCAAGAAGGGCGTCATCCTCACGGCTGTGCGTGAGGATGGCCAGCGTGACCAGGAAGGCCAGGGCCAGCAAAATCAGGCCGAGGACTTCCTTCTTGCGCTGATTCGATACGAGCGAGCCGGATGAGCCTGCCTTGCTGGCTTTCTTGCGCCTGGAAGTGGAGCGTGAACGGGTGCTGCTCACGGTGCGCCTGCTGAGTGGGGGACGGCCCTCCGGGGTATTCCGAAGGACGTTTGCACAAAATACGTGATAGAACCGCCGAGAGGAAGGATCACTCAGACCTCGACTGCTTCGGCGAGTTCTTCTTCATTCTCCGGCAAGGCGGATACAAGCTCACGGGCTCGTTCCTTGTCTGCGACGTCAAGGATCAGCAGGTTTTCATCGTAGCGCGGAAGTAAGGGAATCGCATCGACACGGGCGCAGTAGGCCACGTCATCGCCGAACCCGAGGGCAATCAGCCGTTGAGTGTGGGCACAGTTGAACAGTGACCGGGCCAGCCTGCTGTGAACGCTTCGGTACTGTGTGAGCGCAATTCGCGCGCCGTCAGCGAGGCCGGAAGGTGCGCGGCCGCTCCACAGGCGGTGGAGAATCATACCTGCGCACAACACGTCCTCAAGCGCGGCGCACCCGTCGTGGCCGACACAGAGGATCAACACATGCGGATTCTCATCTACGCCGTTGGTCTGCTCATCGAGCTCTCGTAGAAAATCCACCACACGGCTCAGGTTGAGGAAGCAGCCTACTACAGTTTCCGCAGGCCCTTTTAGACTGGTGAATGCTCGCGTGCCGTTGCTCGTGGTAAGCACCACAATCTTGCCCGCGACGAGCGTGGGCTCGTACTCAAGCGGGGAGTTGCCTGCGCCGTACCCTTCTATGCGCTGCCCGCCTTGCTCGCCGCCGAGGAGCGACGTCTCCGGATCGAGCTGGGCGGCCACGCGCCCGGCCTCACCCCTGTCTGCTACCGGGAACACCTCGCGTGCGCCGTGTGCTAGGGCCGTTACAATAGTGGAACAGGCCCGAAGAACGTCGATAACAACGACAATCTTCCCCTTGACGGCATCCTCCGTAAGCGCTTTCGGCGAGAAGCAAACGTCGACGTTCATCTGGGAGGAGCGGAAAAGGGAGAGGCGAACCACGGGCGCGACCGTCGGAAGATATCGTCTCCGCCCGTCGCTCGCCTTCGCACTGACGGAATTAACAGAAGCCGTCAGCCCGCCTTGTGGAACGGTGGCTTGGTGACGATTGCCTCAAGCGTGCGGCTGCGCACCGACAGGTAAATCGTAGAGCCTGGGGTTGTGTAGTCCGGGTTGTTTGGGACGAACCCGAGCCCGACGCCTTTCCCGAGGACGGGCGACTGCGTCCCGCTCGTGACCTCTCCGATCTCGTTGCCTTCGGCGTCCGAGATCGGGCAGCCCTGCCGCGCGATTCCGCGCTCGTCGATCACGAATCCGATGAGCTTCCGAGGAACGCCTGCCGCCTTCATCTCCCGGACAGCTTCCACGCCGACGAAGTCGGCCGCGTCGGGCTTCGTCACCCAGCCGAGACCTGCTTCCAGCGGGTTGATGGACTCGTCGAGTTCGTGCCCATACAAACAGAAGCCTGCCTCGAGGCGGAGCGTATCGCGTGCCCCGAGGCCCGCCGGTTTGAGGCCGTGCCTTTCGCCCGCCGCCATCAGATCATTCCAAACCTCCTCGGCTTTTTCCGGCTCGCAGTAGATTTCCAGGCCCTTTTCCCCGGTGTAACCCGTGTAAGAGAGAATTGCTCGCTGGCATCCAAGAAAAGCGCCTGGCTCGGGTTGGATGAAATGGTAAAACGCGATGCCGGCCACGGGCAGATCCGTCACTTCCGCGATGATGTCGAACGCCTTCGGTCCCTGAAGCGCAAGCAGCGCGGTGCTGTCGGAGGCATCTTCAATCGAACAATCGAAACCTGATACCTCGTGCTGCGCCCGGATGTGCGCGAGGTCTTTCTCGATGTTGGACGCGTTGATGACAAGAAGGTACTCGTCTTCGGCGATTCGGTAAACGAGCAGGTCGTCCACGGCCCCGCCGTCCTCCCGGCACATCACGGTATACATCGCCTTGCCGTCGTAGAGCTTCGCGGCGTCGTTGGTGACGAGCCGCTGGACGAACTCGAACGCCTGCGGGCCGCGCACGAAAACCTCGCCCATGTGGCTCACATCAAACAGCCCGGCGGCCTGACGCACGGCATGATGTTCGTCCATGATGCCGCTGTACTGCACCGGCATATCGAACCCGGCGAAGCGCATCATCTTTGCGCCGAGGGCAACGTGAACGGCGTGGAGCGGCGTTGTTCTGAGGGTAGTGGATTCCATCGGGGAAGGGAGTAGCAGGGAGGGGCGAAAGGTAGCGAGGCAGATGTGAACTGAAAGCTGAATGGTGAAGGCTGGGTTCGAAGGTTTCAGATTAAAAGGTTTCAGGTTGCGCTCCATTTGTCTTCCGCCCTTCCACTGTTCCATTCCCCCCTACATTCTCACTCTCCCCGAAATCCCATATCCAGAATCCGTCCTCTGTCCTCTGTCCTCTGTCCTCTGTCCTCTTGTCTTCTACCCTCAGATCTCCATTCTTGGTGTTTGGTGCTTGGAATTTGGAGCTTGGTGCTTCGCTCCGTCCTCCGTCCACTCACACCCTCACACTCACGAAGCCGGCCACGCCCTCTCGGGAAACGCTTCCTGATACCGCACCACCGACTCCTCGATCACCCGAATTGCCTCCGCCTTGTCCACGAAGTCGCTCGTCTCGACAGCCTTGCCTTCGAGCGTCTTGTAGTCGAGGAAGAAGCGCTCGATCTGGCGGCGACGGTGCACCGGCAGGTCGTCGAGTTTGGCGTATTCCGCAAAGCCGGGGTCGTCCACACAGACGGCGATGATCTTCTCGTCAGTACCGGCCTCGTCGTGCATCGGGAGCATGCCGATGGCGCGGGCGCGGGGCACGCAGAGCGGATCGACGGGCTCGTCCATCAGCACAAGGACATCAATGGGATCGCCGTCGCCGCCTAGGGTGCGCCGAATGACGCCGTAGTTGGCCGGGTAGTAGACCGCGCTGTAGAGGATGCGGTCGAGGCGGAGCAGGCCCGTCTTTTTGTGGAGCTCGTGCTTGACGGTACCGCCGCACGGCACCTCGATCACCACGTTGAAGGCCTCGCTGATGTCGCGTCCGGTTGTGAGGTCGTGCCAGGGATGTATGGCTTCTGTGATTACATGATGGGTGGCGCGTAACTTCGTTACGCTTGATATATCGGAAAGCTACTCCGTGCACCGATTCCTCATACTCGTATCGCTCACCCTTCTACCGGTATTTGCCTCTGCCCAGCCGGAGCGGACAGCGTTTATCGGAGCGACCATTTATCCTGTTGGTGGCTTGCCTATTGAAGAGGGGATGCTCGTCGTGGAAAACGGGCGGATCGTTGAGGTTGGTCCCGTACGTGCGAATCTCATTGGGGTGCATCAGGTAGTCGTGTCCGGCAAAGTCATTATGCCGGGCCTCGTGGACACGCACTCTCACACGGGGGCGGGCGACGGCGGTGACTCCTCGGGTCCGCTCCATCCCGACGTGCGTATTCTTGACGCCCTTGATCCTCGTGCCGACTCCTTCGAACGGGCCCGCGCGGGAGGCATCACCACGCTTAACGTGATGCCAGGCTCGGGCCACCTCATGAGCGGGCAGACGGCGTACCTCAAGCTTCGCGATGCCGCCACAATCGAGGAGATGCTCTTCTGCGACGACCCGCTCACAGACGTGTGCGGTGGAATGAAGATGGCGAATGGAACGAACTCGCTTCGTGGTACGGACGGCTTCCCCGATACGCGTGCGCGGTCCGCCGCCCTCGTTCGTGAGATGTTTTACGAGGCACTTGCGTACAGGGAAAGCGGCAAGGAAGATTCCGTGGGTGTTCGGGACCTGCAGAAAGAAGCCCTTCTCCAGATCATTGACGGGGAACGCATTGTCCACTTCCACACACACCGCCATGACGACATTCTGACGGCACTTCGACTCGGGCGGGAGTTCGGCTTTGCGCCCGTGCTCCATCACGTGTCGGAAGGGTGGCGCGTGGCCGAGGAAATCGCGGCTTCCGGCTCACCGGCATCCATTATCGTACTGGATTCGCCCGGCGGCAAACTCGAAGCGCGGGGCCTCTACATCGACACGGGAGCCGCTCTGGAGCGCGCGGGTGTCGCAGTGGCCTATCACACGGACGATTATATCACGGATAGTCGGCTCTTCCTCCGGTCGGCAGCGCTGGGCGTTCGGGGCGGGATGAGCCGTGAGGTAGCGCTGGAAGCCGTGACACTGGCAGGCGCCCGCATGCTCGGGCTCGATGATCGCATCGGGAGTCTTGAATCGGGCAAGGACGCCGACTTCATCATTCTTTCAGGTGATCCGTTTTCGGTTTACACCCGGGTCGAGCAGACGTGGATGGAGGGTGTGAAGGTATTCGACCTCGCCGATCCGGCGGATCGTGCCTACGCCACAGGCGGGTACGACGTATATCGCTCGGCTACAACCGGGCAGGAGGAATAATCGATGTACCGTCTATTCCTTTTTCTCGTGTTGGCTGTCCAGGTTCGACCCACTTCGGCCCAGCTCGCTGTACGCGGTGAAACGATTTACACGATGGCCGGGCCTACCATTACAGACGGCGTTGTGCTTGTCGGTCGGGACGGACAGATCGAGCGGGTTGGGGCTGCCGATCGGGTGCGGATTCCCAGTAACTATAGGGTGCTGGAGGCCGCCGTAGTGACGCCCGGCCTTATAGACGCGCGCGCTACCGTAGGCCTCTCGGGATTGCTCAACCAGGAGCAGGATCGGGATGCTCTGGATCTGGGCGACCCGCTGCAGCCTGCCCTCCGCGCGATGGACGCATACAATGCCAGGGACGAGCTGGTCGAATGGCTCCTTTCCTTCGGCATCACCACCGTGCATACAGGCCACGCTCCGGGCGCGCTCGCCGCCGGGCAAACTACCATCGTCAAGACAGCCTACAGGACGCTCGATGAGGCGCTTGTGGATTCGACCACTATGCAGGCGATGACGCTGGGTTCAAGCATTCGGGGCTACTTCGACAAGCCCGGAACGCGGGCTCGCGCTGTCGCGGATCTGCGCCGCCCACTGTAC
>JADFQN010000083.1 GCA_022561755.1 Bacteroidota bacterium
ATACTTCCGGGCAGTAGAATGGCGTTTTTCCTTCTCGCTTCGGGAAGCAGCTAGCGTATGGCAGTGCGGCTAGGCAACCGTCGTTCGGGTGAGGGCTTCCCGCGCGAATTTCAAGGCGTCAGCGAGCCGGCCGGCGTCGGTGAGCGTGTTGTAGATGTAGGCGCTCGCGCGGAGGGAAGTCTCGGGGAAGTCGCCGCCGCTGGAGAGGTGAGCGTGGAGCGGCATGGTGCAGTGATGCCCGGCTCGAACCATTACGTTTTGTGCGTCGAGGAGGACGGCGAGGTCGTGCGGGTGGATGCCGTCCAGTTGCAGCGCCACGATGCCGCCCTCGGGCGGATGGCCCTCCGGCGGCCCGAGCATACGGATGCCTTCGATGCCGGCGACTTGCTCCACGGCGTGCTGTCCCCAGTTGTGCTCGTAGGCAGCAACAGCCTCCATCCCCGATTGCCCTTCGTAGTCGACTGCGTCCAGATAATCACATGCAGCCGCAAAGCCGACGGCGCCTGCCGCGTTGGGGGTGCCCGCGTCGTAGCGCGCAGCGCCATCCAGATAGGTTGTGCCGTCCACGGCGACGCGCTCAATCATCCCGCCGCCCGTCTGGTAGGCGGACATCTGGTCCAGCAGATTCGGGTTGACGGCCAGTGCGCCGATGCCGGTGGGGCCGAGCATCTTGTGGGCGCTGAAAGCGAGAGCGTCGCAGCCAAGATCATTTACATCGACAGGCCTCGTGGGTACGGCCTGCGCGGCATCCAGCACGGTAACGGCGCCAACGCGCTTTGCTTCAGCGAACACCTCGCGCACCGGGTTCTCGATCCCGAGCACGTTGGAGACGTGTGACATCGCCACCAGCTTCGTCCGGTTGCCGATCAGCGCCAGCGCGCCTTCGAGATCGAGCGTTCCGTTCGCGTTCAGCGGTGCGAAGTGCAGCGTGGCTCCCGTCCTTCGGGCCATTTCCTGCCACGGGGTAAAGTTGGAGTGGTGCTCCTGCGCACTGATGACGATTTCGTCGCCGGCCTTCAGCTTCTCCTCGGCCCACGCCCGCGCCATAAGGTTCAGGCCCTCCGTGGTGCCCTTGGTAAAGATGAGGCTTTCCACATCCGCCCCGACGAACTCCGCCACTGTCTTCCGCGCCTGCTCGTAGAGATCCGTCGCGCGCTGGCTGAGTTCGTATACCCCGCGATGCACCGGCGCGTTCTCCTCCGCATAGAACCGCGCGATCCGGTCGATCACGGTGCGTGGCTTTAGGGTCGTCGCCGCCGAATCGAGATAGCACGGCCGCTCCTCCTGGTCGAGGAGAGGAATCTCGGAGGATGGGAGGGGAAGTTGCATGTAGTGAATCGTCGGGACACGGCACGCCGTGTCCAACCCGAGCTGATTTGTGAGGGAAATCGTGAACGATCTCCCCTCACCCCGGCTCTCTTCCCAACAAGGGGAGAGGGAGAGAGTTTCCTCTCAAGCCGAACGTGGGGGCGAATGGCGATACGCCCACGCGCAATACACCCCGACCACGATTTACATAAACCCCAACGTCAACTTGGCCTCTTCGCTCATCATCTCCATCGCGTACGTCGGCGTGAAGACGAGGTCGAGAGTAACATGGTGGACGCCCTCCAGGGCATTAAAGCCCTGTTCAACTTCAGCCGGGAGAGTCTCCGCTGCGGGGCAGTTGGGCGCGGTCAGCGTCATGCGGACGGTAACGTTGGCGCCGTCGCTGGTTTCCTCAACGTCCCAGCCGTAGATCAGTCCAAGATCCCATATGGGTACGGGGATCTCTGGATCGTAGATCGTTTTCACGACATCGAGCATCGACTCTTCGAGTGGCGAAAAGTCCTGGTCGCGACCGTCGATGAGGAAATCGCGGGTTGTCATGCTCGCGGAGAGCGGGTACGGCAGGGTGCCGGAGGCGAGAGGGGGATCAGTAGGCATAGGGGTGTAATCTTGTTGGCCTCAGGTTGTTTCCTTTGGGAATCTCCAATTTTGGAGTCACTTGGAGTAGAACGGAAGAGGGCGGTTACTTCCGGGGAATCGTTTTGTAACCTATCGTCTTAACGTAAATATGGCCGCCAACCCAAACAGCGGCGCCCAGAGGAACCACGGCCCGCCTACGCTGGCGGCAATGGTGCCCGAGACGAGCGACGCGCCCGCGAGCAGGCTGCTGCGGATTCCCGCAAGCGGATTCACGGCGGGTTGGCGCATTTGCGTTTCGAGGAAGCGAAGGCCCTCGGCCACAAGCGACGGGCCCCTGACGAGGAGATCGACGAGTTCTGGTGCGCCTTTGATGCTCTCTTTCAGCAACGCCCCGGGGTTGAACTGGCCGAGAAACAGCTTGTTGACGTGCTTCTGGGATGCCTTCGCCACGTCGAAACCCGGCAGCAGAATCTGGCCTACGCCCTCGAATGTGATCAACGCTTTTGTCATCAACACCAACTCTACCGGGAAGTACATCCGGTACTGGGCGCCGAGCCCCACAGACTGCATGATGAGCTGCGCCAGCGAAAAGTCACCATGCCTGGCCGCAGCATTGAATCGGCGGATGAGATCGGCCACGGCCCTCTTGAATCCCAACTGATCCGCCTTCGGGCCGAGCTGGGCCACGCTCGTAAGATAGCGAGCGGCGTTCTCGGCGTCGCCGGTGACGAGCGAGTAATAGTAGTACATCAGCGTCCGCCGCAGCTCGCCGTCGAAGCGGCCCACCATGCCCAGGTCGATGAAGCCTAGGCTGGGGCGGACGTGGCCTTCGGCATCCGGCTCGGCATTCAAGACGAACAGGTTGCCGGGGTGGAGATCCGCATGGAAAAAGCCGTCCGAGTACAGCATCCGGATGATGGCCTGAGCGCCGAGGTCGACCACCCTCTCGCGGGCATCTTGAGGCAGCGCGCGCGACTCGGGCGTGTCCGGCCGGATGCCCTCGAACAGCTCCATCGTGAGCACGAGCCGGCTCGAATACTCGCGGTAGATCTTCGGGAAGCGGATCTCGGGGACGTCGCTGAAGTTGAGCGTGAACTGCTCGGCGTTGTCGGCTTCCAGCCGGAGGTCCACTTCGCGGAGCGTGTATTCGGTGAACTCGTCGAGGATGCGCTTGGGCTGGAAGCGCGAGAAGAACACCTGTAGGAACGAGCCAAGAAAGCCCAACAGGCGCGCGTCGCGCTTTAGGGTGATGTAGATGTGCGGCTTGACGACCTTCAGAATCACATCGTCGCCGCCGACGGTTTGGGCGCGGTGGATCTGCCCGATGGATGCGCTCCCTATCGGCGTTGGATCGATCCAGTCGAACATCTCGTCGATGGGGCGGCCGAGCCCCTTCGCCACGCGGTCGAGGTAGTCCGCGAACGGCATCACCGGGAGGCGGTCAAGGAGGTTCTTCAACTCCTCCGTGATGAAGCGCGGGAGGATGTCCTCGCGCAGGGCCAGTACCTGCCCGAGCTTGATGTACGTAGGGCCGAGGAGTTCAAGTCGGCGGCGGAGTTGAACTTCAAGCGGCAATTTCCGGAGATTCCTGCGTACCAGCGGCGTGACGAAGAACGCCGCGATCTTGATCAGAAAGAGCGGGAAGCCCTTCACCCACGCGAACTGCTCGCGGTCGCGTGCTACGGCCACGGCCGAGCCGTAGACGAGCCCCGCCGAATGCCGCTGAACCGTAAAGAAGCGCCGGACGAGCCCCGGCGGCTTCGTGATTACCATTTCCTCAAAGCCCGCCTTCTCGGCGGCGGATAGCTCCTTCGGCGCTGGTACTTTTCGGCGTTCGCGCCAGCGCTGCCTGAGGCTTTCCACCAGCGCGCGCTCACTCTCGGGGTCGTGGGCACGGTCGCGCGTTTGTACCGGCTGAGGCGGATCAGCAAGCTGGGGTAGGTCGGTCATTTCGTAGTTCGTATTGCGTAATGACACGGTGCGTGATGCTTCGTTGATCTCTCTTACGCTCTACGCTCTACACCTCACCGATCACGTAATCACGATATCACTAGCGATTGCGCCCAAACTTCTCGTGGCTGGACACCCAGTCGTTGGACGAAATGGCGCTCGCAAGGCTGATTTCGCCCGCCAGAACGACGCCCGCTACGATCTCAGCGAACTTTCTCACGCCGTTCTGGCCCGCGCAGCCGAGCATCCGTAGGCACTCGTTCTGTGTGCCGAGGCCTGTTCCGCCACCGTACGTGGCCACGATGAGGCTCGGGATCGTGATGGACATGTAGAGGTCGCCGTCGGGCGTGAGGTCGCAGTACAGCAGCGCCGCGCTCGACTCGGCGACGTTCGCTACGTCCTGCCCGGTGGCGATGAACATCGCCGTGATGCCGTTCGGCGAGTGCAGGCCGTTGTTGTTCACACCCGCGAGCGCCGAGCCGATCTGTGCGATGCCGTAGTGGTAGAAGAGGTTTTTCGGCTCCACCCGGAGGTGCTGCCGCAGCACCTCGGCGCTGACCGTGCATTCGGCAGTGACGCGCTTGCCGCGCGTCCGCATGATGTTCACCATGCTCGCTTTTTTGTCTGTCGCGAAGTTGCTTTCGAGGTAGAAGCGGCGGATGGTGTCGTCGTTGTCCAGAATCCACGAGCACGCGGCGAAGGTGGCGCGGCCCACCATGTTCTGGCCTGCGGCGTCGCCCGTGGTGAAGTTGAAGCGGCAGAACGCGAACCGGTTGGAGAGATACGTGTCAATGTATTGCAGCTTGCCGACGCTGGTCGTGGATTCGGCCGCTTCCCGGATCGGGTCCATGTTTTCGTTCAGCCACTCCTTGAAGTCACGCGCTTCGCGGGCCGATTCAAAAACGAAAACCGGCGCACGCTGCATGGCGTCGGCCACGACGGTGCATGTCACGCCGCCGGAGAGGTTCAGCACCTTCATCCCCCGGTTGTAGCTGGCCACGAGGGTGCCCTCGGTGGTGGCCATCGGAATGAGAAAATCTCCCTGCGCGTGTTCGCCGTTCACCGTAAGCGGCCCCGCTATGCCAATCGGCACCTGCGCCACGCCCACGTACGCCTCCACGTTGCCCTGAAGCTTCTCCGGGTCGATGGAGTACTGCCAGATGTGCTCGAGTTTCTCGCCTGTGAACTTCTCCACAAACTGTTGGCGGTCCTTTATAGCAGCCTCGGCGAAGTCGTCGTCGTGGCGGGGCACCTTCACGCGATTCGGCTCTTCCTCTACCACCGAATCATTCACCTTAAACCCAATCTTGCCCATGCCCTCAATCTCGAACTCGAGCGCAATCTTGTGAACGCCGTTGCCCACCTTAATGCCGGGCGCGTAAATCTTGACCACCCTACTCAGCGGGAAATCGACCGGGTTGGTTGATGTGATGTCGGCACCGGTGCGCGTGGCGCCGTCGTCGAGAGTCATCGTCAGTTGGCCGGCCGCGACTTCATTGCCATCGACCGTCACCTTGTGGAGGCCGGTCAATTTCGCATCCACCAAACGGTTCTTGAGGCTGAAGCTGACGCCGCCGTTCGTGGGCGTGAGGCTGCCGTTCGTGTAGAGCTGCCGGAGGACGAGGGACGGGATTTTCATGAGCCTATTGCGTTTTTCGTACTGCGTAATCCATGCTGCCATCTCTACGCACTACGGAATACGCGCTAATCGCTCAATCTACGCTTTCGTGAGAGACTTGGAGGCTCTTTGCGCGTAGACTCCGAGAACCGAGCAACAACGATATGGCACACGCAGCTGCAATCCTCATCGTAGAAGACGACCCGGACATCGCGGATCTCGTCGAAATTCACCTCAGCGACCTCGGCTACCGCGTCGATACCGCCGGGGATGGCCAGGAGGGCCTCGACCGTGCCCGCGTGGGTGATTACGTGCTCATCATTCTCGACAGGATGCTGCCGAGCATGGATGGCCTGGAGGTTTGTTCAACGCTGCGGAGCGAGGGCATCCCCACGCCCATCCTGATGCTCACGGCCAAGACCGAGGAGATGGACAAGGTGCTCGGCCTCGACGTGGGCGCGGATGACTACGTGACCAAGCCGTTCTCGATCCACGAGCTCCTTGCGCGTGTCAAGGCCCTCATCCGCCGTCGCAGGCTGGATGGAACCGACAACGAGGGCGACGCCCGGCGCGATATTGAGGTGGGGCCGCTGGCCATCTCGCCCGCCAAACGCACCGTGGTACTGCACAACGAGCCCGTCGAACTGACGGCCAAGGAGTTCGATTTACTCGCCCTTTTTGCCCGCCATCCGGGCCGCGCGTTCTCCCGCCAGGAGCTGCTCGATCTCGTTTGGGGGTATCAGTATGCCGGATATAGCCACACCGTCAACTCCCACATCAACCGCCTCCGAGGAAAGATCGAGTCCGAGCCCGAGCACCCCCGGTTCATCCGGACGGTCTGGGGCGTCGGGTACCGGTTTGCCGAAGAGGAAGAGCTTGAAGCCGACGAGCAGCCCGCCTAGGAGTCTGTTGAATTACGTGCTCTGTCGCCGAGACAGCCTGCCCCGACTTGTCGGGGAGCGCATCTCGGTTGAGATCAAGGCGCGAGATCGCGGTCGAATCGGTGATTCAGCGAGCATCTCGCAACGAAGAGATCGGCCGAGAGGCGCCGTCGCAGGCAGGATGACGTATTTCAACAGCCTCCTAGGAGGCTGTCGGACTTTGGGGATCGTAGCGAGGCAAGTGGAAAATCGAGACCAATTTATTGCTCTTTTGAAGCGCATAATGGGGCTACGTAACGAAAAAGAGCAGGAATAATGGGCCAATCGAACACCGCCGCAGTAGAACCGAACGGAGTCCGACAGACTCTCGAGCCCGTCCGCTGGTGGCAGCGGTTCTACGTTCGGCTCGCGGCGCTTTTTCTGGTGCTGCTGTTCGGGCTGGGGATTGTGCTGGCGATGCTCTCCGCCGGGGCGACGGAGGAAGTCATGGTCGCTGCCGATCAGGAGCTGCACCGAGACTTCGCCCGCGATCTCGCGCCCCGCTTTGAACCCCACCTGCTGGAAGGTGTCGACGAAGAAGCCATCAACGGCATCATTGGGGGACTGACGCAGATCAACCGCCGCATCGATGTGTACCTCCTCGAAGCCGACGGCGAGATAAAGTGGTGGTTCATGGACGGGGGCGATCCACCGGTTCTCTCGCACGTATCCCTTGGGCCGATTATGCGCCTCATGTCCGGCGAGCCTCCGCCCATTTTTGGGGACGACCCGACTCACGAGAATGGCTCGAAAACGTTCAGCGTCTGGCCGATTACCGTGATGGGGAAGGAAGGATGCTACCTCTACATCATCCTGCAGGGCGAGGATTACGACCATGTTCTGGCGATGCTCCGCATGGGCCTTTTGAAGCGCCTGGTGCTCCGCGTAGCGTTTTTCGCGTTTGTCCTGACGGCCTTGGTTGGGCTCTTTCTATTCTGGTGGGTGTCGCGCCGGTTGATCAAACTCCAGAGCGTGGTCACGGATTTTGAGGGAGGCCAACTGGACCGCCGGTTCGAGGTGCGTTCCACCGACGAGATCGGGAGGCTGGGTTCCACCTTCAACTCGATGGCCGACCGGATTGAGGAGCAAGTGGAGGAACTTCGCGACACGGATCGGCTGCGAAGGGAGTTGGTGGCGAACGTCTCGCACGATTTGCGGAGCCCGTTGGCGTCCATCCAGGGCTACCTCGAAACGCTTCAGCTCAAGGAGGATTCGCTCGAGCCCGAAAAGAGGCGGCGCTACGTAAACGTGGCGCTCGCGCAGACGAAACGGCTTTCCAGCCTCGTAAGCCAGCTTTTTGATCTCTCCAAGCTCGACGCCCGGCAGATGGAGCCGCACTTCGAAGCGTTCCCCATCGCCGAACTCGTGCAGGACGTGGTGATGCAGTACGAGCCGGAGGCGGAGAAGCGGGGCGTGCGACTCGTAGCTGTGCTGCCGGAGGGCGGCCTCCCGCTTGTCCGCGCCGACATTGGGCTCATGGAGCGGGTGCTAACGAATCTGCTCGACAACGCGCTGCGCCACACGCCGGAGGGCGGCCGGGTTGAGGTGCGGCCGGAACTCGATGGAGAACGTGTCTGCGTGATGGTGCACGATACCGGCGTGGGCATCGCGCCCCATCAGCTCGAGAACATCTTCGACCGCTTCTCGCGCACTGATTCCAGCCGCGCCCGGTCGGATGGGGAAGGGGCCGGACTTGGCCTTGCCATCGCCCGCAAGATCCTCGACCTGCACGGGGGTTCCATCAAAGCCGAAAGCACCCCCGGCGAGGGGACCACGTTTACGTTCGGGCTGCCGGTGGCGGGTTAGGACTAGTCGTCTGCCGTAGCGGATGGAAGATCAGAGACGCTTGATCAGAGCATCGTACTCCGCGTGCCTCCCGATCCAGAACCACCACACCGATTCTCCTTCCTTCTCCCAAAGCGCCAGCGCGCGATGGTGAGCGCCGACGCGGGCTGACCAGATCGGTTGCCGTTTGCTGATCCGCTTGAAATGGAGCCTCGGATGCCGTGGGTTTTCAATCCAGAGCGCATAGGACGTGCGGGCTCGTTCCTGTACGTGGGTAGGCAGCGACGAGAACCGCTTCCAGAAGTCTCGCGTAACGCGTGACTCAACCACGTTCGCCTCTGATCAACTCATCTAGCCGTACAGATCCTTCACCCTTGATATCGCCCCGAGCCATCTCCGCCAAACCATCCCATTGCTTGTCGGTAGTGGCAACGAACCTTTCCTCCCACCCTTTCTCGTCCTCGAGTTCCGAGAGGATGCCTGCAGCGATAGCGTCCTGCTCCTCCTCCGGGCGAGAGGAGGCTTCCGCAAAGGCTCGTTCAAGCAGCTTGGTCATCGGAGACTCTTTTGACTATTTCCAGCAGACGCAGAGGTAGGCGAAGCGTTCCACGAGACGGGTGACCACGTGGTGCCTCATCGCCAGAACGCTCATGAACGGACGAGGAAAATGCGGCCTCGGCCTCGCCATCGCCCGCAAAATCCTCGACCTCCACGGGGGTTCCATCAAAGCCGAAAGCACCCCCGGCGAAGGGACCACGTTTACGTTCGGGCTGCCGGTGGCGGGGTAAACGGCTTGGCCATCACCTGCGAGACGCGCCAGCGGATCGTCAGGTGCATGGCCTTGTTATGCAGCTCATCGATTTTCCTCCGCTACCAATCCGTGGCCTCCGATGGGTATCGTCTCAAACCGCTCACCGAAGCCAGCGATTAGTGGCCGTCCCTGAGCAATGGCCTCTTGCACAGACGGGAGCGAAAGCGAAGCTTCATGGCTCGCGTTGGTGTCCCAAACCTCTGTGACCCAGATTGCGTCCTCGTCGGTCGAATCTTTCGCCACAACATAGCTCAAAGAGCCGGGCATACCGGCTACACCTTCAAGTAGGATTGCGATCAACTCGTCCCGCTTGCCGCGTGCGGCATTTATCTTTCCGATCAGTCCGTACATTTTCGATGCTCCGTTGGATAGGGCCGACGTAGGAGTAGAGGTGAAGGCGACGGCGGCTGCGCCAACGCAGAGGATGAAATCGCGTCGGCTGATCTTGCTCATAGCTACTGTTTGTCCGTCACTGTGACGGATAACATGCAAAGTGAACAGGGTGTAAGGCGCGTAGCTACAACGCGTTGGAACTCTGTGCCGCATGTTATCGCTACATCGTACGCATAAGACGCCTTCGATGGCAACTGCGAAGTGAGGTCTGAATGTACGGGTTTGCGTCAGACTACCACGTTCCACATCACATAGTGCGGCCCAATTTACTCAATCTCGAACTTGGGGCCGATGGTCTGGAGGTATCGAGCCTTCTCGACGTAGAAAATGATCGTATCTCGCTAGCCTTCACGACGACGCGGCGCGGGCGAGGCGGTCCATGAAGCTTTCCCCGTCGAAGGCGACGTAGCCGTCCACCACTTCCGTCTCGACGTCGATGAAATAGCGGTCGTAAACGGTTTGCCGCTCGTGTGCGAGGGGCGTCGGGCAGAAACACTGCTCACTCCACCTCACGACCCCCGGTTCGGTGACTCGCGCCCGGCCCATTGACGCGACAATCTCCTGCCCGTCGGGCCGCTGGCTCTGGATGGTTCCGTCAGTGAGTTCGCGATAGAAATCGGCCATCTCGGACGGGATATAGCGGGCCTTTACGGTATAGTACATGACGGTAGTTCGTTAGAGATCACAACGACGTTCGGCGCAGGCGGGACAGGAAGGCGGGGCGGGCTAATCCCAAGCTCCCTTCACCGCCGACGCGGATGTCGCGACGCTGGAACCGCCACCCGGCTAGTGCTGAGAAGAACGCGCTGACGGCCAGCAGCCCGGCGAACCATACCAGGTTCAGGCCGTTGATTGCACTGCCACCCTGAAAGTATTCGTAAGGCAGGATTCGGGCAAAGGGTTCCAGATCCGCGTTCAGATTGGCCAGGCCCGAGAGGAAGAAACTGGCTACCATCACGCCGCCTGCCGTCCCTGCGGCTCGCCGGCGCGAGGAGAGCAGCATGCTCAGGAGCAGCGCCAGCGTGCCGAAAGCCAGTACCACCGCCAGGACTGACAGGAAAGGAAGCGTCATCTGCCCCCAACTCACACCCATGGACGAGCCGCTCAGCGGGATCGAAAAGCCCAGCCAGCAGAGGGTCAGAATGGCGAAGGTGGCCGCGACAAACGCTGCGAGACGTCCTCCGAAGAGCGCAAGGCGGCTCACAGGATGGGCCAGGATCAAGTCCAGTCGGCCGCTTTCTTCGTCGCGGGCGAGGAGGGCACTGCCGGCCAGGACTGCAAAAATGCCGAGGATCACCGGCAGCGTCGCCAGCTGCCCGTCGAGAAAGCCCTCGGGGCTGGTGATGTCCGCCATGCCGCCGAAGAAGGCCATGACCTCGGGCGGATAAGCTTCCAACAACTGGAGCATCGATTCCTCTTGCTCCAGGTACAGGTCGTAGAATGGGATTATGAACAGACCGAGGGCGGCCAGGGCGAGGCCCCAGGCAAGGATGCGGCCCCGGAAGCGAATCAGCGTATAGCGGAAAACGGCTCCCATCTCAATGATCCTCCGTAGGAACGTCGTCGTCTTGATAGTAGGCGAGGAACACGTCTTCGAGAGAAGCGCGGGTCGTTTCGAGGTGGGTAACCGGGAAGGCCGCGAGGGCTTTGATGAGCCCATCCATCTCGCCTTCTACCTGCAGCGTAAAGATTCGGGAGTCGTCGCGCGCAAGCACCGTCACGCCGGGCACGCCGTCCAGGACATCGCCATCGACGGGGTTCCGAAACTGAACCTTCGCATGGTGCACGGCCCGGCCGATGAGCGCGGCGGTATCCGCCACCTCGACAAGCCGCCCCTGCCGGATGATGCCGACGCGCTCGGCCAGGGCCTCCACTTCACTCATGATGTGCGAGCAGAAAAAGACCGTCGCCCCTCCTGCCTTGGCTTCGCGGAGCAACGCCAGCACTTCCTGCTGCATGAGCGGGTCGAGGCCGCTGGTAGGCTCGTCGAGCAGGAGTAGCTCCGGGCGGTGCATCAGGGCCTGGACGAGGCCGACCTTCTGCTTGTTGCCCTTCGAGAGGTTCTTGACGGGCCGGTCGAGGTCGAGACGGAGGCGTTCGGCCAGGGCGTTCGCGACGTCCCAGGCGACCGGGCGGCCCCGCAGGGCGCTGAAGTAGCGCAGCACGCGGCGACCGGTATGGTTGCCTTCCAGGTGGAGTTCGCCGGGCAGATAACCGACGCGCGCCCGCACCGCCACAGGGTGGGTCTGCGGGTCCAGGCCCAGCACAGTCGCGGTGCCGCCGTCGGGGCGGATTAGATCGAGTAGGCAGCGGATGGTGGTCGTCTTGCCGGCGCCGTTGGGACCCAGGAAGCCGAAGATTTCACCCCGCTGCACGTCCAGGTCGAGCCCGCGCAGGGCTTCGACCGGGCCGTACGATTTGGTCAGATGGCGGGTGATGATGGCGGGCGATTCGTTCACGAGGGCAGCAGCATGGATCAGGTTCACTGGAGAACTGTATAGTACGGCCAGGTCATTGGCCTCGAAATCCTCGCCCTTCCGGCGCCGCTATCGAGGCGGAAAGCACGCCCGGCGAAGGGACAACGTTTACGTTTGGGCTGCCGGTGGTGGGGTAACGTCTCGCGATTCAGCAGTGTGGCCCGCCCGCAAACAAGTACGAAGCGCTACCGACCACATCAACCCACGTCAGCAGCAAATCGCTTGTTAGGCAGTGATCCGTGAGACGACCCGGCGCAGTGCCCGGGCAACAAGACTGAGTGGCGGATTTTTCGGACGGAAGGTTAGATCCGCGTATTTCCCCAGTGCGTCCTTCCCGGAACTGCAGAACCTCGACCACCGGCGTCGGTTCGGGCGCTTCTTGATCGATCTTTTCCATCAGTCTGCCGGTGTCCGGGGCCGCGACAACCGCCTCGGCGATCGATACGATCTCGAAGAGAGCGCCGGGCAACCCACGCACGACTATGTGCTGCTCGTCGAGGAGGCGATGCCGAGATCCCTGATGGCTGGTCCACGCTTGCCGCCGGTTGTCCCAATGGACACCCCCAAGCTTGTTCGCGACGTACCGAACGACGTCGACGCGACTCACTGCTGCGCTTCCGCTCACCACCGAGGGTGAGGTGCAGAACTCTCGCAGTGTGAATTCGCGGCGTACGCCCGGCCGGAGCTTCTCCGACACGGCCTTCGTTACAGCAGCATAGTCGCCGTCCGTCACCTCATCCCGTGGCACCACGAGAAGCACGTGGCCAGCGTGCTGGGCGCCCTGGGTGTGAGCGCCACCCGCATACGCGTAGTGCACGTACCTCCTCGGCACGTCTCCGAGTAATGCATCCAAGTCCACGGCCTCGACCCTCGGCTCCCCCTCCATGTTCGAGAACGTCCAAGCCGCGTCCAGCATGTGCTCGTGCAGTAGCCTCCGTAGCACGGAGCTCGAGAACCGCACCTCGGTTCGCGACGGAGCAGAAAAGTCCAACGATCGAAGGAACGCGAGGTCGTCGTAGACGATCCGGAGGAACTCAGGCACCTCAGCCTCGCTGAGCTTGATCACCTTCTTCCGGGGCTTCTTCCTTGCCATGCATCAGGTCGGGCGAGGGGTGGAGCGCGTCGACGAACCGTCCGACAGTCTTAACTGCCTAACTACTCGTTATCCGTCATGGTGACGGAAAGCACGCAAAGTTAACAGGGTCTAGGGCGCATAGCTACAATGCCTTAGAACTCTGTACCAATGTTATCGCTACATCGTACGGATAAGACGCCCTCGGTGGCAACTGCGAGGCGAGGTTTCAATGTATGCGTTTGCGTCAGTCTACCATCTTCCACATCACATAGTGGGGCCCGATGCCCTCAATCTCAAACTCGGGGCCTATGGTCTGGAGGCCGAGATATTCGTAGAAATCGAGGGCGATGACACGGGCGTTGCACCACAGGAAGTTCGCGTTCTTGTCTCGCATGTGGTCGAAGCGAGCCTGTAATAAATCGCGCACGCAGCGTTGTCCGCGTACGTCTGGGATGGTGGCCATCCCGCGCAAGCCGAGCGATCCGCAAGATAGAAGTTGATTACGGTAGGCC
>JADFQN010000084.1 GCA_022561755.1 Bacteroidota bacterium
CAGCACCGGGGCTACGCCGGCGCGCTGATCAATCCACGGGTCTTGGCTGCGATTTCCCGCGGTGTCCTGCGCTCCATCGCCGTTAGCTATATCGAGTTCGCCGCCGATGGCTGCGAACGGCTCAGCGTTCCGTGGATGCGCATCGGCAACGCCGCCGAGGCCGGTAGCTTCGGCGCCAGGGTCCTGGCCCAGCCGCGCATGTTCTGTCCCGGCGGCAACGCCATCGGCGATGCCATTGCCTTGGCCGCGACCTCGATCGACAACAATGGCTTCGAGGGCACCCGCCGCGTCATCGATGTCTCCGGTGACGGCCCCAACACCCTAGGCGGGCTTGCGGTCGAATTCGCCCGCGATATGGCGGTGGCCAAGGGCATCACCGTCAACGGCCTGGTCATCGAGCGGCCATCGATGCCCGAGCTGGATCTCTATTACCGCGAGGCGGTGACCGGCGGGCCGGGTTCTTTCGTGATCAAGGCCGAGGACCGCGATGCCTTTGCCAAGGCCATCCTCAAGAAGCTGATCCTGGAAATCGCGGCACCTGCCGAGGCCCGGCATCAAGCCGCCATGGCAAGGCCGGCCCGGCCATGAACTCGGCCATGAACAAGGAAGATTTCAGTTACGACATCATCATCCTCGGCGGCGGCGCCGCCGGCCTCGGCGTCGCCCTGGAGATGCCCGGCCATGCCCGCCTTGCCGTATTTTCCAAACACAAGCTGGATCAGGGCGCGACCAACTGGGCCCAAGGCGGCATCGCCACCGTCCTCGGTGACGCCGATTCCTTCGAATCCCACATCACCGACACCATCAAGGCCGGCGCCGGCCTCAGCGATCCCGAGATCGTCCGCCATGTGGTCGAAAGCGGCCCCGAGGTCATCGCCAAGCTTGAATCCTACGGCATCCAATTGACCCACGAAGACGGCGCCGGTCCGCTGCATCTCAACCGCGAGGCCGGCCACAGCCACCGCCGCATCGTCCATGCCGCCGACGCCACCGGCCGCGCCATCCAGGCCTGCCTCGAACACCAGCTTTCCGGGCGCGCCAACGCCGACATTTTCGAGGATCACATGGCCATCGATCTGATCATCCGCCGCGATGCCTCGGGCGCAGGAGGCCGTTGCGTCGGGGTCTATGCCCTCGACCGCAACCGGGGCCGGGTCGATCTGTTCCGCGCCCGCATCGTGGTGCTGGCCACCGGCGGCGCCAGCAGGGCCTATCTCTATACCTCCAACCCGCCCGGCGCGACCGGCGACGGCATCGCCATGGCCTGGCGCGCCGGCTGCCGCATCGCCAACATGGAGTTCATCCAGTTCCACCCGACCAGCCTCTATCTGCCGGGCGTTGATTTTGGCGGCCGGTCGTTTCTCATCACCGAGGCCGTGCGAGGCGACGGCGGCGTGCTACGAAACCTCGGGGGCGAACGCTTCATGCCCGGCTACGACGACCGGGAAGAGCTCGCACCGCGCGACATCGTGGCCCGCGCCATCGACGACCAGATGAAGCGCCGGGGCGAGCCCCACGTGTGGCTCGATATCTCCCACAAACCGGCGGAGGAGGTCACCGCCCACTTCCCCAACATCCACGAAACGCTCCTAAGCCACGGCATCGATATGACGTCCGGGCCGATTCCAGTGGTCCCTGCCGCGCATTACACCTGCGGCGGCGTGAAGGTAGACGAATATGCCCGCACGAGTATTTCCGGCCTGCTTGCGTGTGGAGAAGTCACGTGCTCGGGACTCCACGGCGCCAACCGGCTGGCCTCGAATTCGCTCTTGGAAGCCCTCGTGTTCGCGCACCGCGCCATCAGGCCTGCTGTTGAGTACGCGAAATCGAGCGCGTTGGAAGAGCGCATTCCGGCGTGGGACGAGAGCGGCACCCACAACACGCGCGAATGGGTGCTGGTGCAGCACAACAAGCAGGAGGTTCGCCGGTTGATGAGCGACTACGTCGGCATCGTTCGGTCAACACTGCGGCTGGAGCGCGCGGAACGGCGCGTGCAACTCCTCTACGAGGAAACCGAGGATTTCTACGATCGCACGCGCGTGTCCTCTGCGCTGTGTGAGCTACGGAATCTCATCGCTGTGGCCCACCTCATTGTGGCGAGCGCGCGACGGCGAAAAGAGAGCCGGGGCCTTCACTTCATGGCGGACTATCCAGAATCCGATTCGGCGCAGGTCCACGACACGCTGTTTGAGTATGGCCGGAACCGATGAATCCTTGCCTGATGATTTGGTGAGGTTGTCTCTCCGCAGCGCTTGCCGGCGCAGCAAGCATTCTCGGTGAAGGGTGCGTCTGAGGCTTCCAGGGGCAGTACTACTTTCCTGGCCGGCCATCCGAGGAGCCTCAAATCATTACCGTAAAGGCCCCAATCGCCGTATATTGTTCTGCTCCATTCGCTGGGGCGACAGTCCGAGGCGGGGTTCCCGCCTCTTGTTGTTTCTGAGCTCTTGCGCAGACGACGCCTGTTCCTGGAACGGGCGTTTTCCGTATGAACCCACAACCGACATTTAATCCGCTAACTGCACGTGTCCACGCCCTCGCCGAGGAAGCTGTGGCCGGCGCCGATCTCTTCGTCGTTGACGTGGAGGTTCGCGGCCGAACGGGCAGCCGTGTTGTGGAGGTCTACGTGGACAGCGACGCAGGGGCCGGCCTCGACGAGATCGCCGAAACCAGCCGCCGGCTCAGTTTCCTGCTCGACACCGAAGACGTCATCAAGGGCAAGTACAACCTCCACGTGTCCTCGCCGGGCACGAGTCGTGCGCTTGCCCTGCCGCGCCAGTACCCACATCACATCGGCCGCGATCTGCGCGTTACGTACGCCAGCGATTCAGAAGAAACCACCATTGTAGGCACCCTTTCCGCTGTGGGTGACGATGCCATCACTTTGGCTGTAAAAGGCCAGGTCAACCCCACTGAACTCCCTTTCTCCGCTATCCGCGAGGCGCTCGTAGAGCTCCCGTGGTAGCGGACAATTCTTTGCCCTTCGTTCTCCGCTCCTAGGAGGTTGTTGAAAAACTCCACCTACCTGCGGCGGCACCTCTTGCCCGATCTCCGCGTTGCGAAATACTTCACGAATCACCGATTCGCCTGCGATTTCGCGCCTTGATCTCGGCCAAGATTCGCGCGCCTCGCTTACGGCGTAGTATTTCGACAGCCTCCTAGCGTCCCGCCGCACTTTGTGCCGCTTCACCGCCCAAGCACAGTTCCAAAGCCCAATTTCGAAGCGCCAAGCACGAAGCACAAAGACCGAAGAACCTAGACCGAATCTGCCATGCAAAGCACCGTGCTCGTATCCGCGTTCGCAGAGATTGCGCGCGAGAAAGACATCGACCGTGATACGCTTCAGGTCATCGTCGAGGACGTGTTCCGCACGTTGATCAAGAAGCGCTACGGCGCCGACGACCCGGAGGCGTTCGAGGTCATCTTCAACCCCGACAACGGCGACTACCAGATCATCCACATCCGTACGGTGGTGGAGGACTACGACCTGGAAGACCCCGTCATGCAGATTGAGGAGAGCGCCGCGCTGGAGATTGACGAGGACTACGAGGTGGACGATGAAGTGGCCGAGACGATTCAGATCAACGATTTTGGCCGCCGCGCCGTCCAGACGGCCCTCCAAACCTTTCGCCAGAGGATCCGCGACATTGAGAAGGAGAACATCTACCGCGACTACTCCGAGCTGATGAACGAGATCGTGGTCGGCGAGATCTACCAGACACGCCGCCGCGAGGTGCTCGTGATCCACAACAAGGTGGAACTTGTTCTCCAAAAGGAAGGCCAGATCTACAAGGACCGTTACCGCAAGGGTGACATGATGCGCGCGGTGGTGGAGGACGTGGTCCCCGCCGACCAGGCAGGGGCCGGCCCGCAGGTGGTCATCAGCCGTACGGCGCCGGTGTTTATCGAGCGCCTGTTTGAACTTGAAGTGCCGGAGATTTATGACGGCATCGTCGAGATCAAGAAGGTGGTTCGCATGCCCGGTGACCGCGCCAAGGTGGCCGTAGTCAGCCACGACGACCGCGTAGACCCCGTCGGCGCGTGCGTTGGCGTGAAAGGCAGCCGTATCCATGCCGTTGTCCGTGAACTAGGAAACGAGAACATCGACGTCATCCCGTGGACGAAGGACAAGATGGAGTTCATCAAGCGGTCGCTCGCGCCTGCGAAGCCGATTGAGGTGGAACTGCACGACGAGCTGGATCCGCCGCGCGCCCGCGTGACGGTTCCCGCCGATGAGGTGTCGATGGCCATCGGGCGTGGCGGCCAGAACATCCGCCTCGCCTCCAAGCTGACCGGCTATGAGCTGGACGTGTACCGGGACATCCGCTCGGACGAGGAGGACGTGGAGATCGGCGAGTTCTCCGATGTTATTCCCGCTGAGATGATTCGGAAGCTGAAGAATATCGGCTGCGATACCGCCAAGGCGGTGCTGGAGCTTTCGCCGGATGAGCTGGCCCGCCGCACCGAGCTTCCCGTGGAAACCACACTGAAGATTGTGATGCTGATGAAAGCGGAGTTCGTCGATGAGGAGGCCGAGGCTAAGGCGGAGGCTAAGGCGGAGGCTGAGGCGGAGGCTGAGGCGGAGGCCAAAGCCGCCGCGGCGGCGCTCCTGGAAGTCGGCATTCTGGACGCTGCTTCTGAAGAGGCTTCCGAAGAAGAGGCCGCCGAAGAAGCCGCCGCGGATGCGGAAGATGGGGTTGTAGAAGAAGCGGTTACCGCAGAAGACGCCGGCATCGAGGAGCCCGCGTCAGGAGAGGCGCTCACAGACGACGTCGCTGCGGACGCCGCGCCTACAGAGGACGTGGCAACAGAAGAGACCGTTGCTACCGAAGCGGTGGCCGCAGAAGAGGCGGCCACCGAGGAACCCGCGTCAGAGGAGACGCCCTCAGACGAGGCCGCCTCAGACGAGACGGCCGCCGAAGAAACCGCCTCTGAAGACACGGCCGCAGACGCTGCCACTCCTGAAGAAAACGGCATCGAAGACATTGCTTCGGAAGAATCCGTAGATGAAGCGGCGGAAGCCGAAGCTGAAGAAACCGACGAGACCGAAGGCGAGCCTGCGGGCATCTGAACCCATTCCGTATTCTATTAGGAAGCTGTTGAAATACTTCATCCTGCCTGCGACGGCGGCTCTCGGCCGATCTCTTCGTTGCCCCGCAGTACTGCGGGGCGCCTTGATCTCAACCGAGATGCGCTCCCCGACAAGTCGGGGCAGGCTGTCTCGCCGACAAGCCTGCCCCGCGCTCGCTGCGGGGAGCACGTAATTCAACAGCCTCTCAGAAGCGCCGGAAAAACCGGCTCCGAGTTACCAAAACGGCTTCTATGCCAACAACCACCCGAAAGGCGAAAACGTCGAAAAAGCAGAAAAGCTACCCGCTTTTCAAGGTGCTCCGCGAACTGAACGTCGCGGCCGCCACCGTTGTGGACACGCTCCGCGAGCGCGGCTACGAACTCGACGCCAAGCTGGAAGCCGGCAACGTCAATGCCAAGCTGACGCCGGAGATGTATGCCACGGTGCTGGATACGTTCTCGGACGACGCCGCGGCCAAGGCACGTGTAGCCGAGCTTCGCGGGCACCTTGCGGCTGAGCACAGGGGACCTGTTGCTGTTGAGGATGAGCCAATCGAGCCCATCGAGCCCGAGGCGGTGGTGGAAGAGCCCCAACCCGAGCCGGTAGCCGAAGAGCCTGAGCCGGTGGTAGATGAGCATCAACCTGAGCCTGTAGCCGAAGAGCCCGAAGCGGTTGTCGAGGAAGAAGCCGCTACCGAGCGTGAGCAACCGGCCGCAGAAGTGGCGGAGGCGCCCGAGCCAATAGTAGAGGAGGCTGAAGCTGCTCTTGTCGAGGACGTCCCAACAGGTGCCGTAGAGTCGGTTGAAGAGCCAGTTGCCGAAGAGCCGGTAGTTGAAGATGATGCGCCGGAAGGGCCTCCTGAAGATTTTCCGGAGGATGAAACTTTCGAGCCCCGAAGCGAAGGGGACGGTTCCGTCATTCGCGGTGATCGCTTCTCTCTCACGGGCACGAAGGTCGTCGGCAAAGTTGACATTTCGGGCATTGAGAGCGGGCGCAAGCGCAGGCGGAAGCGGACGAGGGGCGCTCCCGAAACCGCAGCCGATCACCCTTCAGCTCCCGAAGAATCCGGGCGCCGCAAGCGCGGGAAGCGCGGTAGGAAAAAGGTCGATCAGGCCGAAGTTTCCGCCAACGTACAGGAGACCCTCCAGCAGCTGGGCTCCGGCATTGGCCGCGACCGCCAGAGGCGCCGCCGTGCCCGCCGCGATGAGCGCGCAGCCGAACGGGAAGCGGAACTAGAGCGCATCCGGGAGATGGCCGGCACGCTCCGCGTGATGGAGTTCATCTCAACGGGAGAGCTTGCGGAGGCGATGGGCGTGCAGGTGGCCGAGGCCATCCAGAAGGGCTTCGAGCTGGGTATGATGGTATCCATCAACCAGCGCCTCGACGCCGACGGAATCGTGCTTCTCGCCGACGAGTTCGGATACGACGTAGAGTTCATGTCCGAGGAGGAAGATGAGCTCGTTCTTATCGAAGAGGATGCCGAAGAAGACCTAAAGCCGAGGCAGCCGGTGGTGACCATCATGGGCCACGTGGACCACGGCAAGACGTCGCTCCTCGACTACATTCGCAAGACGAACGTGGTTGCGGGCGAGGCAGGAGGCATCACGCAGCACATCGGCGCCTATGCTGTTGTGCTGCCGAACGGCCGCGAGATCACGTTTCTCGATACTCCGGGCCACGAGGCCTTTACGGCCATGCGCGCGCGCGGCGCGCAGGTTACCGACCTCGTCGTTCTCGTGGTTGCCGCCGACGACCAGGTGATGCCGCAGACCATTGAGGCCATCAACCACGCCCGTGCTGCGGAGGTGCCCATGGTGGTTGCCATCAACAAGATGGACCGCTCCGAGGCGAACTCCGACCGCATCATGCAGCAACTTTCTGAGCAGAACGTGCTCGTTGAGCAGTACGGCGGCAACGTCCAGTGCGAACTCATCTCGGCCAAGACCGGCGATGGCGTCAACGACCTGCTGGAAAAGGTGCTCATCGAGTCTGAACTCCTGGAGCTGAAGGCCAACCCCGACCGGAAGGCCGTAGGCACGGTTATCGAGGCGCGCCTCGATAAGGGCAGAGGTGTGGTGGCCACCATCCTCATCCAGACCGGTACGTTGAAGGTGGGCGATATTTTCGTGGCCGGCACCGAATCGGGCCGTGTCCGCGCGCTGTTCGACGAACGCGACAGCCGGCTAACGGAGGTAGGTCCGGCGCGCCCTGCCGCCATCCTCGGCTTCTCCGGCTCGCCCGATGTGGGCGACCGCCTGGTCGTAATGAATGAGGAACGCGAAGCCCGCGACGTGGCCGCCAAGCGCGCCCAGCTCCAGCGCCAGCAGACCATGCACCAGCGGCGCCACATTTCGCTGGACGATCTCAGCCGCCGGATGGCGCTCGGCGAATTGACCAACCTCAACCTCGTCGTGAAGGGCGACGTGGGTGGTTCGGTAGAGGCGCTTTCGGATTCGCTACTCAAGATTTCCAACGACGAAGTGGCCGTCGACATCGTCCACAGCGGCGTGGGCGCCATCACAGAAAGCGACGTCATGTTGGCCGCAGCTTCCGATGCCATCATCATCGGCTTCCAGGTCCGGCCGGTCGCCGGCGTTCGGACCATCGCAGAGCGCGAGGAGATCGACATCCGCACCTACTCCGTCATTTACGACGCCATCGAGGAGGTCCGCGATGCCCTCGAGGGCCTGCTATCGCCGGAGGAAACCGAGAACGTCACCGGCACCATCGAGGTGCGCGATCTCTTCCGCATACCGAAGGTGGGCACCATTGCCGGTTCGTACGTCGTAGAAGGCAAAATCTCCCGCAACGACCACGTCCGACTCATCCGCGACGGCGTGGTTATCTACGAAGGCGAAATCGCGTCGCTGAGGCGCTTCAAGGACGACGTCAAGGAAGTGGCTGCAGGCTACGAATGCGGTATCTCGATCGAGGGCTACAACGACATCAAGGTCGGCGACAACATCGAGGGCTACGAGATCATCGAGACGAAGCGCACACTGACTGTCTAGGGATTGAAGGTTTCAGATTGAAGATTGCGGATTATCAATCTTCAATCTTTAATCTTCCAATCTGAAACATCTAAAATCATGAGCATTCGCACCGAGCGTGTCTCCCGGATGATCCAGCGGGAAGTCGCTGATCTGCTCCAGAACGAGTTCCACGAGGCCAGCCACTCGATGCTCACCATCACCGGCGTGCGCATGACCAAGGATCTCGGCATCGCGTACGTTCACGTGAGTGTTTTGGGCGAAAAGCCCGAGCAGCGCGATGCCGCGTTCAAGCGGTTGGAGGCCCTCACCGTGCAAGTCCGGCAGGCGCTCGCGCAGCGCATCCGCCATCAGGTCCGGCGCATCCCCGAACTCCGGTTCTTCCTCGACGATAGCCAGCAGCACGTGGCGCGCATTGAAGAGCTTTTTGCGCAGATTCACGCGGGGCAAGTAGACGAGGGAGGAGAGGCCGATGGATCGGAAGCGGCGCCGGACGCTGCCCAGTGAGCGCTGTGCGGGAAGGCGTCTCAGTTCCGGTTCTTACGCGTTCGGATACGTTGGAGCAGCTTCCGGACGGCTTCGCCATTCTGATTGACAAGCCGAAGGGCATCACGTCGTTCGGCGCGATTCGAAGGCTGCGCAGAGTATTTGGGATCAAGAAGGTGGGGCACGCGGGCACCCTCGACCCGATGGCGACCGGGCTGCTGATCGTGCTCGTCGGGCGCAAGGCCACGCGCGAGCAGGAGCGGTTCACGGGACTGCCGAAGGTGTACTCCGGCGCCATCCGCCTCGGCGAAACGACGGCCTCGTACGATACCGAGACACCGGTTGAGGAATCCAAACCGACGGATCATCTCACAGAATCCGACCTTGAAGCCGCCCGGCAGAAATTCGTCGGCGAGATTGAGCAGTACCCTCCTATGTTCTCTGCCATCAAGGTGGGAGGGGAGCGGCTCTACAAGAAAGCGCGGCGCGGCGAGATGATTGAGATCAAGCCGAGGCGCGTCACCATCAGTCGGTTCGATCTAGCAGAAAGAAGGGGAAGCGATGTGGACTTCCTCGTGCACTGCGCGAAGGGCACCTACATCCGCTCGCTGGCGCACGATTTGGGCGAAGAACTCGGCGTCGGCGGTCACCTCGTCGCCCTGCGCCGCGAGGCTATCGGGCCGTACCGCGTGGAGGACGCCTGGGGGCTGGAGGAGCTGGTGGAGTTTGGGGGTATGGGGGAAAGGGGGTGAGGGAGGTACCGGAACACAGAGAGCAGGATGGCTAGCTTGCTGCTCGTCAACACACCCATCCTCCAACACACCGATCCTCCCAAACGCAAAAACAAGTGCTTCGCGAATACGGCCCGGACGAAATAACGCGCAACGACGCCTCGGTTCTGACCACCGGCACGTTCGACGGCGTCCACCTGGGGCATCAGGCCATCTTGCGGTACCTCGTGGAGCGCGCGGCGGTCGTTGGGGGCAAGGCTACGGTGATCACGTTCGATCCGCACCCTCGCGAGGTGCTGGGGGATGGCCACGTTCCAATCCTCACCACACTGGAGGAGCGTGCCGACGCGCTGCAATCACATGGTGTGGAGCGCTTTGTGGTACTTCCGTTCACTCGCGACCTCTCCATGCTGGAGCCCGAGGCCTACGTGGCCGACGTGCTACTCGGAACAGTGGGAATGCAGGAGATCGTCATCGGCTACGACCATCGCTTCGGCCGCAACCGCAGCGGCGGCCGGACGACGCTGGAGGCGCTCGGCAAAGAGCACGGGTTCTCGGTGGATGTCATCCCCGAGCAAATCGTAACCGGCGTGGCGGTTTCGTCGACACAGATCAGGAAGGCCCTGCTGGATGAGGGCGATGTGCAACGGGCTGCTACGCTGCTGGGCCGTCCGTACAGCCTCGCGGGCACCGTCGTCATGGGCAACCAGCGCGGGCGACAGATCGGATTTCCTACCGCCAACCTCCGCGCCGAGCATCCGCGCAAGCTCATCCCGCACCCCGGCGTGTATGCGGTGCGCGCCGAAACGGCTTCCGGTCCATACGACGGGATGATGAACATCGGCCGCCGCCCGACTTTTGAAACGGACGGCAGCGTGCAGGCCGAAGTCCATCTGCTTGGTTTTGAAGGCGATCTTTACGGCACGCTGCTCCGCGTCCATTTCGTGGCGCGCCTCCGCGACGAGCGCAAATTTGACCGCGCAGAGGCGCTCGTATTGCAGCTTCATGAAGACCGGAAGCAGGCGGAACGTGCTCTCGGCAACGTAATTTGAGCGGTTGTTGATCGGCAGCCTGCCCCGCATTGCGGGGAACCGTGTCGGTCATGAATCGAGAGACATCCCTTACGCGGCTCGCCGCAGGCTGTCCTCTTCTTTAGCATCCCTGAAGTCTGTTGAAATAGTCAACTTGCCTACGGTGGCGTCTCCCGGCCGATCTCAGCGTTGCGAGATGCTCGGCGAATCTCCAATTCGCCTCCGATCTCGCGCCTCGATCTCGACCGAGATCCGACCCGTACTGGCTGTGGGGAGCCCGTCCCGTCCCGCACTGGCTGCGGGATTGCGGGGAGCACTACTTCAACAGACTTCTACCGCATCTAAAGCGGAGACGCCCAATATCGCATGATTACGACTGCGCTGAAGCAGGAACTCGTCGCCAAGCACGGCGGCAACGGCAAGGACACCGGCAAGCCTGAGGTTCAGATTGCCCTTTTCACGGCTCGCATCGAGGACCTCACCGGCCACCTGAAGACTCATACGAAGGACCACGCTTCCCGGCGCGGCCTTCTGCTGATGGTCGGCAAGCGCCGGCGTCTTCTCAACTACCTGATGGCCACCGACATCGAGAGGTACCGCGCCATCATCAAGGAACTTGGCATTCGTAAGTAATGCCTTCCCGGTGGTCTATTCGTATAGAAGGGCCGCTGTTTTTGTTCTGAGCCGCATGAGCGGTTCGTAAACCCGCGTCGCTCTGCATCGCGACACCACTTCCACGGTTCGGCAGTCAGTTGCCTGCGGTTCGCCCGATTTCGACGACTCGATTCGTCGGCTCGCAGCAAACTGATTCCCGGCCAGACGCCCCGCAGTAATGCGGGGATGCCGTGGAGAGGTCAAGCGAGTGCGGGGCGTGCATTCATCAACCCAAACAACCCCATGAACGCGATAACGCATTCGATAGAGGTAGCGGGCAAAACGCTGCACCTCGAAACAGGCAGGCTCGCCAAGCAGGCGCACGGCTCCGTCGTGACCCGCCTCGGCGACACCATGGTGCTTAGCACCGCCGTCATCTCCGCCGACGTCCGTGAGGGACAGAGTTTCTTCCCGCTTACGGTGGACTACCGCGAGCGCTATTCCGCTGCGGGCTCCTTCCCCGGCGGTTTCATGAAGCGCGAAGCGCGCCCGACCGACAAAGAGGTGCTCACCTCGCGTCTGATAGACCGCACGCTGCGCCCTCTTTTCCCCGATGGCTTCAGAAACGAAGTCCAGGTACTCAACTTCCTCCTTTCCGCCGATATCGAAATCGACGCCGACGGCATCGCCGGTGTTGGCTCCAGTGCTGCGTTGATGCTTTCCGGCGGCCCGTTCGCCGGACCTACGGCGCACGTCCGCGTTGGCCGCGTGAATGGCGAGTTCATCCTCTACCCGACGAAGGAAGAGCGCGCCGTGAGTGATTTCGACCTTTTGGTTGCCGGCAAGGCCGACTCCATTGTGATGGTGGAAGGCGAGATGCTTGAGGTTTCGGAGGCCGATATGGTCGCCGCCCTTGAGTTCGCCCACACGCACATCAAGACGATCTGCGCCGGTCTTCTGGAGTTGAAGGCCAAGTACGAAGCAGAGCGCGGCGCAATCACCCCGATGGAGTACACCACGGTAGCGCCCGATGCTGCTCTCGTTGCGAAGATCAAGGAGATGGTAGGCGGCGAGATAGAAGAGCACCTCCGCGTGCCATACGCCAAGGAGACCTTCTACGCGGGCATCAAGGCCATCCGCAATGCGATGATCACGAAGGTCTTCGGCGAAGGCGACGACGCCATCGAGGCGGACGCCGATGGCTTCGGCGTGGGCGACTACAAGAGCGCCTACTCGAGCGCCGAGAGCGAGGTCATGCGCGACATGATCCTCAACGAAGGCCGCCGCCTAGACGGCCGCGCTACCGACGAGGTGCGCGACATCTGGAGTGAGGTGGGTTACCTGCCGCGCGTCCACGGCTCGGCCATCTTTACGCGTGGAGAAACCCAGGCGCTCGCGCAGGTTACGCTCGGCACCAGCCGAAACGCACAGGCCGTCGACCAGGTCTTCGACCAGGAAGACAAGCGCTTCTATCTGCACTACAACTTCCCGCCGTTCTCCGTGGGCGAGGCGCGCTTCATGCGTGGTCCCGGCCGCCGCGAGATCGGGCACGGCTACCTGGCCGAGCGCGCTCTCAAGCCGATGCTGCCGGACGAGGCAGAGTTCCCCTACACCATCCGTCTGATTTCGGACATTCTAGAGTCGAACGGCTCCTCGTCGATGGCTTCCGTTTGTGGCGGTTCGCTGGCGCTGATGGATGCGGGCGTGCCCCTCAAGAAGCCGGTATCCGGCATCGCGATGGGGCTCATCGACGGTGGTGAGAAGATCGTCATCCTGAGCGACATCCTCGGCACCGAGGACCATCTCGGCGACATGGACTTCAAGGTCTGTGGCACCCGCGACGGCATCACGGCCTGCCAGATGGATATCAAGATCGACGGCCTCACGAGTGAGACGATGGCGAAGGCGCTTGACCAGGCGCGTGTGGGCCGCCATCACATCCTCGACGAGATGGCCAAGACGCTGGAAGCGCCGCGTCCGGAGCTCGCTCCTACGGCCCCGCGCCTCATCCAGATCATCATCGATACGGAGTTCATCGGCGCCATTATCGGACCCGGCGGCAAGATCATCAAGGGCATCCAGGCCGAAACGGGCGCCCAGATCGACATCGACGAGCGGGACGGCAAGGGCTATGTTACCATCGCCTCGGTCGACATGGAATCTGCCAACAAGGCCATTGAATACATCAAGGGCATCGTGGCGCAGCCGGAGATCGGCGAGGAGTACGAGGGCACGGTCAAGAACATGCTCCCGTTCGGCGCGATCCTCGAGATCATGCCGGGCAAGGAGGCCATGCTCCACGTCTCCGAGATGGCCCACGGCTTCGTCGAGAACCCGGACGACCACATGCAGGTGGGCGACAAGCTGCAGGTGCAGCTCATCGAGGTGCGCAACGACGGCAAACTCCGCGTGAGCCGCAAGCCGTTCCTCCCCGAGCCGACGGAAGAGGAGAAAGAGGAGGCGCGCCGCAGGCGCGAAGAGCACAAGGCCCGGGGCGGCCACCGCCGCAACGGCGACCGGCGCGGCGGTGGACGTCGTGAGGGCGG